>RGVZ01000635.1 GCA_010029825.1 bacterium | reverse complement strand
AGATCGAGCTGACTCCACGTAGGTGAAGTTCCGGGCTTGGATGACCTGGGCTCTCACGAGCCTCGCGTGTTGGACCCAGGCTACGATGCCGATCGAAAGCAGGATTCCTGCAGCTCCGCGTCCGAGCAGGAGAGAGAGCAGGATGGCCAGGAGCAGCGACGGAAAAATCGAGAAGAAGTCAGTAGTCGAAGTGAGTAGCCGATCCACCCAGCCGCCAAAAAAGCCTGCCAGTGCGCCAGTGACCGTTCCTATCAGCATCGCAAATACTGTGCTGGCGAGGCCGATCAGGAGTGAGAGCTGGGAGCCCTGGATCACTCGCGCAAGAAGATCGCGACCAAGGGCGTCGGTGCCAAACCAGTGATCTGCCGATGGGAGCTCAAGTTTGCGAACAATGTCCTGCGCATCCGGGGCGTAGGGGACCATCCAGTCGCCAGCAACCGCAAGCAGGGTGATCACGATCAGGAATGATGCGAAGAAGACCATCCATGGATCTCTTCTGCCTGAGGCGCGACTCATCGCTCGTCTCCCTGATGCCGCAGACGAGGATCCGCCCAAGTGAGCAGGAGGTCGCCGGCAAGGGTGAATACGGCAAGGAAAAGCCCGAAGGTCAGCGTCGTTCCCATGATCAGGCCGTAGTCACGATTGACCACGCTGGAGACGAACGAACGTCCGAGTCCCGGGATCTGGAAGACGGTTTCGACCAGGAAGGAGCCGGTGAGCAGCTGTGCTGCGATGGGAGGGAGAAGCCCGAGGACAGGGATCCATGCGTTTCGGAGCGCGTGCTTCCAGATGATCGTGTGCTCGCCCAATCCCTTGGCTCGAGCCGTGCGAATATAATCGTGTTCGAGGGACTCGAGCAGGCTGCCGCGGACCTGACGAACCAGCAGCGCCATGGGGCGCAAAGAGAGTGTGATGGTAGGAAGGATCCAGTACTCCGGTCCGCTCCAGAGCGATTCCCAGAGTCCGGGGGGGAGCCAGCCCAGCAAAAAACACACAACACACACCCCTACCCGCCTTTCCCGCTTATAAAGGAACGAAGGCGCAAAGATTTGCACTTTTTATTGTATAGGTGTATCCTGTCTCCATGACACAAACCATAGACCAAAACGACTTCTACGAAATCATTGACGAGACATTTGTCTGCTGCGATGAACACCAATTTGTTTACTACTGCAAAGCCCACTCAGAGAGAATGGGTTGCCAGTTCTGCGCCTTTGACCCTTACAGTAAATGTGGTTGCGATGAGTAAGAACTGTCTCTTATACACATCT
>RGVZ01000634.1 GCA_010029825.1 bacterium | reverse complement strand
GGAAGTTACGGAGTTCCGAAAGGCCTGATGTGCTCGTTTCCGATCCGGGCTTTGGGAGGCGGAAAGTGGGAGATTGTTCAAGGCCTGAAACTGGATGATTTTGGACAAAAGAAATTGGCAGCCACCGTAACGGAGTTGGAGGAGGAACGGGCGGCAGCGGCGAAAGCGGTGGGGTTGGACGGCTAAATTTGGGTCGGGTGGGCCGTCCGGCTGAACCGACCAGCAGAACTGCCGTTGAGATATCGGAAAATCATCGGACAAACCGATGATCGTGCTCTCCGCATTTTTTGTGATATGATTTAACCGGGTTTGCAGACATCAGGGCAACGGAGGGAGGGAAGGGCGCTCCTGGACACGGCCGGCTTGGAGGGGTTCGTGCCCAGTGGGGTGACGGAAGGGAACTGGTCATTTGCCGGCTGGCCTAGCGGTGCCCAAGCCTTGGCGGCGGTTTTGCTGGCGCAACGACCGGGGACCACGGGTTGGCTGGTGGTTTGTGAAAACATTCGGCAACAGGAGGATTTGGCGGCGGAGATGGAGGCGTGGGGAGGCCGATGTCTGGTCATTCCCGAGGCGTTTCGCGGCTCGAAAAAGGTCCGACCCGACCCCGATCTCGAGTCGGAGTGGATCGGTGCCTTGGCGGGTTTACTCGAAAAAGAGAGACCCAAAATTGCCGTTGTGACGGAAGCAGTTTTGGGTGAGCCGCTGCCACCGAAAGATTGGATGCAAAAAAGCCTGAAAAAAATCGCGACGGGGGATCGGTTGGATCCTGTTCGGCTCGTGGAAGAGCTGGCAGATGCCGGCTATCAGGCGGTGGGCACCGTCAGCGACGCTCCAGCGCGGGTCATAAAAAGACGCTACGAAAACAACAGGCGTCCTGCCGAGGTGATCGCGTGCTTCAATGTCGGCACCAGCTTCCAGCAGCAGTGGTAAGCTGCGCAAGTCTAGTGCATAAAATATTGGCGTGCGATTAAACTCATTTCGCGCGTTGACGTCCGCTCCTGCTTTGATAAGAGCGTTGACAGCCTCGTGAGACCAAGTTGCAGCCACATGCAATGCCGTCGTGCTTCTATTAGAACGACTCGTAACATTTGCGCCGGCCGCGATCAGCGCGAGCGCGGCTTCGACACAGTGACTTTCCACCGCAGCCATCCACGCTGCTCGATGTCTGCGCCCGCGGCGAGCGCCGCGCGCACGTCGGCAGCGGACGTGGCGCCGAACAGAGACATGGTGCACAAGTTTCAAGTGATCTGCCGAACGACTTCAAAGAGCAGCTCTGGGTCTGACACGTCGG
>RGVZ01000633.1 GCA_010029825.1 bacterium | reverse complement strand
TACTAATTCCATCAGATTTCTTTTTAATACCATTAAATACAATCCCCCTATTGTTTCTCTTAGCCTCAATACAATTATAGCCCATTAGTTCCTTGAATTTTACAGCCGATACTGTATTCCCAGCAGCTTGTGTCGCCAAAAAATCCGCCCTCATCTCTGTAGCAGGCACTGTATCCCCCTCCCAATGTGTAATAATGTAGTTTTCCGTCAACCATTCCTTTAGCGGGTTATGTTCATCCAAATACCCCCCTGTTACCTCTCGCACGCGCGGTGGCAGAAGAATCACCGTGGTGGCAGAAGGGGATTGTATAATTTCCCATATGGATATATGGGGACAACAGCCGGTGGCAGAAAGGAGTATCACAAACGGCCAAAACTACTCCGCCAATCCAAGAGGACTCTCAAAAATTTTGCGGCTCTATGGATTTTTGGATTGCGATACTCCTTTCTGCCACCTTCTGCCACCTTCTTATTTTATGATACTTTTATATCTCAAAGTTAGAAGATAGTAATTTAAGTCTTATGATACTTTTATATCTCAAAGTTAGAAGATAGTAATTTTAGTCTTCTGCCACTCTTCTGCCACTATGATACTCTTCTTCTGCCACCTTTCTGCCACCGTACTGTTTGCATCACAAAAACGAGAAGAATGATCCTTCTCTTGCACGCGCGGTGGAGGAGGGCTGGTGGTGACAGAAGAATCGCCGTGGTGACAGAAGGGGACTTTATAATTTCCCATACGGATATATGGGGACACCGGTCGGTGACAGAAAGGAGTATCATAAACTGCCAAAACTACTCCGCCAATCCAAGAGGACTCTCTAAATTTTTTTGCGGCTCTATGGAATTTTGGATTGCGATACTCCTTTCTGTCACCTTCTGTCACCATCTTATTTTATGATACTTTTATATCTCAAAGTAAGAGAAAAGTAAAATAGTACTTCTGTCACTCTTCTGTCACAGTGATACTCTCCTTCTGTCACCTTTCTGTCACCGTACTGTTTGTATCACAAAAACGAGAAGAATGATCCTTCTCTTGCACGCGCGGTGGAGGAGGGCTGGTGGTGGCAGAAGAATCGCCGTGGTGGCAGAAGGGGACTGTATAATTTCCCACACGGATATATGGGGACAACGGCCGGTGGCAGAAAGAAGTATCATAAACTGCCAAAACTACTCCGCCAATCCAAGAGGACTCTCAAAAATTTTTGCGGCTCTATGGAATTTTGGATTGCGATACTTCTTTCTGCCACCTTCTGCCACCTTCTTATTTTATGATACTTTTATATCTCAAAGTTAGAAGATAGTAATTT
>RGVZ01000632.1 GCA_010029825.1 bacterium | reverse complement strand
AAGAAGTCTAAGAAGTCCAAGAAGTCCAAGAAGTCTAAGAAGTCTAAGATGTCTAAGATGTAAAGATTTATATTTTAAACATTTTTTAACTAATTTTATTTTAATTTATACAAATTAGTAAATTAATTTATTATTAATTTATATAAAACATAGTATGGCATCGTACTATAACAATCCTATAGAAATTTTAAATACAAGTAATTCTACGGGAGTAGGCACAGGCGGTTCTTTAACAGTAGGTGGTGGTATATCGGTTGGGAGAGATACATTTATTGGTGGAAATATAACTGTATTAGGAACATCGGCGTCATTTGCTGATAATATTTTAGTATTAAATGCTGGAGGTGGTACAGTATCAACTGACACTGGATTATTATTACAACGAAATAATAATGATGTAACAAATGGTTCAACGTATAGTAGTATAATTTATTCTGAAACAGCAGATGAATTCCGATTTGGGTATGCATCAGGAGATACTATAGGAAATGCTACAATTAATAATTATATACCAATTCGAACATCAAGTGTGTATATAGAAAATGGTGTATTAAACGCCAGTTCAAATTCAAATACAGTTGGCACAATATTTACTACAAATGGTAATGTTGGTATTGCAAATACAAGTCCAGCATATACATTAGATATATGGAAGTGGAGGTGGAGAGTGGTCTAATGGAACTGGTGGTAGTATATTTTTTACACGTGGTAATGTAGGTATAGGAACGACGGCTCCAAAATATAAACTAGATGTTAGAGGCGATATAGTGACAACAACTGGTATAACATCAGGGACATTAAATGTAACTGGTATTTCCAATTTTCAAAATGTAACTACAGCAAATGAAACAATTAATAATTTAGTAGTTACAACCTCAATTAGTTCAGGTTCAATGTATAGTACAAATGCTACAAGTACGAATATTGTATCAACTAATTTAAGCGTTGGAACAGCGTCCTTTACAAATTTAACATCAGGAAATGTTGTTGCTACTAACTTAAGTACAGGAACTGCATCCTTTACAACAGGTCTTACGACTGCTTCATTACTAGCAACAACCTCAATTAGTTCAGGTTCAATCTATAGTACAAATGTTACTTCAACAAATGTTGTGTCAACTAACTTAAGTACAGGAACTGCATCCTTTACAAATGTAACATCCGGAAATGTTGTTACTACTAACTTAAGTACAGGAAACGCATCCTTTACAAATTTAACATCCGGAAATGTTGTTGCTACTAACTTAAGTACAGGAAACGCATCCTTTACAAATGTAACATCCGGAAATGTTGTTACTACTAACTTAAGTACAGGAA
>RGVZ01000631.1 GCA_010029825.1 bacterium | reverse complement strand
CAAACACATAATTGTCTCCCGCGAAATTCGCACAGCCATCCGACTCCAGTGTCCATTTCGTCGCCGGTGCGACCGGTGCCATCGCCATATGGAGCCGCCGTGTAAATCCCAAATACCATCCCAGTCCGTAATCAAACGGACGCGCCCATCCAACCAACGCCGCTCCCGTCCCGATCCATGTGGCGTCCAGTCCAAAACGCCCACGTCCCGTAAACTGAAACTTTCCCGTGCTCTCGCTGAACGTGACTGCGAGTCCCAACGCACCGAATCCCGGCACCGCCCCAGAACCCGACGCATCCAGAATCGCCGCCTCCAGCGCATCCACCATATCGCCCGCCGTGTAGTTGCCATCCGGAACCGTCAACACCACGGACATTCCAGTTCCCGCATTCATGTATAGCACCCGCACGGCAACATTCCGCCGCCGCTCCGTGAAGAACCGATAGTTGTTCGGAAACTCCACCGACGTTATACGCACCCGCAGGACATTCCGCACCGGTGCCAACAGTGTGTAGTAGAAGTCCGACGGCGATGACTCCCGGGCCGACGGCGTATCGCGAAACCGACTGTCCACCGAAACCACGTGCCGGACCACATCGTTCGCCCGCAGTTCAAACGGCATACGCACCGCTGTCAGACGACGATCCGCTCCAGCCATTCTCTCCTGGCCCAGCGATTAAAATTGAACCCACCACCCGCAACAGGATGGAGTGGTCGGTGCTACGACGCAACCATTTCGCCGCTGCCGCTGCCCCCGCTCCCATGCAATTTCCTCTGTTGTTCGCCATCGCCGATGACACCGTCCGCCACCGGGACCGTGTCAGCGTGTTCCAGAGCAGTCTCGTCCGCGAAGGCCCCGACCGCTGGGGTGACTCTCCCTCTGTCTATCATATCTCCCCTTACCGTATTTTCCACGGCGCCGCGGATCACCAGTGGCCAGATGACGCATTTGTCATGCTGCCAGCTCATTCCGGTCGTCGTATTGGAAGACCAAATCACGACATAATGTTAGTAGCCGATGTGTCAAGCGGACGCCAAGTGATCTACACCGGTCCCTGGGAACAGACCGGTAGTACTGTGTTCTCCATGTACTGTGCAGCACCGATTCCGATATTGGAGTTCCGACAGGGCAATGCATCTATTTCGTGGCCCACTGGTCCCGCAAATCGGCTACCGCTCACTCCGATTTCCACGGCCTTTGTGCGCGCCTGGCAACGGCGATGGGATCCCGATGTCTGGGAGGCCGAGCTAGCCGACGCAACAGCCGCCGGAGGTGAATGGGATAGCACTCATATCTTTAGTGCACGGAGGAGGAGTGT
>RGVZ01000064.1 GCA_010029825.1 bacterium | reverse complement strand
AGCCACTGCCTCACGCGCGCGGCGACTTTCGCCGGCGTGAATCCGTATTCCTCGGCCAGGTGTTCCGCCGGCGCGCTGGCGCCGAAGTGATCGAGGCCGATGCAAAGTCCGTCCACCGCGTTCCCCGTATATTTTTGCCAGCCCAGAGTGACTCCGGCCTCGATCGAGACGCGCTTTCTGCACGACGACGGGATCACGGACTCGCGCCACGCCACGGTTTGTTTCTCGAAAATCTCCCAGCACGGCATCGACACCACGCGGATCTTGAGGGCCGGGTTATCTTTTTCAAGGATGGCGGCCGCGTCGAGGGCGAGGCTGACTTCGGATCCTGTCGCGAGGATCAACAGGTTGAACCCGGCGACCTCCCGGACGACCCAGGCGCCCTTGCGGGCCTCCTCGAGTTTTGCCTCCGTCACGGGCAGCACCGGCAATTTCTGGCGCGTCAGGCAGATCGCGCTGGGCGCGCGCAGCTTCAACGCTTCTTCCATCATGATTTGCGTCTCGAAGGCATCGGCCGGGCGCATCACGTAAAAGTCCGGGATCGCGCGCAGGGTCATGACATGCTCGACTGGCTGGTGGGTCGGCCCGTCCTCGCCGAGGTGAAACGAGTCGTGCGTGAACTCGTGGATTACGCGGCATTGCTGGATCGCCCCAAGTCGCAGGGCCGGACGCGAGTAATCCGAGAACGTCAGGAAGGTCGCGTCAAAAGGAATCAGCCCGCCGTGCAGCGCGATTCCGTTGGCGATCGCCGACATCGGGAATTCCCGCACGCCGAAAGCCAGGTTGCGCCCTTTTGGGGTGGCCTTCTGGAAATCCCCCGTGATCTTCGCGAATGCCCCGGTCATGTTGGACGGTTCAAGGTCAGCGCTGCCGCCCACGAGATTTGGAATCTGCGTGGCCCAGTCCCGCAGGACATCGCCAAACGCGTTGCGGGTGGCGACGGGTTTGTCTTTCGGCCACGACGTCTTTTTCAGCCGCGAGAAATCTTCCTTGCCGAAGCACGTGTCCCACATCGTCTTGAACGCCGCGTCGGTCTCGACGCGGCGCGCAATGGCCGATTTCCATGATTTGGCCTGCGCTCTCAGCGTCGCGAAACGGCGCTGGAAATGATCCCGCGTCGCGGGATCCACCTCGAACTCCGCTGCCGGGTCGAGGCCAAGGAGTTGCTTGGTCTTCGCGCGTTCTTCGGCGGGCAGGGGGGAACCGTGGGTCTCGTGGTCGCCCTCCATCGTTGCCGCACCCTTGGCCATGACCGTGTCGCCGATAATCAGCCGCGGCTTCGTCTGCGCGGAAACACTACCCATAACCGCGCGCAGGGCGTCGTGGTCGTGTCCGTCCACACGGATCACTTCCCACCCGAATCCCTCGAAGATCTTCACTTCATCGTCGGAAGTCGCGCGGTCGATCGCGCCTGAGATCTGCTGGCGATTGCGGTCGTAGAACCAGGTCAAGTTAGACAGTCCCAAATGCCCCGCCAGGGACGCCGCGCCCAGGGTCACGTCTTCCTGCATGCAACCGTCGCCCAGAAGCACCCACGTCCGGTGCCCGAAAAGTCTCTCGTCCATCGTCGCCGCCAGATGGCGCGCGGCGATCGCGAAACCCACGGACATCGCGGCGCCCTGGCCCAGGGGGCCCGTCGTGCATTCGACGCCTGGCGTCATCACGTTTTCCGGATGTCCTGGGGTCCGCGAGTGCAGTTGGCGGAATTTTTTCAGGTCGTCGACCGAAAGCCATCCCGTCAGGTGCAGCAGTGAATAGATCAGCATGGACTCGTGACCGGCGCTCAGGATGAACCGGTCGCGCCCGATCCATGCCGGATCGTCAGGGTCGAAATTCAAGTGTTCCGTGAACAGAAGATACGCGAAGTCCATCGAGGACATGGCACCCCCAGGGTGCCCGGATTTGGCCTTGTGGACCCCGTCAATGACGAGCCCCTTCAAAGTGGCGATGGCGCGCAGATCGAGGATGTCAGGTGTTTCAGTCGTGGACTTCGGCATTGGGCAACCCCCCCTTGGTGTGGGACGTGGGAAGTGGGATGAATGCCCGAGAGGTTAAAACAAATCGCGTTCGGCGGGAAGTCGATCTGCTGAGGGCGTTTCTTGCAAGGCGACATTGAGATGCAGGAACCCGCGCCCGCGCCGGAATACCTTGAGCCGCAGGCGGTCCACCGGGGATTTTTGGGTCAAAATCCTCTGCATGTGATTCAGGTCCGTCACTTTTTCCTGGTCGCAGGCGACCACGAGGTCCCCCAGGCGCACCCCGGCCTTGGCCGCCGGCCCGTCGACCACCATGTTGGTGACAAGGAAACCGTACACGCCGCCGCTGCGGGCGTCGCGGTCGTCGAGGTCGTCCTCTGACATCAGGTTTTTGCCGACAACGCCGAGGAACGCGCGCCGGACTTTGCCGTACTTTTGCAGGTCTTTGATGACTTGCTGGGCCATGTTGGAGGGGATCGCGAACCCGATTCCCTGGCCCTCGGAACTGACGGCCGTGTTGATCCCGATCACCTGGCCCCTCAAATCCAGCAATGGTCCCCCCGAGTTGCCGGGATGGATCGTCGCGTCGGTCTGCAGGAAATTGTCGTAGGGGCCGGCCCCGATGACGCGGCCCTTGGCGCTGATGATGCCGCTGGTCACCGTGTGCGAGAAACCGAGAGGGTTGCCGATGGCCAGGACCTGGTCCCCGATCCGCAAGGCGTCCGAGTTCCCGAAGGGCAGCGCGGTCTGGGCCGATTTCGGATTCACTTGCAGCAGGGCAAGGTCGGTTTTCGGGTCGCGGCCGATGACTTTGGCACGGGCTTTTTCGCGCTTGTTGGCAAACAGCACGTCGATGGCCGACGCCCCCTCGATGACGTGGTTGTTGGTCAGGATGTGGCCTTCGGCATCGATGATGAGGCCTGATCCGATGGAATGGGAGGAGAGGGACGGGACTTTGCCTCCCAGAAAGTACTGGTAAATATCCATTTGCGGATCGGCGGGCCTGCGGTAGGAGGTCGTCCGGATGTTGACAACCCCGGGTATCGCCGCCTCGGCGACGTCGGCAAAGGTTTTGGTCTGGGCCCTGACATCGCCGGCCCACGCCGCCATCAGGGCCACGGCGGCTGCCGTCGCGGCGACTCCGGGTGATCGCAAGGTGTTTCGCGCTGCTTCCATGATTTCAACGGTAACCCGAACGGACGGGAATTGGAGTAGGCAAGGATTCCCCGCCGGAGGTCCCACGGGCGGTACCTTACACCTGGGGTGTCACCACGTCGGTTGAGGTCAAGATTGACCCGGTGCCAGAGGGTTCAAAATCATCAGGGAAATCAAACACTTGAGTCGGTCTAGTCAGGAACTCGCGGTCACCCAGCCGGGTGATCGCAAGGCTCCGTTCGCCCCCCGTGTCAACAAGGGAAATCTTCACGTCCGCGCTGGCGAAGATTCGCGTCTCGCCGTTGTGTTCCCCGGGCAGGAACTCGAAATCCCCGCGGGTCCGGTAAATCGCGACCGAGGGGGTCGCGAGCCCATCGAGAGCTGAAGGTTTGCACAATTTGACCTGGACGGCCTCCGGGCGGGCGCGGTCCGGAAAAGGCGCCAGCAGCAGCGCGGCGACGGCCTCGGCCGCGGTCTCCAGCAGATGGAAACGGGCGCCCTGGAGCAGTAAACGCAGGTCACGCGCCACTTTCGCGTAATCCACGCTTTTTGCCAGATTGAGAGAAACCGCTGCCGCGCGGGTGTCGAGTTGCATCGTCAGGTCGATGTCGACCGGTTGCGGGTGCAGGCGCTCGTGCGGATAAACCCCGATCACGGCCTGCAGGCGGAACTTGCTGAGGCTGACCCAGTCGGCGCGCCGGCCGGGGGCCAGTGTGGTTTCGACGTGGGTTTCCGGGGGCAGGTTCCAGCTCACTTGTATGCTCCTGATACCTTCCGACTTACCCCAAAGCGACGGATTCCGCAGCTCTTATCGTTTTCTCAAGGCGCCGCCATTATGGACTTGCCTTCCTGCATCCGGGATAATGTCAGAGATCCAAAAAATCCCGCGTCGATGCAGCAGGAGATGTTGAAATCATGGTTGAGAATACCAGCCACTTGATCCGCCGGATTGTCCTGGTCTCGGTCGCTGTCGTCATCGGCTCCATCACGGCGAGCTTCGGCGGCATGTCCGTCGTCTATGCCATGGTTCTTTTTGGCGAGGATGATCACCTCAAGAAATCGACCATCATGGCGCGAATCAACGAAGAGACGACAATCCTGTGCCAGGATGAGCAAACCCACATCGGCAGTTTTTTCAACACGGAACATCGCCGTTACGTCCCGATCGAGGAAATCCCGCCGGCCATGATCAACGCGATCGTCGCGGCCGAGGACAAGAACTTCTTCAAGCACAGCGGGATCGACCCGGTGGCGATCGTGAAGGCCTTCGCCGAAGGTTTGCAGGGGCGGAGATTCCGCGGTGGATCGACGCTGACGCAACAAACGGTGAAAAACATCCTCGACCGGTGGGAATACTCTCTCGGTCGCAAGATCCGCGAGGCCATCGCGGCGCTCCAGATGGAGCGCATGTACAGCAAGACCCAGATCCTGGAATTTTACCTGAACCAGTTTCACGTTTCGGGCAACGGGACGGGTATCGGCATCGCCGCGAAGTATTACTTCAACAAGGACGTGAAGGATCTCGACCTGGTCGAGTCGGCTTTCATCGCGGGATCCGTGAAAGGCCCCGGCAAGTACGATCCGTTCATCAAATACACGGTCGAGCGCCGCGAGGAGGCCGTCAAGAACGCGTTTGAGCGCAAGAATTATGTTTTGCGCCGGATGCTGGAGCAAGGGTGGATCAAGGAAGAGGAGTTCAAGGAGGCCGCCGAGAAGCCCGTCCCGTTCAACCGGGGCAGTTTCCGTACGTCTGAGGTCGCCACCGTCAGCCTCATCCGCTCGCAAATGGACCGCAAGGAAATCCTGGAAGCCCTGAACATGGAGAGCGTGGACGAGTTGAACTCCGCCGGGCTCAGGATTTTCACGACCATCGATTGCCCGATACAAGAAGGCGCCCAGTTGGCGATGCGCCGCAACCTGTCGCGCCTCGAGTCCATCCTCGGTGGTTACGCGCCGGAGCCCTCTGAAAAATTTGTCCGTCAACGCGACGTGACGGTGAACGATTTCTATTACGGCAAGGTCGACAGTGTTGTGAAAAACCCGAACAACGCCTCGATCCGTATCTCGTTTGGCCTCGCCAACGGGACGATCCCCCACGATGCCCTCGTTCGTTACGCGAAGTTGCTGGACCTGCCCTACGGACTCGGTCCGCAGGCGCAATTGAAAAAACTCCTCGACGCCGTCCGCCCGGGCGACATCCTGTTCACCGAGGTCAAGGAGTACGACAAGGACAAGCACGAGGCCGTGCTCGAGATGCACAAGCGCCCCAAGATCAACGGTGGCTTGCTCGGAGTCGAGAAGGGCGAAGTCCGCTCGGTCGTCTCCGGTTTCGATTCCCTCGGGTTCAACCGTGCCGTGTTCGCGAAACGCCAGCCGGGATCCGTGTTCAAGTCCGTGGTGTTCTACGCGGGCCTGCAACTGGGTTGGTCGGTCCTCGACCGCCTGGACAACGAGCGCCAGATTTTCCCGTACCAGTCACGACTTTACTTCCCGCGCCCGGACCATCCGTCGCCCTACAAGGAAGTCTCGATGATCTGGGCGGGGACAATGTCCGAGAACCTGGCGTCGGTTTATCTCGCGGCGCATCTCGTCGACAAACTCAACTACGAGCAGTTCAGGCAACTGATGGCCGAACTCGATTTGCTGCCTCGCGGCGGCGAGTTGGTCCCGGACTTTCATTTCCGCGTCGCCCGCACGACGGGTGTCCAGCTCGACAACGAGGGCGTGCGCGAGTTCCAGTTGCAGAACGCCATCGCCGACGTCGCGCCGGATCTTGTTTTCGCGGGGCAGCCCGACATGCTGCGCAAGCTCAACAAGATGTGGTGGGGACGCGGCTATATTTCTGAGTTGCAGAATATTTTCGGCCGCGGGAAAGACAACATGCCGCCTTACGAGAAGGCGCTGCGTCTTGGCCTGGTTCGCAACAATTACTTGCGTTTCGCAGGGTTGGCGACGGAGCTCAACAGCGACTGGACGACGGTCAGCCAGAAAGTGACGGAAAAGGGGATCGAGGGCGCGTTCGGCGATCCCGCGATCCAGCACATCTGGAAACGTTTCAAGGTCCTCGCCGGCGTCGGCGCGCGGCCGCAACTCGGTTATTTCGCGACCCTCGAGGGCGAGGATCCAAAGCGTGACTTCAAGTCCCGCGCGGACCTGGAACGCATTGCCGTGGTCCCGGGCCGTCCCCTGAACCTCCTGGACGCCCAGGCGATCTGGAGCAGTGGCGTATTCGTCACGGCTGACATCCAACTGGGCGACGTCCTGCTCGACGGGTACCTTCCGGTCAACACGTTCAACAAACTCCAGAAGTCGATCAACGAGCGTTACGACGCCATCACGGCGCAACAATCGGAGTACGACCTGCATCGCTACTACCAGCACCACGATTTCCGCATGACGCTCGGCCTGCGTTACCTCGTGCAACTGAGCCAGGCGATGGGCGTCCAGAGCAAACTCGAGCCGGTCTTGTCTTTCCCCCTCGGTACCAATGATGTCACCGCCGGCGAGGTCGCCAAGATCTACCAGACGTTTGTCAGCGGGAAGATCTACCGGTTCTACAAGGACGGCCCGGCCAACCAGTTGAACTTCATCCGCCGCATCGAGGACCGTTTCGGCAACAAACTTTTCGAGCCCAAAGCGGTCGAGCATCAACTGGTCAGCCCGCAACTCTCGGTCCCGATGCGCGAGATCCTGAAACGGGTTGTGACCCACGGCACAGGACGCCGCGCCCGTGGTGAGATCTATGTCCAGGCCGGTGGCACTCCCCCGGTTCCGGCCGCCGTTCCACCCGCCGACGTCAAGGAATCGAAGGCGGCGCGAATCCGCATGCCGGCCTTCGGCAAGACAGGAACGACCAACGATTACAACAACGCCTATTTTGCCGGATTCTTCCCGATGCCCAAGGCCAAGGGACAGGCGCTGCGGTTTGACGACAACATGACCATCGCGTCCTACGTCGGTTACGACTTGAACAAGACGATGCGCCGGGGTGATGTGAAGGTCACAGGCGCGGTCGGTGCCCTTCCGGTCTGGATCGACTACGTGAAAGTCATCATCGACAAGCACAAGTTCTCGGAACTGGTCGACGCGGAGGACATCAACGTCATGGCCAGCGGTGAGTGGCCGATCCAGTACGAAAATGGTGTCGGCGCGCTCAACGTCGACTTGCCGCGCGGCACGGTCCTGCGCGGCAGTGACTCGGGTGCGGCCGAAGTATTCGCGACGACGGACATCGAGAAAACCGGTGAGAACCCCGACAACGAATTCGCGATTGGCAACCAGGTTTCGACGGTGATCCGCGTCCCGACGGAGCGTGACGGGGCTCTCCGGTTGTTCAGCCTGTTCCAGGCGCCTGACTCCACCTTGTTTGGATCCGGACCCGCTGCCGCGCCGCTTCAGGTCGACGATAAACGCCTGCCGGGCGGGAATCTTCCGCTCAGCGTCCTCGGTGACGCGCCTGCGGGCGCGGCCCCCGGGGGAGGTGCGCCAGAATCCGCGGGCGGGACAGCGCCGGCCAAAGATTTCCCGGGACCTGTCGCGCCAGATCGTCTCGGGGTCTCCAAGGGGGCGTCTGCCTACGATCCTTCAAACGATATCATGCCGCACGAGGCCGATATTGACGAGATCAGCACCGGCAAGAACGCGGCGGTCCCTCAGGACGCGAAGCTGAACAATCCACCGGAAAAGCCGGTGCGGGGAATCAACGCTCCAGCAGCGCCGGATTCAACAAATCCGGCGCGCGCTGAGAGTGATCCTGACGTCTGGTGACGAGCCTCAGACGTGCTTGCCAATCGTGCGTTCAAGAGGGCTTCTGAGCAGGAAGAACAGAACGCCGGTCACGACACCCATGAGGCACAGCATCAGGAAATAGGCGTCCTTTGGCATCTTGTCGTAGAAGGTGCCAATATAACCGGTACCGTAGTTGCCAAAGAAACTGGACAGGAACCACACGCCCATCATCATGCTGAGGATTGGCTTTGGCGAGACTTTCGTCACCAGCGAGAGGCCAATGGGTGACAGGTAAAGTTCGCCCAGCGTGAAGATGAAGATCGTACCGACGAGCCACATGACGCTGCCCTTTTCCTCGCCCGGGACGGCCTTCGCGGCGAGGATCATGAGGACGTAGGCCATTCCGACCATGACGCAGCCAAGGCCCATCTTGACGACGCTGCTCGGTTCCTTGCCCTGTTTGGCCTG
Source organism: bacterium (assembly GCA_010029825.1). Classification (GTDB taxonomy): domain Bacteria; phylum Bdellovibrionota_B; class Oligoflexia; order Oligoflexales; family RGVZ01; genus RGVZ01. Next base: position 10,915 of record RGVZ01000064.1, on the reverse strand, counting down.
CCAGCCCCAGAAAATGTTGAGCAGCGGCGCGAAGGCAATGATCATCAGGGGATTGATCGACTGGAACCACGTGGAAGGGATCTGCACGCCGGCGAAAATCCAGTTGGTCTTGTCGTCAGCCCAGAGCTGCAGCGTATTGCCTTGCTGTTCGTAGATCGCCCAGAACATGATGTTGAGGATGGCAAGGACGATCAACGCGCCAACGGCCTTCCACTCGTTGGCGGTCAGGGCGCGTGAGGACTCGTCCTTGGTTATCGTGTGCATGGAATCCTTGGGTACAAGGTCGGAGCCGGCCCAGTATACAACGAGGCCAACCAGCATGCCGACGCCAGCGGCGCCGAATCCCCAGTGCCAGCCCATCGTCTGTCCCAGGGTTCCGCAAATCAGCGGCGACAAGAAGGCGCCAAGGTTGATGCCCATGTAGAAGATCGTGAATGCCGAGTCGCGACGCGGATCGCCTTCTTTGTAAAGGCTTCCCACCTGGGTCGAAATGTTCGGCTTGAAGGCCCCGTTGCCGAGGATCAAAAACAGGAGCGCGAGCAGGAAAGCGCGTTCGCTGGCCATCAGAAAGTGGCCGATCGCCATCAGGAAACCACCCAGATAAACCGTGCGGTACTGGCCCAGAATACGGTCCGCGATCATTCCACCGAAAAAGGGCGTGAAGTAAACGAGGCCAGTGTAAATACCGTAGATCTGCGAACTTGCCTGTTGAACGGTCATTTCGCCAAACATTCCAGCAAGCCAGTCGTAGAGCGCGTTGTAACCAATCACTTCGTTGGCCTTGGCCGGGTCCACCAGCAAGTATTTGGTCATGTAGAGGACGAGAAGGGCGCGCATCCCGTAGAACGAGAACCGTTCCCACATCTCGGTGAAAAACAGGACAAAAAGCCCGGCTGGATGACCGAGGAATTCCTTGTTGGCCAGGCGGTTCCTGACTGCGCTGCGGACCATGGATCGTGCTCCCGGTGGATTCGTGACGTTCTCTCCGGGGCCGCGACGTGAAAAACGCGTGGCCCGGGGACCCGGCGTCTTATCACGGCAGTGGCAGGGGTCGCCACAGGCAAGTTGGCCGACTGGCTAATGGAATCCCGGTTCAACTGGCGTCCCGGTCGGTCCCCATGGGGCGAGCATGGACGTGGCGCGGGACCCTGCGGTGATGTTGGGCCGCGGATCCGCGGGACGGGACCCGCTGAAGTGGCGATTTCTCGAGGTTACCGGCCGCCGGCAGCAGCAACGTGATCGTCAGGGCGCGCAGCAGTGAGGACAGCGCGAAGATCACCAGATAGCCCTGGAAACTGGCGCCGAGCGCCTCGAACACCGCGCCGCCGAGCAACGAACCCGCCACGAGGGCGCTGGCATTCGAGAGGTTGTAGGTCGTCAGGACGCTGGTCCGCTCCGCGGGGGCGATCCGCTCGAAAATGAGCAGCGACGAGGCCAGTTCGAACCCGCCCCAGACGACCCCGGACAGGATTTGCAACGCGAACAGGGCCGGCATGTTCTGGTAAGCGAAAACCCACATGACCGCCATCGGGGCCATGGCCACCCCGCACGACAGCAGCAACTTGTTGGCGCCCGATCGTTCGGCGAATCGTCCAAGGAACGGCAGGGAAAATATCCGCGCGGCAAACGCCGTGGCCACCAGCGCGGCGTAAGTCCCGTAGTCGAGTTGCATCTGGCGCAGCATGAATGGCGTGAAGTAGGGGGCCGCGACCTGGGTGGCCGCCTGCGCCATGACCAGGTACAGGATGAGTTTGCCGTCGGGGCTGCGCCGCAGGCGAAGCAAGAGTTGCGAGACCGGGACCTGGCGCTGGTTGTGCGGTACCGGGACCGGTTCCGTCTGGCGCGAGAGGTACCACGCCGAAACAAGGCGCGAGGCGAAGGCAAGGCCGAACAAGACAGCGAACGCGTGCAAGATTAGATCATGATCACCGCCACGCAGGGTTTGGGCGGCCTTGAGGGTAATTCCCGCGACGAGAAATCCTGTCATCGTGAATGCCTGCAACCAGCGGCTGCGCCGCGAGAAGAACCGGATGCGGATGCGGGCCGGGACGAGGGTGGATATCCAGGTGTTCCACGCCGACCCACCGGCCATCCCGCAACCCCAGTAGACGGCGGCGATACTGAAGGCGGCGATCGTCCCGAGGGATCCCGTCAAGGCGGCAATCATGAGGGCGAGGAACACGAACGACTGGGCCACGGCGCATCCAACCACCCAGCGTTTGTGTGAACCAAGGGCGGTCACCGCGGCAGGGGCGACCAGTTGCAGGATGGCGCCCGCGAGGATCGGGATGGTCACAATCAGGCCGGCGGAAGTCTCGGCCAGGCCGACGGCCAGCACAAAGGCCGGAATGTAGGTTTCGCCGATGCCCGTCATGAGACTCGCGGCGGCGCCGTCTTTCATGGAGTTGGCGAGGTTTCGGCGGAGCTCACTCATGGCCGGTTCCCCCGATGTCCTCGTCTCCCAGGAAGGCTTCGATCCGCGATGACTGGGCCATCGCGTCGCTGTACCCGAGATTGATCAGGGCCCGGCAGAATTCGGGCTGGAACAAGAGATAGCTGATGAATTCGGCCGACTGGCTCAGGGGGCCGAGGCCCCGGGTGAAATAGCGGACAAGGGGCGGCATTTCCGCGGCGAAATCCACCGCGAGGGCCGCGATGTCTTTCGACGGGCGGATCATCAGGAACGGGATTTTCCGGTAACGGGAGGTCGCCGCCGGGATCTCGGTGACAAAACGGTTGATCTTGTTGAGCGTTTCCACGTCGGACTCAAGGCCGTCCATCAAGACCGCGTTCAGGATGACGCTGAGCACACGGCCGGCCGAGGCGCCTTCACTGCCCGAACGCGGCAACTCATCAACTTGAGCCTCGCGCCGGACTCCGATGACCATCACGCGTGTCGCGCCGAGTTCGACGGCGGGCAGCAGCGGCGTGAGGTTGCGGAGGCACCCGTCGCCATAGTGGCGATGGCCGATCTTGGTGGCCGGGAACAGCAGCGGTATCGCGGAAGACGCCATGATGTGCTCGGTCCGGAAACGCTGCGCGATGGAGACAGTCCTCGTTTTGCGCCACAGCGGGACATCGCTGTGGCCGTGGATGAAGGACACTCCGCGCGACGTCGCGTATTCCGTGGCCGACACGCACGCGGCGCGCAGACGGCCCGATGTAATGTTGTGATCGATGGCGTTGGCGTTCAGGCGGCTCGCGATGAGGTCCCTGAGTGGCGTTGTATCCACCAGGGAATCCGGCTTTTTCGTGCGCGCGACACCACCGGAAGCGACACCGGCCAGCCACCGTGCGCCGATCGAGGAGATGGAGGCGGGGTCGGTGCGAAAGACCCTGTCGGCTGTAATGTTGGCCCAGATGTCGGTGAGTTCAGAGGATGTGATCTCAATCGATTGCTTGCTGGAAACCAGATGGGCGCAATTCAGTGCCCCGGCGCTGAGTCCGGTGACGATCTTGAAGGGCCATTCATGCCCCGCGCCGGCGGCGATCTCGCCGATGGCCTTGAGCGCCCCGGCTTGATACGCGCCGCGCGATCCGCCGCCCGACAGGACGAGCGCGCTTGTGCCTTGATGACCCTTTTCCGTCATTTTCTTCTTCCGGCTCCAGAAGTTCGCGGACAGCCAGGCTGATCAACCGCAACATCTTCGCCCAGCGGTCGTTTCGATCCTGCTGGCTTTTTTTTCGGACGAACCTCTGGTTCACTTCAATCTCGATACCTGAATACCTTGACGCTCTAAGGTTTGAGCGCAGTTCAACAGTGTGACCGTCGGCGGTCCCGAGATAGGGTTTGTTGGCGTCGACGCGAAAAAACCCAAAACGCTCCGTCATCGCCGGTGATTGCAAAATGCGGATCAGGCGCCGCGCGATGGCGGCCTCTTGCGGGCGCGCCGGGTCGAACAGGATGCCAATGTCTGTCGTGCGCCTCGCGCCACGCAAGACGGGCGTAAAGGAATGAATCGACAGGTGAATCACGTGGGATTCTGGTGTCAACAAAATCCGGTCGGCGGCGCGGCGGGCTTGTTTCCGGAAAGCGCGGTGTGAACGCAGCAATTTCTCGCGGTCCGCGTCCGGGAGGTTACCGCGGGCCCACTTCGAGAAAACCTCGGGGTTGTTCTCGCTGCGGTTCAGGTCGACGGCAAGGCGCGTCAAGGTGCCCTCGAGGATGCGGCCGTGGCGCCGGTGGCGCGGGGCGGCATCGAAAATGGCGCGGACAAGTTCCGCCGTGCCCGGATCCCATCCGCGGTGCGAACGCAAAACCCCGGGGGGGACGCGCAGTTTTTTCGCGAGGCCTGGCGGCACGCGGTTGGTGGCGTGTTCGGCGGTGAGGAGAAGACAGGATTCCTCGGCTGCGCCTCGGAATGACGCCTGCTTCGCGGCGGTGCGTTTCGTCATTCTGAGGGCGGAGCGTTTCGTCATTCTGAGGGCGGAGCCCGAAGAATCCTCTCTCCCCCCCCGTCTCGACGCCGCGCCCACGGGTCAGGCCTCGAGTGGAGCGTTGTGCGCAAGGCAATCGCCCATGCGGCGCATCAAGGCTTCGAGTGACTCGCCTTGTTTTTCGTGGGTCCGGATCATGCGGGTGGCGAGAGTGCCTTGTTTACGGATCACATCCAGCGCCGCGACGCATTCTTCAGGGGCATCGGGCAGGAATTTCTCAATCATGGTCGCGACAAGGTCCCGGGTCGTCGCGGCGTTTTCGATTCCGAAAACACGTCCGTAGGTCTTGGCGTGGAGCATCGCGTTCCCGGCGGAACGGATGGTCTCATCCAGGATGACTGCCAGGTCAGAGGCTGCCCACGCGCACTGCGCGTCATAAGAAATGTGAAGTTCCTCGTAGAGGTTTTTCACGAGCGAGATGACGAACGCCGCGACGCCGATGTCCGCCGCGGTGCATTCCTGGATGTCAATCAGGCGGATCTCGATGGCGTTGCGGTCGAACCGCGCGATCGCGCCACGCGAGTTCAGCCATTCATGTTGCAGGATCTTGCCCGTGTCGTGCGGCGCGATGGCCTTGTTGATCTTCGCGAAGATTTCCTGCTCGTAGGCCGCCTTTGTGAACACGGCCTCCGGGACGATCAACCCCGCGATCTCGGGGACGCGCGCCTGGTTCTTGCGGTAGAAATCGGCAGCACGAGGCGGATGGCCGCGTGCAGGCGGCCGAATTCCTGATTGCCGTCAAAAGGGAAGTTGATGTGCATTGACTGCAGGTTTGACCAGCCGTGGCCCTTGCAGCCAAAAATCCGGTTGTAGGCGTCGTAGATCTCGTTGTTGTCGTGTGGCCACAGTTTCGTCTCGCGCTCCGGCACCATCCACGGATGCATCGCGCCCGGCGCGAGTTGGCAGCCATGTTTCTCCAGCAGGCGGTTGATGGCGAGGACCTCGCCGTGGAACCCGCTTGCGAGTCTCGTCAGGTCTTTTGCCGGGCCACTTGTCTTGAGTTCAATGACGTGCAGGACGAGTTCATTCGACCATCCAAACGCGCCGCGCTCGACGTCGCCGCAAATTTCGCCGCCGTTCTCGCGACAGGCTTCGTGCAGGACCACGTCGGCCACCGGCCTGACGTCGTGCGTCTTGCGGTCGACGATCATGTACTCAAGCTCGATGCCATATCCGGAGAATGCGCTGAAAGTTTTGCCCGTCATGCCGTCTTCCGTTGTTTTCGTGATTCGATCCGGGTCGAGAATACATCCGCGATGATGTCGTAAAGTTCATCCTTGAGGATCCCGTCCTCATAACCGGCGTCGATATTCGGGTTGTCGTTGACTTCCATCACGTAGGCGAGGTCGTTGTGTTCCTTCAGGTCCACCCCGTAGAGGCCATTGCCGATCGCGTTGGCGGCGCGCAGCGCCGTGGTCAGGACTTCCTCGGGAACCGTCCCAAGGGCGAAGCTCTCGACACGGCCCCCCAGGAACTTCCCGCCGCGTGTTTTTTTCGTGATTTGCCAGTGCTTGTGCGCCATGTGGTACTTGCAGGCATAAACCGGTTTGCGGTCGATGATCCCGATGCGCCAGTCGTAGGAGGTCGGGATGTACTCTTGCGCCAGCAACAGTTCGCTCTTCTCGAACAAGGTGTCGGCGACAATCCGCAGCATGCCCTCATCGACGACCTTCAGGACACCTTGTGAAAAGGAACTGTCCGGCTGCTTCAGGATGCACGGGAATCCCAGGTCGCGCGCGACGTGGCTCAAGTTGGCGCGGCTCAGGATGAGTGTCCGCGGGATGCGGATGCGCTGGTGTTCCATCAGTTCGGTCAGGTAGACCTTGTTGGTGCAACGGACGATCGATTCGGGGTCGTCAATGACGACCAGCCCCTCGGCCTCACCCCGTTGCGCGAACTTGTACGTGTGGTGGTTGACGGATGTCGTCTCGCGGATCCACAAGCCGTCAAATTCCGGCAGGTGCTTGAAGTCTTCCTTGCGGATGACTTCGGCATGCATGCCACGGCGGTCGGCCGCCTTGATGAACTTCTCGATCGCGCGTTCGTTGGAGGGTGGTGTCTCGTCGCCACCGTAGAGGATCGCCAGGTCAAAACGTTTCTCGCTGCGGCGCGATACCTTCTGTTTGCGGCCGGCGAGGTAATCAGTCGCGGCCTTGATGGCAAAGAGGCGGTGTTCCTCGGGGACGGCGGCCGCCGCGATCGGACCCACGTTGACGAGGGCCCAGTTGCCGCCCTGGGCGGTGTTGGCGCCCGTGCCCTGGTGCCAGACAAAGTACGCGCGCAGGAATGGCGCCTTGAAGTATTCGAAAAGCTGTCCGGCGAGCCGGTCGTAACGCTTGGCCAGGTTCCTCCCGAAATAGACGCTGAGGACAAACGAGTCGCTGCGTATCGGGGCGAGGTCCTTCTCGATTTGCCGCTGCAAGTCACCAGAGGCCAGCCGGATCACAGCCTGGGATTTCATGTCCTGCATGGTGGAGACGCTGGGCAGCGGGTCATGGCCGCGCGCCTCGGCCAGCAGCGATACGTAATACCCGGTCGACTGGTACTTGTAGCACTTGCACAGGTTGAACACCTTCGCCCGCGGCATGTCGCGGAACAGCGGCTGGCTCAGGTAGTCCCTGGCTGACACCACGAGGACGTCGGGCAGGTCAAGCGGCCAGTCAGAGGGCTTGTCGACGACAATCAATGTCTGCATTCACGTTCCTGTTTTTCCTGGTTCAATCACAAGCAAATTCGCGTCATACGTGACGATGCCAAGCAAAATGGAAGACATCAGGCGTTCGATGCCGACCAGGTATTCCTGGCCATCGGCAACCGGATTGGGAAGATAAGGGTCCGATACCAGCACGCTGCGCTGGCGTCGGTCGTAACCCGACAACACGACGAAGTGTCCCGACGGTTCCCCGCGGATGTCATTTCCCTGGCCGGTGAACGGGTGTTCACGCTGGGTCCGGTACAGGTAGGTCGCGCTCAGCCCCGTCAGGATCGGGATTCCCCGGTTCAAATACTTGCGGAAGATTCCGGGGTTCATCTCCTCGAACCGCAATTCGCCGCCCAGTTGCAGGAAATCCATGTAGGCGAGGGTCGCGATGTGCAACTTGGGATCCGTCTTGGCGGCCATCTGCTTGCGCAGGCGTTCCGTGATGCGGACCTCGCCGTCAAACCAGGACGGGTCAAAGATCTGCAGGTTGTATGTGAAGATTTTGGCGCTGTATCCCCGGCGCAGGGCGTGACACGCCAGGAAAACCGCCAGAGTGCCTCCACCGGCGAGGGCGGGAACCTCGTTGATGATCTGGTCCAGCGCGATGTCATCGCCGAAATAACGGTAGACGGCGTGCAGGCACGTCGGGCCGCACGTGGTTTCGTTTGGTTGTGGCAAAATGGATACCTTGAGGCGCTTTTCCAGGCGCAGCTTGTCGCCGCGTGGATTCTTGCGCAGGGATCCAACCACTGGTGAAATTGTCCGGGGCATGATGTTATTTTATCACATGGTGGCGTCCGGCGTGCGTCATGGGAGGTACGAGTGCAAGAATCGCGGAAAACCTGGTGGCGAAACTTCGATTTAACTGCGGGTTTCATGCAAAATTTGCAAATCGGACCAACCCGCGTCCAGGTCGCGCACCTTGACCGGGAGTGGCGGATCGCGGCCTCGCGGGTGGAAGAAGCGGCGGGTCCTGATGAATTGAATCGCCTGGTCATCGACGATCCGGTGCCCGTGCTGGCGACGTCGCTGAGCACTCCGTCCCGGGAAGTCGAGATCAGCCGTTACGCGACGCGAAGATCGGCGGCCGGTTTCCGCCTGGTCCCGTTGCTCGCGGATCGTGCGGTCGTGTGCCGTCCACTCAACCCGTTGTTTGTGATGCCCGGCGACCAGGTCGAGATGTTCCTGTCGACCCCGGTCTGGATCTCTGTCTACCTGAACGCGCTTGGCGGCAACGACGGCAGTCATGTCGCGGAGATTCCCGCGGCGTACTTGAGTGACACGTGGATCGGTTCCACGACGGTCGATGGCGAAATCGGTTACGCGGCCTTGACCAAGGCGCGCCTTGCCTACAAGGACGTCAAGAGTAAACCCCACCTTGCCACGACCGGCGTGGTCGTTCGCAACCTGGCAACGCGACCATTGCGCATCGATCAGTTGAGCCTGCCGGCGCCGTGGCTTCACTTGTACGCGACCACCGACGGCGCGTTATGCACCGAGGGGATCGTTCTCGAACACAAGGAAGGCGATTCTTTCGCGGAGCTGGACGTCATGAGCCAGCCGCTCGGTCCAGAGGGCAGTTGCAGCCTCGCGGGTCCGTCGCGAAAGGACGTCAAGTCACTCAGGGAGTCCGGAAACGGCCGGCTTCTCGGTAACTTGAATCTTGGCAATTTGCTCGCCCGCAAGGAGTTCTCGCCATGACCATCGACCCGGAAATGCTCAAGGAACTTTTCGCCGCGACCCGGATGATCAATCTGGCACAGGCGGCCATCATCGTACTTGCCGGGATGCTCGTGGTCCGGATCGTGAGTCGGTCCCTCCACGCGATCCTGAGCCGGACGATAGAGCCGCAGCAGGCAGACATGGGATCCAAGGCGGCCTATTACCTCATGTCGGCGATTGTGGCGCTCAGCGCGCTGCGGCAACTCGGGTTTGACCTGCAGGTGTTCCTTGGCGCCGCCGGCATCCTGACCGTGGCGCTCGGTTTCGCGTCGCAGACATCAGTCGCCAACGTGATCAGCGGCTTGTTCATCATCTTCGAAAAACCCTTTCGCCCCGGCGACTGGGTCCGCATCGGGGCGACTGGCGTTTCGGGCGAAGTCTTGACGATCGGGTTCCTGTCGACCCGGATCCGCACGGCCGACAACCTGATGGTCCGTTATCCCAACGAGATGCTCATGAAGGCGGAGATCACCAACCTCACCCGGCACCCGATCCGGCGCCTTGACCTGCGCATTGGCGTCTCATACACGCAAAACCTGCGCGAGTTCCGTCGCATGTTGATCGACATCGCCCGTGACCACCGCCTGGTGCTTGAGGAGCCGAAACCCACCCTGATTGTGGACAGTTTCGGGGACGCGGCGCTGCATGTTGTCTTTTCGGTGTGGACGGCAACCGGAAATTTCCAGCAGCTCAAGGAATCGTTGTTGCTGAAGATCAAGGATGCGTTCGACAAAAATGGCATCACGGCACCAGTCTCGTCGGGGCCGACGGTCATTGTGCAGGGGCAACTTGTGAGCCCGGCGCAGGCGACGGCGGCGCCGTCACCGACTTGATGATGGCCCCGGCAACATCGACGCCGGTGGCCTTCTCGATGCCTTCAAGCCCGGGCGAGGCGTTGACCTCGATCACCAGCGGTCCACGTGATGATCGCAACATGTCAACACCAGCGATCTCAAGTCCCAGGGCTTCAGCCGCGCGCAACGCGGTTTGCGTCTCGAGGTCCGAGAGGGTCGCGACCTCGGCCGTCGCGCCACGGTGGATATTCGCGCGGAAATCACCGCCACTGGCCTTGCGCAGCATCGCCGCGACCACTTTCCCGCCGACCACGAAGCAGCGCAGGTCTTGACCGGCCGATTCCTTGACGAACTCCTGGACGAGGATGTCCGCGTCGAGGCTGCGAAAGGCCTCCATGACGGATTTGGCCGCGCTCGCGGTGTCAGCCAGGACGACTCCAATGCCCTGAGTGCCTTCGAGGAGTTTGATAACCAGGGGGGCTCCGCCAACGGCGGTGATGAGTGCCGCCTGGTCTTGCGTCGAATGCGCGTATCCCGTGGCCGGCATGCCGATCCCCGCGCCAGCGAGGAGTTGCAGGGAACGCAGCTTGTCGCGCGCGTTCAGGATGGCCGAGGCGCTGTTGCACGCGCGTGTCCCCATCAGCTCGAACTGTCGCACGACGGCGGTGCCGTAGGCTGTGTTGCCGGTTCCGATGCGCGCGATCACGGCGTCGTAGTTTTCGACGACGTCGCCCTGGTAACTGATTTGCGGCGCGTTGGCGCGGACATGGATGGTGCAACGCATGTAGTTCATCAGCTTGACGTCGTGCCCCTGTTCTTCGGCGGCCTCGCGCAACCGGCGGGTTGAGAAGAGGGTCGGGTCTTGCGACAGGATCGCGATGCGGCTCATGTTTCCTCTTTTTCTTGATTTTTGTGTGTGGGCTGTTCCGGTAAGCGGGTCAACGGGTTACGCGTGATCGAATGGGCTGTCAGGGGGCTGCGCGGGCCGCATCGACTGCAAATCCGGCGCGCCAGATGAGCGCCACTGCGCAGGGCCGTGGCGGCAGTGCCGGGCGACATGCCCAGTTTGCCCGCCAGCCACTGCCACTTTTGAAGTCCTGGTTCCTGCTCAATCAGGATTTCCCAGGCCTGCGTCCCCGTGATGATCAAGGGCGGGTTCCGGGACAGGTCGGCAACGCCAATGTCCGTCCGCCCGTCATCCTGAGCGGAGCGAAGGATCCTCTCCCCGTCATCCTGAGCGGAGCGAAGGATCCTCTCCCCG
>RGVZ01000630.1 GCA_010029825.1 bacterium | reverse complement strand
CAGCCGTGTTAATGTCTTGTCGTCGCGCTTTGACTTGCTCAACGCCTTCACACGATCAGCCGGGCTCAGGGCGCCGATGCTCTGCGGCAGCCGACCTTGCTGGAACAGCGTCTCCATCATCTCGGAGCTGGCCACGGCGCCGAAACCGTGCATGTCGTCGAGGTTGGCGTCGGGGCCGTATAAGTTCTGGTAGACGTTCTGCGAAAATTGCTGCAGCGACTCCGCCGACATGCGCGGCCCATTGCCCGCAGCGTCTTGGCGGAAAAAACCAATACGATTCGTAGCCGCGGCAATAGCGGTCGGGTCACCCCTGCGGCCGAACATAATGGCCTCAAGATTTTCGGCCCCGATCTGAGACGCAGCAAATTGTTTAAATATCGGGTTATTAAGCACCGACGCGCCGACGTTAGCGTGTTCGCGGTCTAGCGCTGTGATGGGCTTGCCGCCGTTTACGCCACGCTGGAAGCCAAGTAGCTTCTGGGCTACCTGTTCGTTTCCAGCCATGTTAGCGGCCTGTATAGCGGCCGCACCGTGGCGCTGGTAGCGGGAGGCGGTGTACTGGTCCAGCAGGGCCTGTCCGGGCATCTGGTGGGCTAAGAACGCATCCTGCCCAAACATGCCCTGAACCAGCATAGGGCCGTACATATTGGCTAAATAGCCAAATGCGTCATCTACATGGGAGGCATTCTGGAATGGCGAGTAGACCGGCGGCGCGTACGGATTATTCGTCGGATTCTGGACGTAACCGGCGGCGCCAGCTTGGCTTGCTTTCATGTGCCACCGTTATTTCCGTGAAGTTCTCTGTATCGTTTAATAAGCGCCTGCGCGGAACTATCCAGTATTGTATCTGTTTGTTCGTCTGTTTTTGACACGTCGTCGGGGGAGAGCCACGGAAATACAACCCGCTGTAAATGCCGTAAAAGCTCGCCAGACCGTGTTTTTACGTCCTTAAAACTGTCTTCCGTTAAATTGCCGTGGGACAGCAACGCCAGCCAGTGTTTGTGCGCTACAGAAAGGAGGGCGTAATCCTCGCGCCGTTCCATTTCAGTGAGTAGCAGTAGGTGCCTGATTCTCCATTGCCTGTTTTGGGGATCGGCCCCGGTGTAGTTGATGGCACCGGAGACGGCGGCCCGCACCATAAGTGCCGCTACCCGATCCCGTTCCAAAAACTTGGTTCAAGTGCCATGGCTTCCATCGCCTCAACAAGACGCTGGAATTTACGCAGGTGCGTCGCGGCCAGCCGGCGAGTGACTTCGTGCGCGAGCGCTTTGCTGTGTATAAATTCGCGCGCAGCCGGGAGCGCCGTTTGATTCGGCTTG
>RGVZ01000629.1 GCA_010029825.1 bacterium | reverse complement strand
ACGAGGGTGTGCCGAAGAATATCGCGGTGAAGGTTCTCTACAACGCCAAGATCGCAACGGGACCGGAGCACATTCGCGCAACCATGCCTCGCATCAAGGCGGAGCTGCCGCTCTTTGTCCTCTTCCGCGCACTTGGCGTAGAATCCGACAAGGACATCATTGAGCTGATCATGGGCAACACGGAGAACGACTACGACATGATCTTCACCGAGTGTATTCTGGAAGCGGCAGAGATTCGCACACAGGCGCAGGCGATGGAGTTTCTTCAGCGCCACATTGGATCCGGTGGAGGCATCCGCGAGCAACTCACCTCCTCTTCTATCGGAACCGTACGGGCGCCGCGCGAAAAGGCGATCGGTGAAATCATAGCAGAGGAGTTTCTGCCGCACATTGGCGGCGCCGACATGATGTACGAGAAGGCGTGCTTCCTTGCCGCGATGACGAAGAAGGTGCTGGACGTCTATCACAACAAGATTCCCTATGATGATCGTGACGCCTATCCCAATAAGAAGGTGGAACTTCCAGGCAATCTGCTGGGCAACCTGTTCCGTTTCTATTTCGGCACGAAGGTGATCAAGGACATGAAGTCCACGATCACCAAGGAGATCCACAACGGCGCATGGAAGGCGAGCGGCAAGTTTGAGAACATTATCAACACCACGAACGTCTACAAGATCCTGAAGACGACGATTGTGGATGTGGGCATGAAGTCAAGTCTGGCGACCGGCAATTTCGCCACGGGAAAGATGGGCGTGAAGCCAGGCATCAGCCAGGTTATGAATCGCCTCACGTTCCTGAGCGGCATCAGTCATCTGCGCCGCCTAAGCACGCCGATGGAGAAGACCGGCAAGCTCATTCTGCCGCGCAAACTCCACGGCACCTCGTTTGGTTTCATCTGTCCCGCGGAGACGCCAGAGGGTCACGCAGTCGGCGTTGTGAAGAACCTTTCCTCCACGGCAACCATTACGCTGCCCTCCGCGCCTTATCCGGTTCTGCGCGTGCTGTACGATGAACTCGGCATGAAGAATCTGACGGATACAACGGGTGAACAGAAGCACAAGTCGGCCCGCGTCTTTATCAACGGCGCGTGGATCGGCACGCTGCCTGGCGGCGAGGCAGGCATCAAGTGCGCTGCGGCGCTAAAGATCGCAAAGCAGGCGGGACGGATTAATCCGTTTACGAGCGTTGTTTACAATCCAAGCAACCAGGAGATTTGGATCAACACGGAAGGCGGACGGCTTGTGCGACCGCTGCTTGTCGCCGAAACGGTTCGTGAGATTCTCGACACGGACCTGGACCATCCTTGGGCTGCATGTAAG
>RGVZ01000628.1 GCA_010029825.1 bacterium | reverse complement strand
CGCGTGGTGATGATAGGAGGGAATTTGAAAGGTGCCGCTGTTGGTCGTAATGGCACTGCCACTGTTAAGGGTGGTGAAGGGCTGCTGTGCAGGCGGTGGCTGCATGGGTTGGTAGAGTTCCTGGATAGGCGTCGCCATGGGGTCTGCACGAGGGACGTCGCCAAAGTGCGTATTGGGACGGATGTTGTAGCGAGCCACGCGTCCATGCGTGTCGAAACCGGGATTTTGCATCGTTCGCAGAAATGAGCGCGTGCGTGCGAGTTGTCTTTTGTCTTTGATGCCTTTTATCAAAAGACAAAGAGTCGTCAATGGTCACCCTTTCCGACGCCTACTGTCCCACGCCCTCTGGTGATCCAGAGGCGCAGCAGTGCTTCCTGGACAATCAGGCATATGCCTTTGTCGGATACGAGCAGAACGCGGCGCAAATGCCGCTGACGCAGTTTCTGTTTTCAAAAGAGAACCTCGATGCGCTGAGCACCATCATCACGGACGTTTGCCGCGGTTTGGACGAGCAGGGTCGCGACATTGTCGTCCCGCCGACGACGATTGCCGGCGTTCTCTCGTCCGTGTTGCGGAACGGGACGCGCACGCACGTGGGGGACATTTTCACGCGCTACACGATCCCACAAGCGCACGCGCGCAACGACACCGACAATATCAACTTGCAGACGATCAACATCATTACGTCCACGATCCGCGACGAGTTTGAGACTGTGCGCAACAACAAGCGCCTCAGCGTGTGGAACACCGTTCTCGGCGACTTTAACCAGCAGGGCCTGCGCGCCTACCCGCCCATCAAGATCCGCGAACGCGCACCGCAGCGCATGATGTTCAACATGAACTACTGAGTTGCAAAAATGATGCGTTCCAGTAAAAGAGAGGTGCAGCAGCATTGTCCTACGCATCCGCATCCGCACGGTTTTCCATCATCACGCATCCTCTCCGCTTCTTGACGATTGACATATTTGACATATTGACATATTGACATTTTCCAGACAAAATGAACCTCGAGTGGACCTTTTACGATTGGGCACATGGCGACTGGGACGTGCTCAGCGACACGTCGGACACGTCGGAAGAGCTCGAAGTGCTCGCGCCCGCGGTGGCAGACGACAACGCGCAAGACGAAGACGACACGGACGCGTTTGCCCCCTGCCACTTTTGGGCCATGAACGTGTGGCGCCGGCAAGACGGCTATCGCAGCGCTTACTCCTTCCCACGCGCAGGACCGGCGAATGTCGCCGCCAACGCGACCACGGGCTGCATGCTCACCCTCTTGAATCGCAAGAACGCGGACGGCGCGGTCATTACGTTTGCGTC
>RGVZ01000627.1 GCA_010029825.1 bacterium | reverse complement strand
GAAATCATAGGGGCCGATACGGCTCTTCACCTGGCTGATGAAATTGCTGGTATTGTATTGCACCAACAATACCCCGCCATTGTGTACATAGGCCATCAGCGCATCGTAGGCATCGCTCATCCATTCGTTGGTATTGTAGGCCCGCACGCCGGTTACAACGGCATCGTAAGCGGTAAGTTTTCCGGAACGTACGTCCTCCTCTTTCAACATCGTGACCTTATACCCCATGGCGTTCAGGGCCTGCGGAACCTTGTCGCCGGCCCCGGCAATATAGCCGATGGATTTCCCGGCAATCCTGCAGTCTACCGACAGCGACTGTACGGCGGCATCGCGCACATAGCTGATGGCCGGAATATGGTCGTAGTTGATCTGCACGAGTTCGCGATAAGGCTTTCCTTCAGGATCATACACCGTATTCGTGTAAGCCTTATCGTTACCCCCTGCTGCGTTAACAGGGGAAAAGGGGAATTTCAGCGATTGGCCCTGCCCCATCGGTGTTGCCGGCATCGGTTTGCGCACAACCGGGCCGATGGGCGACATTGCCGCCGCACTGACTCAACTGGATGAAGTGGAAATCGCCGTTCTTACCACGGGTTCATTCGATCTGATGCTCGAAGTTGCCTGCCGTGACCGGGAGCACCTCGCCGCCCTGGTCGGCACGATTATCCCGTCCATTCCGGGAATTATCTCGACAGAGACAACGATCTACCAGCGCGTGGTCAAGCTGCCACAGTCGTGGTCAGGTTTAGTTCGAAAAATGTGACGAATGTAATAACAGACCGGGTAAATCGGTTTCTGTTTGTAAAAAAAACTAGTTTTGGCGTTTTTCTGTGGTTATAATCAGAGTCCACGAGGCACTTGTGGACTCTGACCCAGAAAGTTTTTGAGCGATGGACAAAGATGTCGACGTCGTCGTCAGCGAAAAGCGCGCGCTAGTTCCCGGCCACGTGGTCGAATTCACGCTCACGAGCGCCGATGACTTCCCTCTGAGCAACTGGGAACCCGGCGCGCACATCGAAGTGGTGCTTCCCTCTGGACTTATTCGCCACTATTCACTGTGCGGCGATCCCGCCGACGGGTCATACAAGATTGCCGTTTTGCGTGAAGCGGATTCCCGAGGTGGTTCTCACGAGCTTCATGATGCCGTCAGTGTCGGCACGCGCCTCGTCGTACGTGGCCCGCGGAATCATTTTCCCTTGCAGCGAGCAGCACACACCGTCTTCATCGCTGGCGGGATCGGTATCACCCCGTTGCTACCCATGATGCGCGCCCTGACCAACGAAGGTCGATCGTGGGAGCTCCACTATGGCGTCTTCGGGA
>RGVZ01000626.1 GCA_010029825.1 bacterium | reverse complement strand
GCTGCACCTGGCAGAAGCGGTACTGCGTGGGGCCAGAGAAGCCTGGCGCGCTTATCACTCTGATCCCGTTCCAAAAGCAAAGCCCCTGACGATCACGCCAGAGGCTTTGCCCACCACCACAGGCGACCGCCTGTGATGCAGTAGGAACCACCCCACTGCCCCGCGATTCTACCAGTGCCGATGGCTACGGATTGTTGAGATTGTCCAACTGGTGGCCACAGGCGTTATGATGTGGAGGTCGGAGCGATCCGGCACACCATTCCCTGATCACCCGGCGAGGCCTGAGCGCCCCGGTTGGTCATCCACCACCACCGAACCATGACTACCATCTCTTGCGCCCTGCTGTGGGCGCTGACGCCTCTGCTGATCGTCCTGGCTGTGATCGCCTGGGCTACCGAAACCAACCGCGACCGGGCCCGCCGCTGGAGGCGCTCCGGGCTCAGTCAGCAGAGCATTGCCGATCGGCTGGGTTGCAGCCGCTGGAGGGTGCGGCAGTTGCTGACGTAACGGACGTGTTACGCATTGTGAACTGGCCAGGCTGATCCCTGTCACGCCGTCACGGATGCGCTAAGGTAAGTGCATCGGAGGGGAGGCCCTCCACCACCCAACAAAGCAAATGACCAGCTTCAAGTTTCTCTGGAACGGCATCAAGGTTAATGGCGGCAAGCTGCAGAAAGCCAGCTTCAGCAAGCCCGGCAGCTACGCCGCTTGGAGCGGCCTGCCTGATGGCACCGTGACCATCTACGCCAAGAACTACCGCCGCTTTTCTGCTGAGATCTGCAAAGCCTTTGACGTTCAGAACGATTCCGACGGCATGACCGACTACTTCGAAAACGATTGCATCCGCGTCAAGCCCGACCACCCGCTCTATTCCCAGGTCGTAGCTGCGGTCAAGGCCAGCGACGAGCACCACGCCAAGCTGCAAGCCAAGCGCGACGAGCGCCGGGTGCAGCGTCGGCAGCTGGTCGCCGCCTGACCCCCACGGCCCGCCGGGGCCTTCCCGGCAACCCATCCCTACCACATTGGCACCATCACCATGCCCACGACCGACTTCGTTCCATCAGTTGAAAACGTTTTAGATAGCAATCCGTTATCTTGGGATGCCAACGGCAACCGCCTTGTTTCGTGGGAAGTCAACGGAGGCTGGCAGTGGGTTCCCTATGCAGAACTGCGCAAAGCCTGCGAAGCCGCCTACGACCCACTGATGCCCAACTGGCCCGCCATGGTGGAGATTGACGATGCCTGACCCGATCAACACTACCTGTCAGCAATACGGCTGGCGCATCACTGTTCAATCGCTTCACCCCGATCAAATAGCCG
>RGVZ01000625.1 GCA_010029825.1 bacterium | reverse complement strand
AAGGAAGCGTCCAACCGAGTACGTCTCATTACCGCTCGTGGCATCCGCAAAAACAAGCAGGAGCGCGCGACCCTCTTGGAAGGCGGCAACCGTGTAATCGACTCCCCGTACCGTGAACGAGATGTCCGCCGGGATGATCTTCTCCCGCGTGATGCCTTCGTCTTTCAGGTGATCGACTCCGACCGCTCGACCACCTGGAATGGGATCAAACGTGGCCGTGATCACCCAGTCGGGGTTGTAGTCGTAGGCGTCAATTTTCCCGAAGTTCGCCCGATCCTCCGACGACGGATCCCAAATTCGGAGTCCGAATTGTCCCTCCTCGTTCTCGATGACAAATCCCGTTTTGCCATCATCGAAGGAAAGGGTCGACGGACTCTCGCTGCCTTTTGAAAAAACGGTGGTCTCGCCGTCGACTCTGATGTCATTCACCCGGATGCCCGCTGTCGGCGTCGCCCGAACAACCAATCCTCTGCCAGATTCAGGTGCAACTGCCCATTCTCCCGGAATCCCCCACACGGTCTCGAACTCCCCCGGCTCGCCCGTAAACCATTGTGTGAGGATGAGCGCAAGGTTTCCCTGCGGAAGAGACACCATCTCATCCCGACGTCGGCGATACAGCTCGTAAGCTTCGCGCGGTGATGTGGTACTTACACTCTCGGTCACACCTACATCGTAGGTCGCAGTCGTTCGTCGAGAGTTGACGACGCGCGTCACCTTTTTGGATGATTCTTGGACGTCAGACTCGGTGAACGTGGGCAAAACGTGCTTTGCTTAAGGCATGCTGGGGCGAATCTCGAGAGAGCGCATTATCGTTGCGCTCGCGCTCTGTGTCATTGTGCCGTCCAGTATTTTTTCCCTGTTCGTGTCGGTACCTGCAACGGCGAACGACGTCGCCGAAACGGACTACATCATTCAGGTGCCGCAAAGCGAAGAGTCGGAATTGATGTCGACGTTGACCGACTTGGGAGTGACACCGGATTACGTCTACGGTGAGGCTCTCGATGGAGTTGCGGTGTCCTTGACACCGACCGAGTTATCAGCGGTGAGTTCGAGCGTTTCCGGTGAGAGCATTTCGCCCGATCAGCCCGTCACTTTGACCGGTCTGCAGGTGCCAGCGCCATGGAATCTCGCCATGATTGACGCGGCGAAGAGACCGGCGGATTCGGCATTTGTTTATCCCGACTCGAGTGGTTCTGGTGTGAATGTCTACGTTATAGATACCGGAATCGTGCCGAACAACCCACAACTCGACGGGAGAGTTTTGCCGGGCGTCAGCTTTGTCGACGGCGATTCGTCAACCTCAGACTGCTACGGACACGG
>RGVZ01000624.1 GCA_010029825.1 bacterium | reverse complement strand
AGTTCCTTTCGAATCATGCGCAGGATGTGGCCAGGAATCGTGTCGCGCGCCGACTTCGGGTAGACGAGCAGCATGCAGAGTTCCCCGGCTGCCAGTCGGGTGAAATAGATGACCCGCACGCCGCTGCTCTTTCCGGTGCCGGGCCGCGACCATCGGACCTTCCTGCAGCCGCCGCTGTCCTTGATGACGGCGCCGGCTTCCGGCTCACCCGCGATCCACCCAAAGAATTCGAGCCGCTCCTCGGTTGGCCAAAGCTTCGCAGCCTCGGTCATAAACGTGGGAGTTTCGTAGATGGAGAACACGAAAGATTATACGGCATTGACGTATGGTTGTGCAAGTGATCCGCTTGGAGCGTACGTCTGTCCAGCTTCTGTCTGCCCACCCCTTGCGAGCGCCAAGCCGTACCGACCCTCCGGTCAGGCCCTTCGCATTACACGAGGGCGTGTCGAGGTCGAACAGGCAGAAATGACGCAAGTTCGGTTGGCGAGTTCGAATCCTGCCGCTTACCCAAAACAGAAACTCTCCTGATCGGAGGCTGTTTGCAACCCCATCATTCCTGCCCCGCCAGTGACGCCAGTGGTTTCTTTCCGGAATGCAGGCACCCTCGGGTGCTTTTTTTTGTTTTCGGATCAACCCAATGGGCGACTCAGGCTGCGTGAAATTTCAGCGTCTTGATGCCCGAGAGGGCCTTCGATGCCTTCACGACCTGCCGCGCCTGCCACAGGTCATACGCCGACTGCTGAGCCAACCATACTTCTGCGGCCCCACCGTGGTCGCGCCCCAACCAACGCTCAATGCGCAGCGCCATGGCGGGACTGATCGCCGCCCGCCCATTGAGCACCTTGGACAGGGTGGTGCGGTCGACGCCCAAGTGGGCGGCCGCTTCGCCGACCTGCAGATTCAGGGCAGGCAGGATGTCGTCCCTCAACGTGAGGCCAGGGTGGGGGGGATTGAACATCGAACTCATGGTGTCCTCAGTGGTAATCCTGGTAGTCCACCAGGATGGCATCGCCGTTTTCAAACGCAAAGGTCAGACGCCAATTGCCGTTGACGCTGACTGACCAGTGGCCGGAAAGGCCGCCCTTGAGGGGATGCCAGTCCCACCCAGGACGGTTCATGTCTTCGGGCCTTGTGGCGGCGTCTAGCGCAGACAGTTGCCGAGCCAGGCGCGGGGCATGAGCCGCTTGAATCCCGGCGCGTAAGCCGGATTTGAAGAAGCGCTCAACGCTCCATGAGCCGTTTTGTCAGAATCGTTGGGAAGTCCTGTCGATGCCCAGCGATCAGGTAGACGAAGGTGTCCTGATCGATCCGACGGTAGAC
>RGVZ01000623.1 GCA_010029825.1 bacterium | reverse complement strand
GTAGGTAGACATGTCGAACAAACTCCTCTGGAAAATAAGTAATTCGAATTATATAGAAAATTAAAGATCTATCAACATATGAATATCTCTATCGTCGGAGCTGGTTATGTGGGTCTCGTCACCGGAGCGTGCCTCGCGGACGCCGGAAATAACGTCCTATGCTTAGATTTGGATGAAACCAAGATAAAAATTCTCCGAGAGGGCGGCATCCCAATCCACGAGCCTGGCCTTCTGGAAATGGTCCGCAAGAATGTCTCCGCGGCAAACCATGCCACAATGCCGCCATTCACGGGAACCCAAACCGTAGCGGCTTCGGAAGGAGCACGTTGAGCAGCGAGCCCCTCATCATCGTCGGCGCTGGCGGACACGGTCGCGAGACGGCGCACGCGTTCCTTCTGGATCATGCGGAACAGGACTTCCTTGGGTTCCTCGATGATGACGGCGCCCCCAGCACCCCCGAGGGATGGCCAATCCTCGGACCAATCAATCTGTGGCGCGAGCATCGGCACGCTCGATTCATCATCGCGGTCAACGATCCTCGAACTCGACGGTCTGTCGTTGCGCGGATGTGCGCTGGCGGCGAGCCACGTTGGACCGCACTGGTTCATCCGGATGTACGGTTGCACAAGTCGGTTCGACATGGGGTTGGCTGCATGTTCTTGGGCGGGTGCCAGCTCACGACAAACATCCGCCTGGGCGACCACTGCATTATCAACCGATCCGCGCAGATCGGTCATGATTGCGCGGTCGGCAATTTCGTTTCGATGAACCCACTCGCATGCGTCGCGGGCCGCGTGCGGATCGGTCATGGCTGCGAACTTGGTAGCGCCTGCTCGATCAGGCAACTTGTCTCTATCGGGAATGGCGCGACCATTGGCATGGGCGCTGTGGTCGTGAAGCATGCAGCGGACAATCGCGTGATGGTTGGCAACCCGGCCCGTGAGCTGAAGGAACTGGTTCCATGGTGACTCCGACCACACTCGCTGCATGGCCCGTATTTGAAACTGACGAGCTGGCGGCGGTGGATGCTGTGCTCCGCTCCGGCCGCGTGAACTACTGGACCGGTACGGCCTGCCGCGACTTCGAGCGCGCGTGGTCCGATGCGCACCAGGGCATGCACTGCCTGAGCATGGCCAACGGCTCCCTGACCATGGACGCGGCGCTGCGCGTGCTCGGCATCGGTGCGGGCGACGAGGTGATCGTGAGTCCTCGTAGTTATGTCGCCAGCGCGATGTGCGTGGCCCTTTGCGGAGCGACACCGGTTTTCGCGGATGTAGATCTTGAGAGCGGATGCATGACGGCCGACACTGCCGAGGCCGTT
>RGVZ01000622.1 GCA_010029825.1 bacterium | reverse complement strand
AGGCTGGACCGCAGTACCGCACCGACCAGAATCTCCTTCTCGTTGCCGTCAGCGGCATCGCGGACAGACATAATGTCCGGGGCCTTGGCGATGCCACTGCGGGGGTTAGCGACTGATTTACCAGCGCGGATGGGGCCGAGGATCGTGAAAACCTTCTCAGTGCCGTCTTCCCATTTCCACAGTGAACCGCCCAATGTCTACCATTTTCTTAGGGATGTAGGTGATGCCATCGGAGTCAAGCCTCTTCTTGTCATAGCCTGAAACCACTCGCTTCATTACCCGCCGCCATACTCCCAGGACTTTGACATCCTCGTCGTCCGGGTCAGGAATTCTGTCGGCGCACACGATGGATTCACGGAGTCGCCACGGTTGCCAGAAGTCGGCGCACCCGGTGTCGTAGAACTCGTCCTGCTTCTTCTTGGGAACTCCCTTGGCCTTCGTCACTCGACCCTTCTTAGCGGTCTCGTAGCGATACATCTTGGGGCTCCTCGTCTGCACCCACATGGGTTTGTCCTCCAGCTTCATCTCGCCCAGGGTGGTGGACAACGGGAACGGTGGAGGTCCATCCCAGACGAAGAACAGACTGTCGGTGTCGCAGTAGATCAGGTTCTCGGCCCCGACCTGATCCATGTAGCTCATCAGCTTCAGGCGACCGTAAGACGTCACATAAGCCGCATGAAGGTAGTTAACGTGTTCCGGCAGCGGGATCGCGATGTCAGTCAATAGCTTGGTGCCAAACGGAATCCCCTGGCGCGTGAGGTGCATCTCCCCTTCCTCGTCCACCTCAACCATGTCTGCCGTCAGGTGAATGGATCGGGTGACGCTGCCCTTCATCCCGAGTTGACCGTAAAGGTTGTTCATCAGGAGTTTGTAGAACAGCGTCTTGCCTTCGTCCGGCTGCGGTTTGTCGAGTTCCTCCTTCCGCAGGCGATAGAAGGTCTCGACAAACGAACGGTAGTAATACGAGCCCGTGCGGCTCCCGTAGGCGTCTCTGAACTTCTTGAGGGTGCAACCCTTAGAGATCGCATAGCGAACCTCATGCACGGTCCACCAACCCGATGCTGGGCCGACCGGAAAACACACCTCCCCGGAGCCCTCCCGCTTCACCGGCAGCGGTGCGATGCGGAGCGTCTCAGGGATGTCGATGTCGCAGTGAACGACTCCGTAAAGCTCCTCGTCGCTCAGGAAGAGTGCCTTCGCCTCTGCCAGAGTCTCGCAGTCGAAGTACTGATCGTCCCCATCCGGGAATTTGTTGAGCATCATCGCCGGGTACAGGCTGTTGATGTCGGTGTAGTAGATCTCACCCTTGTCCACCGTCTTT
>RGVZ01000621.1 GCA_010029825.1 bacterium | reverse complement strand
CCTTGAGTTCCATCAGTACCTTGAGTTCCCTGTGCACCTACAGTTCCTTGAGAACCTACAGCACCCTGTGTACCAAGAGTACCTTGGCTACCAACGGTTCCTTGAGAACCAACAGTTCCCTGAGTTCCATTAGTACCTTGGGTACCTTGAGATCCAACAGTACCTTGAGATCCAAGGGTACCTTGAGTTCCTTGTGAACCTAATGTTCCTTGTACGCCTTGAGAACCAGTTGTTCCCTGGGTTCCTTGAGCACCGACATCACCAGTACGAGCAAATGTAAATAGAAGTTCATCGTTATTGCTAAAAGTTCCGTTACCAGAAACATAGGAAACGTTAACACTAAACCAATTTGGTGATTCATCTGTAACACCAGAAATTGTATAAAGAGCAAAAGTAGAAATATCATTTTTCTTAGATACTTTTACGTGACCCTTGATTGTAGATGTTGAATCATCAATAGTAGTTAAGAAATTAGAAACATCATAATTACCATCAGAAGGATTATCATCCAATGCAAGAATGGTTGCTGAGGCTAATGTAGCGTTATTGAAACGAGCAAAATTATCGCCTGGGTCTGACATAGTTGTGCTATTACTGAATGTATATGCAACTGTAATACCACCAAATGAACCTTCAGTACCTTGAGTACCCTGAGTACCATCAAGACCTTGTGCACCAGCAGTTCCTTGAGTTCCTTGTGCGCCTAAAGTTCCTTGTGTACCTTGTGAACCTACAGTTCCTTGAGTACCTTGTGAACCTACAGTTCCTTGAGTACCTTGTGAACCAACTGCACCTTGTGCACCTAAGGTACCTTGTGTACCTTGAGCACCATTAGAACCGTCTAAACCTTGTGCACCAGCAGTTCCTTGGGAACCTACTGTGCCTTGTGAGCCAACTGTGCCTTGTGAGCCAACTGCTCCTTGTGAGCCAACAGTACCTTGACTACCTACCGCACCTTGTGTTCCAAGAGTTCCCTGTGCACCAAGGGTACCTTGTGTACCTTGTGCTCCAGTAGTTCCTTGCGAACCTTGACTTGCATTAATCCATGCAGTGCCATTCCATGTACGTAGATATAATAATACTGTGTCAAAATAAACTTGACCAACTACGGGAGATGCTGGGGCGGTCGCTAAGTTTTGTATTCTTGCATTTTGTAATTCTAATTTGTTTAAATCAATCGGGGTTAAAAACTTACGGGCCATCTACATTATCTCCTTAAGATAAATATGCTTTTCCTGAAAAGGCTTGAGAAAACGAGACCGTAAGTGAGTTCGAATTAGTGTATGTTATTTCACCTTCATATATTGTACCCCCAGAGTCT
>RGVZ01000063.1 GCA_010029825.1 bacterium | reverse complement strand
AATTCGTATGTTTGCTGGCCGCGCCGGAAGGCATTGAGTACCTGCAAGAATTCCACCCCGACGTCCCGATTTACACGGCGGCGATCGACGAGAAACTCAACGAGAAGAAGTACATCTTGCCGGGACTCGGGGACGCGGGTGACCGCCTGTTCGGGACGCAGTGATCGTGAAACGGCGCCTGACACAACAAACTCTCGTCTCCACGGTCGTATACCTGGCGACACTCGTCGCGGTTTTTTTCGCGACGCGTTATTTTCCAGCGATCGATTTCGACCCTGATCGTTTTTATCATTTCGCGATAAGCAGGATTTACGCCGCGAGCGGGTATCCCGCGACGCTTCCGCAAGCCGAGGACATCGGCTGGGGCCAGGCGTTCGCCGAGAAGGAATTCCTGTTCCATGTCCTCTCTGGATTTGCCTGGAAACTTGGGGGCGAACACGGCGTGGTCGTGTACTCCCGGGTGTTGTTCGCGTTCTTGATGACGACCCTCGGGTTTGTCATCGCAAGGGCCGCAAAATCCGGTTGGATGGTCCCCGTCGCCACGTTTGTCATCATGTTGTGCTGCGCCCAGTTCTCGACGAGGATGAACATGATTCGTCCCCACGTCCTGGCGATCCTGGTCATGACGTGGCAAATCCTCGCCTGGCGATCCGGGCGTTGGAAACTCGCATGCGTTCTTGCCGGCGCGTACACCCTCGCGTATCACGCCTTCTATGTTCCACTCGCCATAAACGGGATCTTCATCGCGAGCCTGTTCCTCGCGGGTACGAATGTTTCGCGGCATGTCGCGTGGACCATCTTGTCCATGGCCGCCGCGATCATCGCCAATCCAGCCTTTCCACAAAACATCGCGACGGGAGTCCAGGTCCTGGCTATCGCCACGCAACAGACGAGTTCCATACCCGAATATTTCTTTGGGGGGGAAATTCGCCTGTTGAACAGTGTCCAGCTGATCAAGCAACACGGTTACATGATCTTCCTGCCGCTGGTGCTGGTATTGGTGTTGCTTGTTCCGCGGTCAAACACGACCCTTACGTGGAACGCGATCCGGGGCAGGAAACTGAGATGCCCCGAATTGTTCGCCGTCTTGGGCATTTCGCTGCTTTTTTCCGCCTTGATATTCCTGACACCAAGGGCGTTCGAGATCGCTGTGCCCGCGGGCATGATCGCGCTGGCGACATTGGCTGGCCAACACCAGAGGACCGGCCGTTGGATCACGGTGGTCTTTCTCGTGACGTTCGTGGCGTTCCACGTTCCGGGATCCCTGGACCGGATCCATGCCACGTCCGTGTTCAATCCGACCGTGGCGCCCGCGAGTGAGTCGATTCGCAGGGCACTGTCCGTGATTCCACAGGACGGGCAAAAAAAGGTTTTCAACTGGTCGTGGTGGGTCTCGCCCTTTATCCTTTATCACCGTCCAGACCTGCGATTCATTGACTTGCTCGATCCGACATTTCTCCAGCGAAAAAGTCCGGAGATGTCGAAGTTGCGGGTGGCTGTTTACGAAGACAGGGAGACGGACCCCTGGTTTGTCGTGCGCAACGTCTTTCACGCGGATTATGTGATGATCCCGGATTCCATGGCGGGACGCTGGGCAACTGACCCACACTTCACTTTGATGAAAACACCGCCCCCCGTCGACGAGAGGTACGGATTCAGCGTCCTCAAAGTCGCGGAACATCGCATCGACCGTTTCGTCACGAAAGGGCGCACGGGTACCGCGGTGGTATCGCGCCCCTTTCCTGAGATAACGGATACGGAGTTTCGCCGGCAGGATATCCCGATTGAACAGGAATGGCCGCGCATCGAAGAACACCCAGGGGACAGCGCGCCAGTCCCTACCCTCGCCTTCGTGGATTCATTCCGAACTTTGGCTGGTATGTCAGGCGGACTGAAACCGAAAGATCTTGCGAAATTGGATCCATTCAAGAACAGCCTCTGCACACGAGTCTCGGTCGATCCCGCGGAGATCGCGCGGATCACTCGCGACGCGGGGCGGATCGACTACCTTGGAATTGGCGGCGGTTCGTGGTTCGGAGTCTGGGTGAACGACGAGCCCTTGTACCAGGCCGAGAATCCTTTCGCGCCTAGACTGGTCGATACGTTGATTGATCTTCGTGGCGCGCGCTCGGTGCCCCCGGTCCGGTCCATCGAAGCCATCTCGTGCGCGAAGTTGTCCACGAACCGGGCCGGCCTCGCGATCAGTCTGTGGTCGAAAACCGATATCGAGTCCCGGTGCGGAAATGTGTTCCGGACTTCGCATCCCACGCGATGGCAGATCGCGGGCGCGACACAGTGGGAGTGTTTCGGTGCACCGGTTGTCGAGAAGATTTCTAACCACCCGTAATTACAGGGATTAAATTCCTACCTCCAATATCCGATAAAGCCCGTGGGGTTAGGAAAAACAACACACCCATGGCCCCGGGAGACACAACAATGACTTCGCTTTTCCGCCTGAACGATGACCAGCAGGCCATCCAGCAAACCGCTCGCGACTTCGCGCGCAAGGAAATGATGCCGCTCGCGGCAAAACACGACCAGTCGATGGAATATCCCGTCGAAGTCATAAAGAAGGCGCACGCCACGGGACTCATGAATATCTCCGTGCCGGAATCAATGGGTGGGCCAGGCCTCGATCACATGACGCAGGCGGTCATCGTCGAGGAACTCGCTTACGGCTGCTCCGGAATGGCGACTGCCATCACAGCGAACGACCTGGCCCTTGGCCCGGTCATTGTCGCGGCGAATCAGGAACAAGTCGAGGAGTTCATCAAGCCCATGATGAACGAGCCGCACATGGCGGCGTATTGTGTTACCGAACCGGGCGCCGGAAGTGATGTCGCCGGGATCCGCACGATCGCGAAGAAAGATGGCGACGGGTATATCCTGAACGGCGAGAAGATGTGGATCACCAACGGATCCAAGGCCAAATGGTATTTTGTCCTCGCGACGATGGATCCGGCGCAAGGACACAAGGCGATGGTCGCGTTCGTGATTCCGGCGAATCTGGAAGGCATAAAGGTCGGAAAGAAAGAAGTCAACATGGGCCAGCGCTGCAGCGACACGCGCGGGATCGTGTTCAATAACGTCAAAGTCCCGAAAAAATACCTGCTCGGCAAGGAAGGCGAAGGATTCAAGATCGCGATGAAGGCATTTGACTTGTCGCGTCCCGCGGTCGCCTCGCTGGCTGTTGGCATCGCGCAGTGCGCGATGGACCACGCCGTGAAATACGCCCTTGAGCGCAAAACTTTCGGCAAGCCAATCGCGGAACATCAGGCGGTCGCCTTCATGATCGCCGACATGGCAAAAGACATCGAGGCGGCCCGACTTCTCGTCTGGAAGGCCGCCGCGGAACTGGACACCGGTGGCCGCAACACGAAATTCGCGTCGTTCGCCAAGTGTTTTGCCGGGGATATCGCCGTGCGCATCACGCAAGACGCCGTGCAGATCTTCGGCGGATATGGTTACAGCAACGAGTATCCGGTTGAGAAACTCTACCGCGACGCGAAGATCACGCAAATCTACGAAGGCACGCAGCAAATCCAGCGCCTGATCATCTCACGCGCTGTGTTCGCTGAGTACCAGAAGGCCTGAATCCTGCGTCAAGTCCCGGGTAACGCGGGCGGCGATCCTTCGCGCGGCATTCCCGTCGCCAAAGGGATTGCCGACTGAGGACATCTGGCGATAACTGCCCGATGATTCGTCTGTCAGGACGTCCATCGCCAGCAGGATTTTCCGCGGATCGCTGCCGACCAGAACTGCCGTGCCGGCCTCGACCGCTTCGGGCCGTTCTGTATTCTCGCGAAGCACGATGACGGGTTTTCCGAAAGTCGGCGCCTCTTCCTGAATGCCCCCACTATCCGTCAGCACAAACTGGCAATGACGCAAAAGAAAGACCAGTTCCTGATAGTTCACCGGCGGGATCAGGGCGACGTTGTCGAGATCCGCAAGGGCCGCGTGGGCGGGCCCCGAGATGTTGGGATTCGGATGCGCGGGATAGACGAGCATCATGCCCGGGTTGCGCTGGGCATAAAGACGCAGCGCCTGCAGGATCCGGCTAAATGGCGCCCCGAAGTTCTCACGGCGATGAGCCGTGACGAGCACGATCCTGCGACGCGACACACGCTGGCGGATTTCCGGAAAATCCTCGTCCCGCGCGGCGATCATCTGAACGGCGTCGATGGCCGTGTTCCCGGTCAACTCGATATTTCGCGGGTCAACTTTCTCGGCGAGAAGATTATCGCGAGCCCTTTCGGTCGGCGCGAAATGAAGGCGCGCGAGGCTGCCGATCGTCCGGCGATTGAACTCCTCTGGCCACGGCGAATGAACATCGAAACTGCGCAGCCCGGCCTCGACATGCCCAACCGGAATCCGCAGATAAAACGCGGCCATCGCAGCTGCCATGCTGGTCGTCGTGTCGCCATGGACCAGCACCATGTCGGGCCGCGTGGCGTCAAACACCTCGCGCAGGCCCCCGAGTGCGCCCCCAGTGATGTCAAACAGCGTCTGGCTGGGCTTCATGAGCTTCAAGTCAAAATCGGGCGCGATGCCAAAGAGGCTCATGGCCTGGTCCAGCAAGTCGCGATGCTGGCCCGTCACACAGACTTTTGATTTGATGCCTGAAGTCTCTGCCAGGGCGTGGACGACCGGGGCCATCTTGATGGCCTCCGGTCGCGTACCGAATACTGATATGACCGTCTTCATCATCCCTGGGATTCCTCGATCGTCTGGCGGATCACCCGTTCCGTCGCTGCCTTGCCCACGGGACTGAAACCGTTGTCCATGACCCCGTGCTTGGTCGGGTCAATCGACGCGTCCCAGAAGATGATCCCCGACAGCCACGTCCAGCCCGACTTCCAGAATCCGTTGATCACCGCATTGTAAGCCGCGACCTGGTGCGGAATGTTCACGCCACCCGAACCCGAGTAAGTGAACGGATTGATGAATCCATTCTCGACACTGCGGAACCCGACTTCCTTCAACGAGACGACCTTCTTCACGCCCGTCACCGCCTCGATGTCAAAGAGGATGTTGTCAATCTGGCTGGCGTAACGTTCGGCCGTTTGCTGCAACACGGCCGTCAATTCTGCCTCGGTCCGGGGAAGTTGCATTTCCGGTGTCGCAAGGGAGCGGTACATGTCGATCCCGATCGCATCGAGGCCCTTCCAGAACTCCACGAGATCCTGCCAGATCTTTTTCTCGGCCGGATTCTCCCGGTCGGCGAGATCCACCAGGCGATAACGCCAACGGACCATCTCTCCCCCGAACTCGTCGATCGATTCTCCATTGCCGGCAACCTTGTCGTCGGTGAAGTTGATGTCATACATGATCTTTGTGCCTGTACCGACCTTCGACCGCACGTGCTTCAGCAGCTCGACCCAGCGACCGGGAAATCCATGGGGATTCTCCATCCACTGGTCCTCGATGCCAACCGTCATGGAATAAAGTTCCGCGCCGATCGTGAATTCCTCGACTTTTCCAGCGCGAACGACCGGAAGGTAAACATCCAGGTAAGTCTTGAACGACTCGAACCAGGCATTGGGATCCTTGGGCTGGATGTTGCCGTGCCACCATTCCTTGACGGAGCCGTCAGCCTGCGTTTCGCGCAGAGGCGTCTGGCCATTCGCGTCGACGACAAAGAACATCGGACGGATACCAACCGCGATGCCCTTGTCATGGATATAACGGATGAGGCGCAGGTACCGGTCGCGTTCCTTGCCGCGCTCGGAGCCCTGGGTCACCGGAGTTACTTCGCTGCCACGCGGATCTTTCATCACGGCACGCGGCGAAAGGTTGATCTGCTGGATGCCCATGGCAGCCAGGCGGTCGACCATGATCTGCGCCTCGGTCGGAGGACTGCCGGCAGGCGCAGCGTCATAAAGGTGCGAACCAAGTTCCGTGAGGCTGATTCCCATGACCTTCTTCGTTTGATCATCGGCCAATGCGGCATTTGAAACCATCGCCGCGATTGGAAACAAGGCGGGCAAAAACCCGGCTAAAGCACGATTGAACACCTGACATACCTCCAGTTGAAAATGGGACGAAAGAATCGAGAATCCTCAAACGCCGAAACCCTCTGGCAAATCGTGCTCTGTTTTCACCCAGCGCACCGCCTTGCCGGACCACTGGCTCTCAATGTGCTGTTTCATGGCACGGAACGTCGCGGCCGCGTTGATGATGCAAGCCACAGGCCACCTTGGCAGGCACATGAGTGCCGTCGTCGGACCATAGACCCGCAGCACGCACAGGAATCTTTGAAACATCCGGTTGACCGCCAACAGTGAGATACCAACCAGCAGAGGCCGGTTCGAGGGATCAAGGTGCCAGGAACCCGGAATGACCAGGTATCCGACCACCGTCGCCGGGTTGGTCACGATCCCCTTGCGGTCCCTGAAGAGGAAGTACCGGTCACGAAGGTTTCCCGGCCAACGCAAGTTGCGCCATCCTTGTATCGTGATACCCATGGTCCACCGCGTCTTCTGGCGAATCGAGCGATAAAATCCCTTCGGAAAAAACTCGCGGGTTGCGATGTAATCGCGCCTTCCCGTGCCATCCATCACGAAACACGCGGCGAATTCCTGTTTGAATCCGGCAAGACCGACCCGCACGCCCAACTCATAATCCTCGGTCAGGCTCTTCTCGTTGAGGAGTTCTCCGCGGGGTAAATTCTCGACAAGATCACGCCGCAGCGCCGTGCCGACGCCCGCGGACGGCAGGGGCGCGCCAAGCCTCGATCGAACCAGGACATCCTTTGTGTGCGATTCAGCGAACTCATCGATGTACGTCCCTGCCACCAGCTGGTTCCACGCGAGCGGGAGGGAGAACACCGGGATCTGAACGTAATGGTTCTCGCGAAGGCGATCGTTGATCAGCCACAACGACAACGGATGGATGAGATCCTCGGCGTCATGCAGCAAGATCGCGTCCCATTCGGCGGTCCCATCACGGGCCGCATCCATCAGGAACCGGGTCACATGGTTCAATATCTGTCCCTTGGATGTGGGCCCGGGCAGGGGACTTGCTACCGCGTGGACATTCCCGTGAGACGCCGCGACGCGCTGGACCGCCTGAATGGTCGCGGGGTCATTGGGATACACGCCAACGTAAAACGCGTAGCTCTCCCTTGGATAATCAATGCGCGCCAGGTTGCCGGCCAGCATGCGTCCGATGACGCTGGACTCGTCCCACGCCGGGATGATGATCGCGATCTTGCGTGGCGGCATTTCCCTCAAGGCACGAAGGCGCTCGTCACAGATCTTGCGAGGACCGAGGCGCCGCAACACCGCGTTCAGGTCAATGAAAATGTCATCAAGGCCAGACAAGACAAAAACCGCGATGACCATCAAGCATATGGTTGTCACCAGGTCCCCCCGAAACTCAGAACAACTTGCGGAGATTTCGTCGCGGGGGACACCTTGGCGGCGAGGCCCGCCAACATGGCCCCCGCGGGATTCCACCGGATCTCCGTGATGGCCTGCGGTGTTCGCGTCAAGACGTCGCCGGCGCGATACAGGTGTCCACCAATTCCAGCGCTGCCCGTGACGCCATGCGCACGGAATCCATCAATCATGGCCTGGACCTGCGCGGATGCTCCCGTGGCGGTCATGTCGCCGGCGGCATTGAAGCGCAGGAATCCAGCGTGGCGCGACTCACCAGCCCCGCTCACCATCCAGCAAGGGTCGCTGGCCTGCCGCAACCTGCACTCAATCCTTGCCGCCGCGTACAAGTTGGGAAGATCCGGCATCCACGGGGTTGATACATGAATGCCAGTCGACACGAACGGTCCAGACACGGAGGATATTCCCGCGGAGACCAGGGGACTTGCCGGCAACACGGACAAGGTCGCGCGCACGGGAGCCCGCGCCGTCGCCATGGCCATCGTGTATTGATCCCCCATGGCGACAGCCTCGCCATAAAATTCCTTGATCAACAAGGGACCGGATTCCCCGGCACGGGCAGAGCCAGTGCCGAGGACACAAAGACAACTGAAAATGGAAGTGACACGTTTCAACATGCGCGAACATAAGCAGAAGCCGTGCCAAACCCTGCCGTTGCGCGAAGATCAAATATTGACGCGGCAAATCGGCATATCGAGGCCGTTGGCGATGCGCAGGCGCGCGATCTCGTACAACGCCTCTTCCTCACGAAGCCGTAGTTCGAGGTCCTTGAGTCGGGCCCTGGCGATGCCAAGCCACGCCGCGCGCTCGTCGTAATCTTCCTTTGACGCGGCCCCTGAACCAACAAGTTTGGCGACACGCCGGAAATTCGCGTCGGCCAGGTCCACCTGGAAATGCTGCTTCTCGATCTCGACTTTCACGATCTCGACCCGCCTGGCGTACAGGATCACATAAGGGCTTGTTTCCTTCGACTCCTGCGCTTTCGCGTCAGAACTGGCCACGACTGGTGTCGCGAGCAAGGCGCAACATGCCGCCAGCGCGCGCACCGCGCGACGCCTGGTGAGAACTGCTGGTATCATCGACCCTCTCCATCTTGAGTTCACGCGCGTTGCCGATGCCACCCACGACATACGACGCGTGAAAGTATTTTCCGCCTTGGGTAAACCATCCTCGCAACTGCGCGAACATGCCGCTGCCGAGTTCTGTCGTGTTCAGGAACAGGAGCTTTCTTTTGGTGTCGTAAAATCCATACGGCAATTGCAAAGTCAGGTAACGGTCATCAATCATCAGGTTGCCGCTGATGAAGGGGCTCAAGTTCACCATGTCGAGCGCGCAGACGGTATCTTCACTGACGCACCGGTACGTCCCTGCCGGCTCGGCCACGACTTCCGCGTCGGGTCCCGGCGCCGCCGGGACCTCCACCCTTACCCCCTCAAAGTTGGACCATGTCCCGCCCCCGGTGCTGACGCGCCCGGAGATCACGGACTTGCCCCCGGCCGAACGCAGGGAAAACTGGACCAGCGTATTGGACGAACCGCCGAACGTGAAAAGACTCCCGCGCGGGGTCCGGTAGGCCCCCTCGAATGTCTTCCGTTCCTTGTTGAAAGTGATTGAGAAGATCGAGAATGAGATGATCCGCGCGCCGGTCGATCCCGCGGGTTCGGCGTCGTGGCGCACTTCGGCCGCGTCCACGTTGAATGCCAGCATCAATTCCCCGTTTCCGCTCTCGAGCAACGTCAATTTGCCAGACTGCGATCCAATCCTCGCGTCGTATGTGCCCTCGAACGCCGCCGGACTGAACACCAGAAGAGGGGTCAGCTGGGCAATCGCCGGCGCCAGCGCAGCCGCCTCCTGCCTGAGGCCAAGGGCCTCGCATCGCGCGATCAACGCGTTCACCAGGTCGAAGAAAAACGCGGCCTGGGACTCCTGGATCAACGCGAACTTCAACCCGGCAATTCGCCCGGCCACCGTTGCCGCCTGGATGGCGCCGAGGGCATCCGGGATCCGTCGCGCGAAGGTCAGGTCGGGGACAATACCCATCGACGCGATCCGGACCAGGATTTCCGCGCAGAAACTCGCCGCCGGTCCCGAGATCGCGTCCGCGACGACCCTGTTGCCGCCCACGTTCAGGACAACAGCCTGCTTGTTCAGCCCAACGGCGATCTCGAGCAACCGGTTGATCTCCACGTCGGTCTTCGCGGCGGCCAGAATGGTCGCGGTCTTGCCAATCAACTCGTCCACGGCGGACCTCGAATCCAGGTTCGCGATCAGTTCCTCCACCTGCGCGGCGCCAAGTGTCATCATCTGGCCGAAAACCTGCGCCACGACGACGCCCTGGATGCGCTCGTAGGATTCTGTCACGTAGACTTGCGCCTTCATGCCGCGCAGGGTGAGCAATGCCGCGCGCGCCTTCTTGTTCCATTTGAGGAGCTTCGCGACATCTTTCTCGACGATGACGTGGGCGGTTTGTTCCTCGCCAACGCTGTAACGTGTCTGGTCGTTGGCAAACCGCAGGAAAACATCGATGACTTCCTGGTTGTCCTCGAGAAGATTGATCCATTTTGCCGCGGCGCGGGTCAGCCGCGCGGCCAGCGGATCCACCGGACTGGTGCCGAACGAATGGAAATCATAACGTTCCGCGAGCCTGCGGAGTTCGGGCAGGGTCAGAAGGTAGCCATAAAGGGTATTTTTATCCGGGATTTCGGCGATCGCGGGTTCAAGGCTGGAAATCACACGGATCATCTCCGCAGGCCCCCCTGCGGACTGCTCGAGTACTTCTGCCGGCGAGGGCGGCGACGGCCCGACATCCAAGGCGACCCCGACGGGGGCCAGGGAGAAAAACAAAACAACCCCCGCGACCAGCGGGAAGGCGCGCAGGAATAACATGCCGCGCGGATTTTCAGCGCATGGTCGCGATGTATCGTTCGGATACTTCATGGTCGATTCCTGAATGGGTTTCAATCCAGCCGCCAAGGTTGACGAATTCATACCCCATGGCCTTGATCTCGCGGACGAGCCGGCGAATTTCTGACGTGTCGCCCGAAAATCTTCCAGTCCCGGAGTCACCTCGCGCGAGAATCATCAGTGGATGGACGAAAACCGACGCCCACGAGTCACGAAGGACCAGGTTCCGCCGCGCCGACGCCAGGATCTGATCGACAGTCCGTGACTTCAGGACTTGATGATTCAAGTATGGTTGCAGGTTGCCAAGGTTTTCCGGAATGATCCGCTGCCCATAAACGTCGCGGTAAATCTCGTACGGAAAAAACTGCCCGTTCGGCAACATGCCTGGCGCGACCTCTATGGCGGCCTCGCGCGCGTGATCAAGCCGTTCACCCCGCGCGATATCGCTGGCCACAAGATTGGGGACGTCCATCCTCAGAGCCTCTGGAATGGCGGGCGGACGAACGACCCTGGAGGGGAAATAAATGACGCGGCCAATGTTCCATCGAAAAAGTTGCCCGAACAAAACGTAGTCCAGGGGCGATGCCTGATAATGCGGAGTCAACCACGCGACCGGACGCAAACCAGAGTCCCGCAGCACTTTCAACCCCGTCTCAAGGCGGTTGATCACGAAGGCGGCGCTGTCCGCCCGCAAGGGCTGGTTGCGCGTCCTGTCCCAGAACTCAAAATCATCGCCCGAACATCCACTGAAGGGATTGCGATCCCGTCCCGACTGGTGTGTCACGCCGTGAAATATGATGCTCGCGCCATTTTTGACCTTGTCGCGGAGCAACGCCGCCATCACCGGTCTCGCCGTCATTGGCACGAAAGAATCCTCGGCCAGTTCCGATACAGACGACAATGGATCCGTGAACACTGGCACCGTCGATACCGCGTACGGAACGTTCTCCTCATCCAGCGCGCGCGTGAGTTCCCTGACCAGCCAGGGCTCCATGGCCGGTGTGACATCCTCGATCCTGATCAGGGCAGGCTTGTTCCCGTCCGGCCGCCGCGGCAACTCGCCCAGCATGTCGAACAGCAAATCCGCCATGATCAGGTAACGGTCGTCTTCCTCCATGAAGGCAAAGGGACTCTCCGCGAGGAACCACCGTCGTCCTCCCGCGCGAATCGCCCACGGGCGCGAATGATTCTCCGGCGAGAAATCCGTCGAGTGCTCGGCCGTCGCAACAACTTCCGCGATATCAGGATTCACGACCTTGAAAAGATTCAACTCCCATGCGGCCAGAAGGTGTTTTGAATCCGCCGGGTTCCACCCGGCGAATTTCGTGAAGACTTCTCCGCGGTACCGGTTGTTCCGGTAGAACCCGGGGAACCCGCCCGCGTCCTTGTGATCAGGATCCAGCCGGGACAATCCTTCAAACGAGATCCCGGCGCCTGACCTCAAATACGCGGCGCCAAGTTGCCAGGCGTTGTATCCCATCCACACAAGGGTCGAACGCGTCTTGCGCGCGTCTTCCAGGAATTCACGCGGAATCTTGTTGTCGTAAAACGTCCCGAAATAAAAATTCACCGGACATTCATCAAGATTTCCGGCGCGGTAGTCCTCGACGGGCAGGGACCGGGGCGTCCACGCGGCAAAGTGTCCGATGAGGTTCTGCAACAACAGGGCGTGTATCTGGCCGACGACATGTCGCTTTTCCGCGACAGTGGGGTGATCGTAATACAGCCCCGCGCAAAGAGGTCCAGCCCATGGCGACGCGCCTTCCGCGCGCGCCAGCGCGAGAATCAGCAGGAACGGAATGACTATGATGTTTTTGAAAGCGGACTTGACCATGGCGTCCCGGCCTGAGCAGGAAGCGTGCCATGACCAGTATCAGTTGCCGGTCGTCCTGCAAACGTTGGCCAGGATCTGGGCCCACTGGGAGTTGTACATGTTTACCTCGGTGCGGGCATTGTCTCCGCATCCGGAATCGGGGTTGAATTTAACCTCGAGCCTGGAACCGGCATCGAAAGGCATTTCATAAGTCGGCTGCTGGCTGGCCCGGAACTGCCTGGTCCACGAATACGAACCAGGGCCAACGATACTGATCGTCATGTCGGCGTCACACGCGGACCGTTTGGTGACGATACCAGTGATGGTTTGGTCCTCGAGGGCAACAACTGATGCCGCGGACACCGCGACTTTGCCGACAAAACAAAGCACCGCGTCGTTGAAATCCTTGTCACCGGTGAACGGATGATCCTCGAAGTTGACTCCGACGCGCTGCGCGGCGACGCCACTCACGACTTGCAAACTCGCCGTCGCTGACTTCCCGTCAAGTGTGACTTTGATGCCCGTACTACCGACGCGGACGCCCTTGAAAACCCCATTGCCCTGCGACGCGCCGGTCGTCGGAACCACGGCGCTCCAACTCCCCTGCGCCGTCACTTCCCTGCGGCCGGAAATGCTGTATGTCGCGAACGCCTTGAAGGCACGGGTCGCATTGACGGTCACGACGGCAGAAGCCGGCGTGACTTCAAGTGACTCGATCACGTCACCCGGGGCGGGAGGAATTGGCGTCGCCATGGGCGTGGGCAGAGCGCTCGGCGTCGGGGTGACAACAATCGCGTTACCACCGTTGGGCTTTACCTTCGACGAGCCGGAAAAGTCACTTTTGCCGCAAGCCCCGAAAGTCGAGGCTGCGATGCCAACGGCGAACAGGAGGCATGATCCCTTGAGTGCCGGTCGGACGGATGATTTTTTAATTTTATGCGTCATGACAAACGTATCGGACAGATCTTAACTAAACATGAGGATTTTATTTTATTGCAGTGATCACGCGCGACTGGATCGAAATACCGGTCAACGGGAGCACCAGCCTGACTCACAGCGCCGTTTTGAATTGCTTGCACGCCCTGACGAACCCCTTGCAGGTGACTCCACCGGGAAGCAAGTTTGTTGGCGAATTGACGCAATCAAGAATCACACCTGCTGGCTGGTAGCCATTCGGGCAATTGGCTGGCTGGTCGACATGGCGTCCCGCGCTGATGAGTTTGATATCGATCACGAGAGACGTGCGATTTTTCTCGATTTGCGACAGTGGCATCGTTTTCCGGCAAAAAGTGTAGTAGCCCCACTGTCGTCCAAACAAGTACCCAACCTTGTGGTGATCCTGACCGGCGACTGGGCCGGCTCCCTCCCACCCCGCGGGACAACCCTTGTCCTGGAAAAACATGAAATCCGTCGCGACGCGGTCGCCCTCGATTTTCCCTTTGGAGCGACAGATCAGTCTATTGCCATAGCATCGCGAATTCGGCGAATTCGTACAATCTCCTACGTACCCCGTATCGACAACCTCGGAACCTGTCTCGCAACGCGGGGCACCCAAACCACAACTTGGATTGTTGGCACAGGATCCAGGTCCGTTGCCGCTGAAATAAAAGCTCGCGAACGCCTGGTCCAAATTGGCGATCGACGCCGCCTCCGAAGTATCCACGGATCCGGTCTCTGGCGCCGCAGGCAACCCCCCCGGCGTCGGGGAACCAACAATCGCGTTGCCGCCGCTTGGCTTGACCTTGGACGATCCGGAAAAGTCACTCTTGCCGCACGCCCCGAAAGTCGCTAGCGCGATGCCAACGGCGAACAGGAGCCCGGCTCCCTTCCGTGCCGATAAAGCGGCTGAGATGTAAACCCAAGAAATCATTGCGCCCTTGTCGGAAAACTTGCGCGGGAATATAAATATTTTAATTTAAGTCAATAAATACAAATATTTACGTAACTATCTATGACAGCAGGTTCAATCCCGCCTCGAGGACCTGTTCCACCGCGATGTCTTTCATGCACCGGAAATGCCCCTGGGGGCAGACTTGCGGGCCGTGGTCGCTGCACGGCCGGCAATCCAGGCGCCCGGCCTCGACGACGCGATGGCGCGAGGCCAACGGCCCGAATCCGAACGCGGGAATCGTCGCGCCGAAAATCTCGACCGTCGGGACATTGACCGCCGCCGCGTAATGCGCCGGACTGCTGTCATTGGTGATGACGAGATCGAACGTCGAAAAAAGCGCCGGCAGGTCTTTCAACGCGGTCTTGCCGGCCAGATTTTCCACGCGCGCGCGATCACCGATCTTGCGTTCGATCGCCTCGCACAACGGGGCCTCATCCGGGCTGCCCGTCAAGACAATCCTGGCGCCGGGAACCCGCGCCAGCAATTCGACGCCAAGGCGCGCGAATCGTTCGGGCAACCAGCGTTTCGTCCCCCAGACACTGCCGGGCGCGATAGCGATCCGCGTACCCGTCGCGCGACTCTCCGGGGAAAGACTGCGCGTGATAGAGGACTGCCCGCCCGGCGCGACCAGTCGCGGGCGCGCGGCCACGATCTTCTCACGCGTCACGCCAAGAGGTTCCAGCAGCATCCCGATGCGCGCGGTTTCATGGAACGGCATGACGCGGTCGACCAGAGTCACTTCGCGTTTGCCAAAGAAAGGAATCCGCGCCGTCTCGCGGTATGTGACGACAGGCAACCCCGTCATGCGCGACACCAGGGATGACCGGAAACTCTTGTGCGCCTGCAAGATCACGGCATGACTGCCAGCCGGCAGGCGATCACGCCAGGCGCGGACGGCGCCAGCGGTCGATTGCAAGGCCGCCCACACCGATCCTTTTCTTTTCGCGAACAGGAACGTCCGGTCGATGAACGGTTGATCGTGGTAAATCGTCACGCCCGCCGGCGTCGTGATGACCGACTGGCGGACCGCGGGCCATTCATGACGCGCCAGTTCCATCGCCGCCGTGTTGAGGATCAT
This sequence comes from bacterium, assembly GCA_010029825.1. GTDB lineage: Bacteria > Bdellovibrionota_B > Oligoflexia > Oligoflexales > RGVZ01 > RGVZ01. The sequence continues at coordinate 4,206 of RGVZ01000063.1, read as the reverse complement.
GTCGCCGATGAAACTCGTCTGCAACCAGACAAGATCCGTCACCGGTCGCCCGTTCAACGCCGGCAATTCAGAATTTGACTTTGCGCTTGAAGACAAGGGCGTCCTCTCCGTCTGAATAGTAACCCTTACGCACAGAAACGCGCGTCATGCCAAAGGATTCGTACAGGGCGATCGCCGGTTGGTTGGACAGGCGGACCTCGAGGAACAGTTCCTCTTTCGGGGCGCCTCCCGGTTGGTCACCGGGATTGCGCGCCAGCCAGTCAAAGAGATGCTCCATCATGACGCGCCCCAGGCCAGCGCGTCTCATTTCGGGACGCACGTAAATATAGAGGAGGTCGGCAGAATAGGGCCCGACGTCGATCAAGACGGCCGCCTGCCAGGGATCCTGACTTGCCGCGGGCGCGACCGGGGCAACGCGCGAGACGAGGTAGAAAAGTCGCACCGACGGACGCTGCAGGGCCTCGATCACCTGGTCGAAGGACCAGAATCCACCGGGTTCCTTGCGCCAAAGCCCCGAAATCTCGCGCAGCCCGGCAACCTGCGCCGGGGTCTTTCGATAGATCTCGAAAGTCACGGATCGCCCGGAATCACTCACGGCTTCTGGCCCTTGAAATTGAGAGGCACCCAGGTATCGCCGCCTTCGTAGACACGCACGACCGTCCGTGATTTCAATTCAGAAAGCCAGGTCGACGAGGGGTTTATCGCGTCCCGGGCCGGCGCGCTCATGGGTCGCTCGCGGCTCTTGCGAAATCCCTCCACCTGCAAAATCGTCGCGATGAAACGGGAAATTTCCTCGTCGCCCACCGCGAGGGCCGCGATCCCGGATGCAAGTTGCGCGTCGGTCGCCCTGCGCGCGCTGACCCTCTCACCCGCCTTCATGATCGCCTTGGGCGATGGCTGAAAACTGCCGAGGCGCGCCGCCTCCTGGCGGATCACCATGTCCTCGCTGAACTTCTGCAGCACGTCTTTCCAGGATGACGAAACCTCGTCCATGAAAGACGCGCGCGGTAATTTTTCCTTCTGCGCCGAGGGTTCCTGCAACAACTCGCGCACCAGAAACCACCCCGCGACGTGGCGCTGCGTATACGAGGAACCACTGACAGAAACCACAAGACGGTCCGAGACGTCTGGCCCGGCGCCCACGCCCAGAGCGGGTTTCAAAGAGACCCAAATTGACGCGAAAACAGACAGGAGGATGGCCACACCGAAATTGATTTTTCTTTGCAAGCATTTTTTCACGGCGATTTCCTACAAATAACTGTCCATGCTCCAGAGTACGGGAAAAATCAAAACCCCTGAATCACAAAGGCTTGACAAGATTCGGGCCCCCTGCAAGTCTCTTTTCAATCAAGTGTGAACACAAGAGTCACAAGATTAAGACACAAGCTTCTTGGAGGGGTCCATGAACAAGGCAGATCTGATCGAACAAATTTCCAAGATGACGAACGCTACGAAAGCTGACACCGAGCGTCTTCTCGATGCATTCGTTGACGTCGTCTCGAAAAACATCAAGAAGAAGGACGGCGTGAAGCTGGTCGGCTTCGGCACGTTCGCGGTTTCCAACCGCAAGGCCCGCGTTGGCCGCAACCCGCAGACCGGTGAAGAAATCCAGATCCCGGCTCGCAAGGTTCCGGTTTTCCGTCCTGGCAAGGAACTGAAAGACTCGGTTCGCTAATCTGGCGAACGCAAGTAAGCCGTGAAATAGAACCCCCCCGCAAGTCTCGCGCTTGCGGGGGGGTTTCTTTTTCCACCATTCAGCTCTGGTATTCGTCGGCTTCCTCGAGGAAATCAACCAACCGGTATTTCACGATGTCCTCGGCACGAACGATGCGAAGTTCACCGTCGCTGTCGCCATCGTCCTCACGCGACATCAGGTAACTTCCAGACGCGCCGCCGCCCTGGTAATTCAGGACAATCCACATTTCCTTGTTCTCACGGTCAAACACACGAAAAGGCACCATCACGCGTTCCTCCCTTTGGGCGGCTGTTTGCGATTTTTCCTCAGTTCCGCGCGCCGGACGGTCATGCGGTTCCGCATCCGCAATTTCCCGGCACGCAACAAGTCCCGGGCCTGCCGCGCCAGATGCATCTGGACGGCATAAACCTGGGAGCGGGGCATTTTCGGCTGGGCCGCGGCAAAGTCAAGGAACTCTTTGCGACGATCGTCCCGCAGCAACGCCAAAACGCGCGCCTTGAGGGGTTCTTCCATCAGTTTCCAGGCGATGGCCCAGTCCTTGTCACCGAACCGGTTGAATGCCTCGAACAAGCTGGGGTCGTCCAGCAACCTGAAATCCGGAAACAAGAACTCGCAATTCTCGGCCAACCGGGCCAGGTGCGGCATCTTCTGGTGAAGTTCCGCCATCATTCCCTGACGCGCGACCGGATCCATCTCGCGCAAGACCGCGACGGCCAGGGCCAGGCCATAAAACCGCCGCGGCGGACGCAATCCCGGATCAACTTTCCTGATGGTCATTCAGATGATCCCCTCGAGGATCCTGACGAGCCTCCCGGTGATGACGTTCCGGTCTGGATGATCGTCGCGCCCAACTGGTCCCCCGGGTCGTTCTCATCCAGAAACGAGCCGATGACCCGGCACGTTTTTTCAGCGACCGTCACCGGATTGTCGAACTGGACGAGCAACGCGCAGGTCAACCAGTTTGACGTGCTGTCGGACGGGGCCAGGGTGATCTTGCATGCCTTGTTGACCTGGTTCGAGGCCGATCGCGCCCCGGCGAAGAACTGGTCCTGGCAAAGGCGCGGATGATCCGCGGGCTTTGCCTTGATGCTGCGCGATGTGAAAGTCAGTTTTCCCTGCGACCCCGCGGGCAGCGCCAAAACTGCCTGCCCCCCCTGCGTCGTCTCGTTGAATCCTTCCGCGCCGAGGCGCCGCGCGGGGGGCGGCACTGCGTCCGCGTCATCGTTCACATCGCGCGGCAAATCCGCGTAATGAAACACAACGGCGCCGCGCTGCGCGCCCGACACCAGCCGGGACAACCGCAGCCCGTCCGCCAGGCTCACCGGGTAACGGTCGACCGCGCGCCCGCTGATGTCGGCAGTCCCAACCGAAAGGGTGTAAGCCTCGGGCCACGACCGCCCCGGTTTCTTCAATTTCACGTAGACATCCAGGATTCCGCCGCGCGCGCCAGCCCTCTCTTGCAGGAAGAACTGCGACGCGAACACCACGGGGACCGGGGGATCGAGGACCGGATGCCAGTCCGCGTAAAACACGTCGGTCGTGTTGGCGCCATCGGCGCCCACCAGTTTGAAGATCTGGCCATTCGGCGCAGGCTGGGGCAACCGGTCCAGAAAAATACCGGTCGTGGTCGCGGGGGTCGCGAGGCGGATTTCGCCCCACCCCCAGACCACTCCATTTTCCTCGTAGGCCGCGATGCGGGCCTGTGAATTGTTCCGGTCCCGGCATGCCGAAATCGCGAACATGCCTAAAATTCCGGCAGCCCAAGCCACGATGAATCCAATCCGACGCATCCGGACTCCCCGACTTGATTCCGTTTCAAAATGATCCGGTTTAGTGGAATTATATCAGAACGACAGAAAGGACGGTCAACGTGCAGGCACCAGGCAATCCCGACGAGACGATTTTTGACAAAATTCTGGCCGGCCAGATTCCTGCCGCGATCGTTCACGAGGACGACCACGTCCTGGCCTTCAAGGACATCCAGCCCCAGGCCAAAGTCCACGTCCTCGTCATCCCCAAACTCCGCGCGACCAGCCTGCACGACCTCAAGGACCGTCCCGTCGCGCAGATCGGCGCATTCATGGCCGGCGTGGCGCGGGTCGCCGAGAAACTTGGGCTCGCCCAGGGCGGATACCGCGTGGTTTTGAACACCGGCCCCGACGCGGGGCAGACGGTTTTTTACGTCCACGCGCACATCCTTGGCGGGGAACCACTGGGGAGATTCGGCGCGTGAATCCAGACCCTGCCGACCTGCGCCAGCCGCTGTTGCTGGCGCCAGACAATTTCACGCCACGTTCGCGCACGCCGTGGGCAGGGACCGAAATCCACGCGCGCTACAAAAAACTGGTCTCGAAAGAAGAGTGGATCGGCGAGTCCTGGGAGATCTCGTGTGACCCCGCGTTCCCGTCGCGCGTCGCGGGAAGCGGACCCTTTTCGGGCAAGACCCTGCAACAAGTCATCTCGGAGCACCCTGCCCGGGCGATCTCGCCGGAACTCGCGAAAAAATACGG
>RGVZ01000620.1 GCA_010029825.1 bacterium | reverse complement strand
GGCCCGGTGGCGCACCGAGTCCGGCAAAGTGAAAATGTCCGAGGTTGCGGACCCGGACCGCAAGAGGAGGGGGCGGAACGATGGCAAAGAGTAAGCGGACGCCGGAAACCCGGGAGCGCATCCTTGAGCTTCTGCGGGCCGGGAATTACCACAAGGAAGCCTATGGGGCCGCGGGAATCTCGGCGGATACTTTCTACGAGTGGATGCGTGACGACGCGGAATTTTCCGAAGCGGTACAAAAGGCCGAAAGCGACGCGGTAGCGTTCCACGTCCAGCAGATCCTCAACGCTTCGGTCAACGGGGCATGGCAGGCTTCCGCGTGGTACCTCGAGCGGAAGAACCCGGACCGCTTCGGGCGGCAGGACCGCAGGCCCGAGGGCGCAGACAAGACCGAAGTCGTCATCAAGTGGGCGGACGAGGAAGATAAATGATCAGCCTTGTGCCGATCACATTCCGCAAGGCATGCGAATACATCGATCTCCATCACCGGCATCACGGAAGGCCGCAGGGCTGGCTCTTTGGCGTCGGCGTCGAGGCCGGCGGAGTGCTGGTTGGCATCTCATGCGTTGGACGTCCTGTGGCGCGCATGCTGGACGATGGTCGCACTTGCGAGATCACCAGGCTTTGCACCGACGGAACAAAGAACGCTCCCTCCATGCTTTATGGAGCCTCGGCAAGGGCGGCAAGGGCTCTTGGATATAGGCGCATTTTGACCTATACGTTGGCTTCTGAGTCCGGAGTTAGCTTGCGGGCTTCTGGATGGATCGACGAAGGCGAGGCCGGCGGAGGATCGTGGTCTCGACCATCACGACGCAGGATTGACTCAGCCCCAACAGAAACAAAGCGGAGATGGTCTCTTGCGCTTCATGGGAAAGGCGGGAACGCGTGATCCTGGTCGGGGACTGCCGGGTGAGGATGGCGGAGCTAGAGTCCGAGAGCGTCGATGCCATCGTCACGGACCCCCCGTACGAGCTAGGGTTCATGGGGAAGTCGTGGGACGCTTCGGGCATCGCGTATGACCTCGAGGTCTGGCGGCAGGCGCTCCGGGTCCTCAAGCCCGGCGGACATCTTCTCGCGTTTAGCGGCAGCCGCACCTATCACCGCATGGTCGTCGCCATCGAGGATGCGGGGTTCGAGATCCGCGACCAGATCATGTGGCTTTACGGTTCAGGATTCCCGAAGTCGCACGACGTGAGCAAGGCGATCGACCGCGAGGCCGGTGCGGAGCGGGAATCCGTCTCTCTTTTGCCATATTCTGGACGCGAGGGATGGAAATCTGTTCATGGAAATACCAGAGAACAAAGAAACGTTTCCAACGCTC
>RGVZ01000619.1 GCA_010029825.1 bacterium | reverse complement strand
CAGCAGGTTCTACCGGATACACCGGTTGGACAGGTTCAACGGGCTACACCGGCTACACGGGTCCTACTGGCTACACTGGCGATACAGGTGCGGTAGGGGCCACGGGTCCTGCAGGCGTAGTCAGCGCGGTCGGTGTGAACTATTCCGACTACCTGTTCTGGGACGGCTCCACCTGGGCAGTCGGTAGCACGGAGGTGCATCTGGGATCTCAAGCAGCATCGTCCGGGCAGGGTTTGAACGCGATCGCCATCGGCAACAACGCCGGTCAAACGTCGCAAGGCACGGAAGCCGTGGCGATTGGCGATACGGCCGGCAACGACGCACAGGGTCCCAATGCCGTGGCGATCGGCATCAACGCCGGGCAAAGTGCGCAAAGCACAGAGTCCGTGGCCATCGGTGACAGCGCCGGCAACACCTCCCAAGGCTCCAACGCCGTTGCCATTGGTCTCAACGCGGGACAGGCCAACCAGAGCACGGAAGCAGTGGCCATCGGCGATAGTGCCGGCAGTTCTTCACAAGGCATGAACGCTGTTGCAATGGGTGTGAGTGCAGGTCAAACTGCTCAAGGTGACGAGTCTGTTGCCATCGGTGACAGTGCAGGTCAGTCGTCACAGGGATCGAACGCCGTTGCCGTCGGCTTCAACTGTGGACAGACTGCTCAGAGCAGTGAAGCCGTCGCTATCGGTCATAATGCTGGGCAGACCAACCAGAGTTTGGAAGCGGTCGCTGTCGGGAAAAACGCGGGTCAAAGTGGACAGTTCGGTTCTGCAGTGGCCGTTGGATCGGGAGCCGGTAAGACCAGTCAGGGACTGTACGCGGTCGCTGTGGGAGTGAGCGCTGGTCAAACGTCTCAAAAGCAAGATGCTGTGGCCATTGGCGACAGTGCCGGAAAGACCGCCCAAGGTCAGAGTGCTATCGCGATCGGTAATCTGGCCGGAACCTCCTCGCAAGGTTCCAATGCCATTGCGATCGGTAACTTGGCCGGCCAAACCAGCCAAAAGCCCAACACGATCGTTCTCAACGCCTCCGGTCTGGCGCTCAATACTCCAAACACCGTGACCGCGGGCCTGTTCGCCAAGCCACTCAACCAGCGTGCTCCTACCCCCGGTTCCACCTACGCGCTCCACTATAATCCGACGACGGGTGAAATCTTCTACACGACCTAAACTCCATCAAGCCTTTGAAAGATGATGTCAACGAGGCGGGCATCAAAGAAAAGAACAGAAGATATCGTCAAGATCTTCTGTCGATGGTATTCCCACAAACATATATCACCCCTCAGATAAACCAACCTACTATCATCTATGGCATGGCGACGATA
>RGVZ01000618.1 GCA_010029825.1 bacterium | reverse complement strand
GCGCCAACAAGCCGCACAGGCTTTCCACGGTCAGCCCCGTGCGCGCCACCAGCGACCACTCGACCGGGCACGCGAATGATTGCGCCAAGCGCGGCGGTAATTGCCCGGTCGAGTGGTGGCTGGTGGCGCGCACCGGGCTGACCGTGGAAAGCCTGTGCGGCTTGTTGGCGCAGCAAGACCCCCCAGAACCGGTCGACATCGTGCTGGTTTCGATCGGTGTCAATGAAGTCACTGCCGGTACCGGTGTGAGCGCCTGGCGGTCCAAGTTGGATGGATTGCATGAGTTGCTCACGGGGCGCCTGGGTGCGCGATGCGTCCTGTATTCAGGGATTCCGCCCATGCACCGGTTTCCCGCGCTACCGCAGCCCTTGCGCTGGTTTTTGGGGCGCCGCGCGAGTCGTCTGGATTGGGCCCTGGCGGAGTGGGTTACGCGCGTGCCCAGAGCGTATCGGGTGCAGTTGCCAGACCTGCCGGACGAAGCGATTGCCGCCGATGGTTTCCATCCGGGCGTGCAGGCGTATCGAGCCTGGGCCGAGGTCGTGGTGCCGATTGCAATGAAGGCCTCTTTGTAACTTTTGCAACTTTTGCAAGGTTCGCAACCCGCGGTCGAGCCAGCGCACACACGCGAATAGCGCAGAATATCGGGATGAGTCGAAATCACCGTCGAGAGCTTCCTCCTGCCGACCTTAGGACGGCTGGCCGCTCCGACTGGCAGACGCTGAGGTCCCTGTTCCCCTACTTGTGGGAGTGGAAGGGCCGGGTCGCGATCGCGCTCGGTTGTTTGGTGGCCGCCAAGATGGCGAACGTTGGCGTCCCGATCGTACTCAAGTCGATCATTGACTGGCTGGCCCCGATGGCCCCGATGGCTTCGGGAACCCCGATGGCCTCGGGTAGTCCGAACGGACCGCTCATTCAGCCCGGGCCCCTCTCGGATCATCCCGTGGCGCTGGTTCTGGCGGCACGAGCCCTAAACGCAGAGGGCTGTCAATTATTCGATCTACAAATGATCACCCCCCATACCGCAAGGTTCGGTGCGATCGAAGTTCGTCGGGATGAATATCTAAAGTTCCTTAAGCAAGCCCTTCGTTAGGGCGGGCTCGGTGAGCCCGACTAGATCAAGGTTCTAGGATTGATATTTAAGCGAGGCGCCCTCATCAAGGACGCCCTACCGAAGCCAAAATTTTAAGCCACCCGAAAAAGAAAACCCCGGGGTCCTTGCGGATCCCGGGGATTTCCGAAATACAAAACTCTGAAATATTTAGAAACTGTAGATGATTTCCGCTCCGGCATAATACGAGGCGCCGCTCCCCATGATGGTGCCCGGTTGTCCCGTACCC
>RGVZ01000617.1 GCA_010029825.1 bacterium | reverse complement strand
GCACTGTAGCTTCACGTTCCGACGAAGGAGAGTCACTTGCTGGCCCTGTGGATGGGCGCCGACACGCACTTAACGAGGCTTGTCCACACCTGCTTGAGTCATGTCGTAGCCGCGTGTTATCTTTTTGTTGCCTCCCGTTGCGACGGATCAGGAAGAAGACCTTGGAACCCCAGCCGGACGACTGGATCCAGGGTCCTTCGTTTTAACGACCACCTGTCGTTTCCAAGATTTCCACATTCACCGAAGACAGCGCGTTTGCGAAAATCAGGTCACCGTTCCGCGCAGCGTTCTCGGCGCCTAGCAGCGTGTCTGAAATCCACAACAGGGGTTCGTCGCCACCGCGCACATGGGTCAATTGAAACGAGGTGAACAGTCCGGCGCTCTTGAGGCCCGCGATGTGCTGGATATCCATATGGTCTTGGGTGGATGTGCGCGATTCCAGAACGACATCGGCAACCCCGAGGTTTTCTAGCGTTAGATACAGAAATTCCAGTGCCTTGCGCCGTCGACGTTCCTCATGGCGCTGAGGTGTTGACCGGTCGATGATGATGATCGACTCGAGATTCAATCCGGAAATGGTCGTGAGGAACGATAGGCGGCGTTGTTTTTTCTCAGCTATCCAGTGAAACTTACGCTGACCCTTGAGTAGGAACGGGAGTAGCTTCGCGCGGATTCCGTCGGCCACTTCGTCGGCAACAACAACCGCACAAACGCGATATTCCTTCATCGACTCTCGTATGACCGACGATTCGTCGACATACGCGCGATGCCTCGACCGTGCCATGTCTGCACTGTAGCTTCACGTTCCGACGAAGGAGAGTCACTTGCTGGCCCTGTGGATGACGTCGGGCGAGCCCGTCGGCGTTGCCTTGCACGGCGAGCGTGCGCAGGGCAATGCGGCTCAGCGGGGTGAGTGCGATCGGGTTGTAGTCGTCGAGTACGCGAATCCAGCGGATGCGCCTGGCCTCGGACAGCGTCTGCCAACGTGGGTCGGTCATGAGTGACTCCTTCTTGTGCGGGGAGCCGTCGGCTCCGGTGACTTGCGAGGTGCATGTGGATGCCCCCGCCCGTTCTTTCCCTAGGGCACCCGGCTCATCGGAATCGGGTTGCCGTGCAGCTAGCCAGGTACTTCGCGCTGCCTCTCGTGAACGACGAGGTGACTCTGGCATGGGGGACTGACACTCGTTGGTGTATCCCGAACCGGTCGATTGGGTCTCGACCACGGAGATGATCGTTATTGACGAACGGATCAAAAAATGTCCTTCAGGAGGGACATTGTCGCTGCGGGAGAATAGCCTGGATGAATGTCCAAAGTTTCGCCCGGTAATCCCGAGGAATTCGTCCC
>RGVZ01000616.1 GCA_010029825.1 bacterium | reverse complement strand
GGGCTTTCGCGGGCTGAACCCGAGTGATGGCGGGGCAAGGACCACCGTCTGGGTGCGGGCGTATATGCGGGAGGGACATCAAGTCTCCGCACATTGGCGAGGCGCCCGGCCGCGGCAACCCGCGGTCGAGCGGTTCCTTGCAGGCGCGCCCCTCCATCCGACACAGCCCGATGCCGACGTGCAACTGGCGAGTTGGTGGGCGCGGTACTTCATCCGCATACCACGCGCGCCGGATACCGGTGGGCGTGGTAGTGGTCGCGCATCCGGACCCACACAGCGTGAGCGGCGTCTTGGCAGAGACGGGCGGGACGCGGTCCAAGATGTGCTGGACGACAGCAAGTGGACGGGACGGTTGCAGGACGGGGTAGATCAATGGGAGCGCCCCGGCGGTGAGGCTCGGCGCGATGCTGATTTGCAAAGGCTGCGTCCAACTGGGGAGGTCCGTGTCGCGCCCAACGGCACGCGCACCTACATGCTTGCGGATGGCCGTTACGCCACGATCCGAACCAGTACTTCGCCTGGCTATGAAGGTACTCCAACCTTGGAGATTGCTTCGCCGCGAGGTGGACCATGGCGCACCACGCCGACCGACAAAATCCGCTATCCAACTCACTGAAAGGCGTTTGTCATGACCAATGAAGGCTTAAAGCTGCCAAGTTATTCGATGCTTGACCTGGAGGGTTATCTCCAGCCTGCGGGCACCCCTGCGCAACAGATTGCGATGAAAAATCTCGCTTGGACGATGCTTGAAACTTATCGCACACCGGATGGGGGGCTTGGCTCACGCCTCTCAAACGAGTGGCTGGGGGAACAAAAATGGTACGTGCAAATCATTCCCCACCATCAAATCATGTACGAAGATTCGCCTTGGCTTCTACCATTGTGCTTGACACTGCAAGAAATGCGCGTGTTCGATATACTAGGTACCTATGTATCACCTCCTGCCGAAGACAAATCTACGGTTTGGCAATTGAAAATTGACCGTGAACAGATCGGTACATTTTTCAATAATTATCGGATGGGGTTTCATTTATTGTACTGCCAGGCTCGCCGTTTTGCAATTCATGGAAATGATGGTGACTATGCGGTATATGCTGGCTCAGAGAAATTCATACGTGCGGCATTGCCGCCCATCGCAGTAGGTTCCGTTGCTACCGCCAAGGTAATCGCAGGGATCGAGGAAGAACACGGCCCCGGCTGCATGGATGGCATTCTGGAGCACTACGCCCCCTTCATGATCGATTGAGGCGCTGGCGCCTCGCCGCGCGGCATTCTGGCCTTCGTCGCGCGGGGATGAGCGTCTGGCCCGGGGCGCCCCGGGGTAGCGGCCAGCCACAGGTATGGGGA
>RGVZ01000615.1 GCA_010029825.1 bacterium | reverse complement strand
GATACAACAAATGGAGTCATGTCTGTTACAGGTGGTAATCAAGTCTATATGCAAGTTGGTGATAGTTCTAGATTTACAAGTACAGGTGGTACTTTAACATTATCATCTACAACACAGGATACAATTATAGAAGCAGGGTTGAATGGTGATAATGCTATTTCATTAACTGCAACAGATCCTGCTGGTGGTATTAAATTATTATCTGGCGCAGGTATTGGAGCAATTAATATTATAAGTGGTAGTGGTGGGTTGTATGGATTTAGTAGTTCAGGAAATATTACATTAACAAGTAACAATGGTAGTACAAGTATTACTAATAATACATTATCTGATAATCAAAATATAAATATAGAATTAAATAATACTACAGATTCACAAATTGCTATTAAAAGTGCAGGTAACAATATCTCAAAACAGGCTATACTTATTGATACAACAAATACAGCTGGTAACATTGTTATAAGTAATACGGGTGGTTTAGGTAAAGGATCTATAAATTTATACAGTGGTGTCGGAGGTTTAAATTTAACAACTAATACAGGAGGTAATACGAAAATTTAAGTGATTCATCATTGGTATTATCAAGTTCCGGTACAAATACTACAAAGGATGCATTAAAGATTGTTACTACAAATACATCAGGTAATATACTTATGACGCAAGTTGCAGATAGCATGGGTGCTATTAATATTGTTGCTGGGCGTGGTGGTTTTAATACTTCAACACAATCTGGAGGATCTGTTAATATTAATGCTTATGGTAATACAAGCTTATACACAAATTCAACAATGGATGATTATCAGGATTTAACTGTAAGTGTTACAGGAAATACTAAATCTCGTGTAAATATAATAGCAGAAGGTACAACTTATGATGCGATTAATATTAATTCAACAGGTGGTATTTATGCTTATTCAGATGGCCCTATTAACATAGAAAGTAATAATAATATAAATGGTATTAAAATAGGTACAGATATATCCAACATACCTATTCATATAGGTACTCCTAGTAACACAACAACTGTACATGGTAATTTAGATGTAAAGGGAACAACAACAACTATTGAAAGTATAACTGTTACAGTCGATGATAATATTATGATTGTTAATAATGCTCCAAGTGGTACAGCTGATGGTGGTTTAGGTATTAAAAGATGGCAATCTGCAAATAACACTGGTACAGGTGATGTAGTTATAGATACACCTGATGAAACAGGACTATTAAATGGCGGTAATACATCAACTACATGTGTATTACCATTTACTAGCAATGCAGTTGATGATTATTATAAAAATTGGTGGATTAAATTAACAAATGGTACAGGTACTAACCAAGTTAGAAAAATA
>RGVZ01000614.1 GCA_010029825.1 bacterium | reverse complement strand
ATGTCTGTTATAAGACCTTCACCTTTATATACACAAATAAATTATACAGGTGAAAACATAATTGCAGCAGCTATTTATGATAAAAAAACAGGCTATATTTACACCGGGGACAGCCATTATGATGCATTTTTTGTGATGCATCAAGAAGAAAATTATGATTTTCCTGTAAATGATGAAAAATCATTTGAGTACTTTAGAGACAGAGGAAACTATTATGACAGATTTGTTGATGGTTTTTACACTGATAAAGATAGGTTTTTAAACAGAAAAGAGGCTTTAGAATTAATGAGAAAATCTAGATGCCCTGTGGAAAAAGATGATTTAAAGTATGGGAGAGAATTGCACAGTAATGTTGTTCAGCAGTATCAAAAAGCTTGTGCTGTTGTTTAATAAATGAAAACCATGTAAAATATCTTTCTCTAAATCACTAAGTCCTGTTGATAATGCTAATTAAAATAATTATTATCATGATTATGAAGATTATTAATGAAGTAATATAGTACCTGATTTTCGTATAGAACAATCATTATTATTTTTATTAAGTAATGGCATGATTGGATTAGCTGGAACAAGATCTTGTTTAATCATTTTGCCAGGTTGTAAAGGCCACAATATTCGAACACATTGCATAAAATACACAATCTTATAGTGCCCAATGAGACCTCCAACACGTTTACAAAGATTACTTCTTTCATCAGGTATTATATACTTATGTATATCAATAAATGATTTCACTTGCCATCCAGTATTTGATGAACAAAAATGAGGTGATTCACATTTAGTAAAAGTAAATGATGATGATAATGATGTTGATAATGATGATGATGATGATGCTGGCGATGACGAATTAGTGATTTTGTGAACAAACTTTATTTCTAACATCATTAATTCAAATGGTATGACAGTCATCATATTAGTATTACTGTTACTATCATGAACATGATACAATAATTGTTGCGATGATCTCCATATTGAATTATATGGAATCTGTTCATAACTAATCAAACCAATCCACTTTAATAGTGACGAATACATCTCATCTAGTTTCGTAGGATTTTTCTGATAATATTCTAAAATTTTTTGTATACAACATTCTGGACATTTTTGAAATGTTTCTTCATCTATTCTGATAACAAAAGTTTCCCAGGGTATAAATGATGGAAATGAAAAAACAAACCAATCTGATATTACAATTGGTAGACACAATGAATGAAGTGCTGTATAAAATGATGATGATGAATAACTATCTGCTTTACCTATAATACAAAATGTTGATTTCTTTGTTATATCTAATATGTCTTCATTAACTTTAGAGTAACTTTGTTCAACTGTTACATTTAATGATGTAAA
>RGVZ01000613.1 GCA_010029825.1 bacterium | reverse complement strand
TGAACCGCGTCACTTGAACGTGCTCAAGGCCACAGCAGAAAAAGAGTTTGCGCTCATCGAACGGGCTCTCGCCCCGGTCGCTCAACGTCAAGGTCTAGCAAGTCGAGCCAAGTCGGTCGAACGCGCACATGAGATCGCGGTGCATCTCGATGTTGTTCGCGGTCAAATTCTTCGTCACGTTATTTCTCGAAATGCGGGACAGGCGTAATCTAAAGGTCCCGATGGTTGCGACACGCCAGCACATCGACGGCGAAATCCGCGTGTTCGGTTGAATCAATGCCACGATTAGAAAAGTTTCAACGCGCAGTTGAGGGTTCCACAAGTCAGGAAGGTGTTCTCCATGAGTGACGCAACGGTTGAGCAGCCAGAGCGTTATGAGCTGAATCCGCTCTTCACGGACGGCCTTCCGGAACACGACGACTCAGTGGGCTACCGCGGAACCGTGGCCGCCCGCGCCGCAGGAATCTCGTATCGCCAGCTGGACTACTGGGCGCGAACAGAACTGGTCGTGCCGACGGTACGCGGTGCTGCCGGGTCCGGCTCGCAACGACTCTACGGATTCCGGGACATCTTGGTTCTCAAGCTCGTCAAACGTCTACTCGACACCGGAATCTCGCTTCAACAGATTCGCACCGCCATTGAAGAACTTCGTGCAGCAGGCTTCTACGATTTGGCCCAAACGACCCTCATGAGCGACGGCGTGAGCGTGTACATGTGCACCTCGGATCATGAGGTCATCGACCTCATGGGACGCGGCCAGGGCGTGTTCGGCATTGCAGTGGGCAAAGTCTTGCGCGAAGTCGAGTCGAGCCTTGTTGAACTCGAAACAGAGTCACCAGAAACCGACGAGCTCTCACTGCGTCGCGCGCGTCGCGCATCCGCCTAAATTAATCTCCGTCGGCGTGCGCTAACAATACGCCGAACTAGTTCGCGGCGAAAATTCCATCGAACGTCTGCCCAGAGGGGGAGGGGTACGACGGAGCTACCACGTTGGACGGCCCGGCGCTCGGGAGACCGGGGTGTCGTGCTTCACCGATTCGAGCGATGCGCAGAACTCGCTCGAGCAACTGTTCAAAATAGTTGGCCATTTCCGCCGAGGCCTCGCCCGGCCACGCGTGCACGGGTCGGGCCGCACCTTGGGCCTGTTGTAGTGACGTTCGTTCTGGCAGTAGCGGGGACATCACCAAGGGTCCAAACATGCTGCGCAACTCGTTAACGCGAAACTGATGTTCCACCGACTGTGAACGAACCCGATTGACGATGACGCCGAGCGGTTGCAGTCGTTGACTCAAACCTCGTCGAATTTCTTCAATCGCTC
>RGVZ01000612.1 GCA_010029825.1 bacterium | reverse complement strand
ACATTTCCAGATACAAACCGGAGCTCGCCATCAGGCTTTCGGCCAAACCGTTGGCGTGGGATCCTGATCGGCGCCTGTTGAATTTGCCGCTGCCGCTTGCCCACTGGATTGAAACGTGGGCGACGAGAAACGTGGGCGACGAGTATGGACCCGGGGTTGACCTCGCAAACAAAGTAGATCAAACTCCAAATAAGGAGGATATATTTGGAGTATGTTCCATAGAACTATCAACATACCGGAATCACGTTCATTTTTCTTGTTTGGGGCACGAGGCACAGGCAAGTCTACGCTTGTCCGGCTGCATTTTTCTCAAAATGAATCTTACACCGTGAACCTGCTGGACTTGGATTCCGAAGCGCGACTTGCCAGAGACCCGATGGCGTTTCAGCGGGATGTCCTGGCACTTCCTTCATCGGTCACCCACGTCATCGTCGATGAAATTCAAAAGCTGCCGCGCCTCCTTGATGTCGTCCATAATTTGATCGAAACCCATCAAGTCCCGCAGTCATTCGTATTGACCGGATCAAGCGCACGCAAACTCAAGGCAGGAGGCGCAAACCTCCTCGCAGGTCGGGCGGCCTTGCGTAACCTGTTTCCGCTGACCCATGATGAACTCGGGCCCCGTTACCACGTGGAAGATGCCATTCGATGGGGAACTCTGCCGAAAATATGGAACACGCCGGACGAAAGCGAACGCGCCGACATCCTTCGTTCGTACGCGCAAACCTACATCAAAGAGGAGGTATGGGGTGAGCACCTGGTCAGGCAGATCCAGCCTTTCCGCCGATTTCTCGAGGCCGCGGCATTAAATGCCGGGAAAATCCTGAACTACAGCAACATTGCGCGCGATACAGGGGCTGACATCAAGACCGTTCAGTCGTGGTACTCACTTGTTGAAGATACTCTTTTAGGGTTTCATGTGGATGCGTATCATTCTTCGGTGCGAAAGCAACTGCGCCAATCGCCAAAGTTTTATTTCTTTGACACTGGCGTTACGCGAGCCCTTGCCCTCATGCTTAATGTGACACCGGCGCCACAGACGGGTTATTACGGCGATCTATTTGAGCAGCATGTCATCTGCGAGCTCCGCAGCCGCAACCACTATGAAAACCTTGATTTCAAACTGAACTATCTGCGGACCAAATCAGACGTGGAAATTGACCTGGTTGTCACGCGCCCCGGCAAACCGTTGGCTCTGGTTGAAATCAAATCAACCAGGCAGGTCAAGCGGGAGCACTTTTCCTCGCTGGTCCATTTTGCGGATGACTTCCCGACGGCGGAACTTTTCCTTTGGTCGCAAGATCCAAAGCCTCAAAAGTCTGGTCGGATCCTCGCTCTTCCCTGGCAGGAT
>RGVZ01000611.1 GCA_010029825.1 bacterium | reverse complement strand
GGTCATACCATGTGGTCCCGGATCCGGGGTAACTTGATGTGTTGCTCGCATCCAGCAGCAAGGCCAGCCCGTCGGCGACCAGTCCCCCGGTCGTAGTGATCGAGACAGTTGCGGTACTGGTTCCGCCGTTTTGTGAGGTTCCCGTCACGGTGTAAGTGGTAGCAGTGGTCGTCGTTGCCGGAGTTCCGGTGATAGCGCATGTTCCTGAGTTGACAGCGATGGTCAGGCCTGTAGGGAGCGCCGGAGACACAGAGCACGAGGAGGTCGAGGTTCCGGTGTTGCTGAATATCATCGGAGTGATGGTGGATCCGGCGGAGAAAGTCTGGGCGGCCACGTTGGCCAACGTAGGCATGATATTGATGAAACAGGCGAGGCATAAAGCGTTGAGGACCTCGAGGGTGTCGAGCCATCTGTGGTGTAGTAAACATTGGCGCCGACCGGGGGAATGATGGTGACGTTCTGTACCTTCGTATAACTACCGCTAGTAACGCCGAAAGCGGGCGATGCCAACCTCAGGTAAGCTGCACCGGCATTGAAGTTCTGCAAAATCTCGGCGTCCGGAAGCGCGCGGTTGTAGAGTCTGACGGCATGAACATTTCCGGTGAGGTACGAGCCGCCGTCTCCACCCACGGACCGGCCACCGATCCGAAAATCACTGCTCGGTGAGGTGGTGATCGAACCGCCGGCACTTGTCGACAGGCGAGAGCCGTTCGCGTAAAGGACTTGGGTGGATCCTGACAATGTGACCGCGAATTGGTGCAGGCCGCCCACAGAAAAGTTTGCGATCGGCGTCGTCGGGTAAGTCCCAAATGCGCTGGAATATCCGTACAGTAGGCCGCCGTAAATCTCCAGACCGTAACCTCCACCGCCTGAATAGTTCCACTTTTGGGCGAAAATCTGATTCGTGGAGGAATTGAATTTTACAAAAACCTCGAGAGTCATTGCAGGGTTTGATGAGATGCCCGCGTCGTGAGGCAGGGAAATAAAGTCGTTGCCATCGAACACGAAACTTTTCTGTCCCGTCGAGGAAAATTGCGGACCGTTGAGGGTGGCGTTACGGGAATTTCCACTGATGTCAAACCACGTAGTGCCCGTCCCCGGGTAACTCGCGGGGTTCGCGGCGTCCAACCATAAAAGCAGTCCGCCCCAGGCGATTGGCACGACCTTGATGCTTACAGAGGCCGTATCGGGGGCTCCATTGGCGGATAACGCCGTTACGGTATAGGTGCTTACGGAGTCAGACGCCACGGTCGGTGTTCCAGTGATGCGGCATGTGCCGCCGCTGACGGCGATGGTCAGCCCGGCGGGCAGCGCAGGGGATATGGTACACGAAGTGGTCGCGGGTCCTGTGTTGGTGAATACCAGCGGCG
>RGVZ01000062.1 GCA_010029825.1 bacterium | reverse complement strand
CGGGCGTACGCGGATGGGGGGGAAGCACCATGAAGTTGACAGTTGTTGGATCTGGATACGTCGGTCTGGTCACTGGCGTTTGTTTTGCCGAAGTCGGACACGATATCGTCTGCGTCGACACGGACGCCAACAAGATCGCGATGCTGCGTGACAACATTCCGCCGATTTACGAACCGGGCCTTGATGAGCTGCTCAAGCGCAATACGGCGCACGAGCGTCTCCATTTCACGACGCAATTGGCGGAAGGCCTGGCCGGGACGTCGGCGGTGTTCATCGCGGTCGGGACTCCCGAGGGCGAAGACGGATCCTCGGACCTGCGCTACGTGAAGGCGGTCGCGACAGAAATCGGGAAACTCGTGACAGAACCAGTCCTGGTGGTGGTCAAGTCCACCGTGCCGGTAGGGACCTGCGACATGGTTGAGGAGACCATCCAGGCGGAACTTGCCAAGCGATTCCCCGGCGGAAAACCGCAGGTTCGCGTGGCGTCGAACCCGGAGTTCCTCAAGGAAGGAACGGCGATCGACGACTTCATGAAGCCTGACCGGATCGTAACGGGTGTGACGGATCCCGGGTCGGCGGCAATATTTCAGGAAATGTACGCGCCATTCATCCAGGACGACCCGTCGCGATTGCAAGTCATGGAACGCCGGTCCAGCGAAATGACAAAGTACGCGGCCAACGCGATGCTGGCGACACGCATCAGCTTCATGAACGAGTTGTCACGACTGTGTGAAGTCGTCGGCGCCAACGTCGATGATGTCCGTCGCGGGATCGGATCCGATCCGCGGATTGGCAAGAAGTTCTTGTATTCAGGACCTGGCTACGGCGGGTCTTGTTTTCCGAAGGATGTCGAGGCGCTGCTCAGTACGGCGCGCCAAAATGAATGTGAGTTGACCGTGCTGAAAGCCGTGAGTCACGCGAACAAATTGCAGAAGATGCACGCGGCCCGCAAAATACACTCGTATTTTGGCGGGAACCTGGAAGGTCGCAAGATCGCGATCTGGGGTCTCGCGTTCAAGCCAGGCACGGACGACGTGCGCGAAGCCCCCGCGTTGACGATCATGGGCGCCCTGGTCAACTGGGGAGCGCAAGTGGTGGCGCATGACCCGGTGGCACAGAAAACTTTTGCCCGCGCGTGGGAGCAGGCTGGACTGAAGCCATCCCAGGTCAAGTTTGTCGAGGATTCGTATGACGCGCTGGAAGGTGCCGACGCGCTGGTTCTCGTGACCGAGTGGCCCGAGTACAAGCGGCCCTCGTGGGCGCGGATCCGTGGCTTGCTGCGCAAGCCTGTCGTGTTTGATCTGCGCAATCAATATGGTTTCAAGGCCCTGGTCGATGCCGGTTTCCATTATGAGTGCATTGGCCGGCCGGATTCGCGGACAGCAGCACTGGCTGTAAAAAAGACCGTGACAAACGCGGGATGCTGAGATGATTTCCATCATCAAGGGAATCATGGATGATGCCGCCCGGGCCCTGGAGGCGGTCCGCGCGGATGACGCGACTTTGGCCGCGATCGCCCGCGCTGCTGGCATCATGGTGGCCTCACTTCAAGAGGGCGGCACCCTGTTCAGTTGTGGCAACGGCGGGTCGATGTGCGACGCCATGCATTTCGCGGAAGAATTGAGCGGACGTTACCGCAAAGATCGTCCGGCCGTGCGCGCGATCAGCATCAGCGATCCCAGCCATATTTCGTGCGTGGGGAACGATTACGGCTACGAGTTTGTGTTTTCGCGCTTTCTTGAGGCTCATGGGCGCGAGGGTGACGTGCTGCTGGCGATAAGCACCAGCGGAACCAGCAAGAACGTGAAGCGTGCCGTGGAGGCCGCGCGTGATCGCGGGATGAAGGTGGTGGCCCTGACAGGACGTCCTGGCAGTGTCATCGGCGGCCTGGCCGATGTCGACATCTGTACGCCGGGTGGCGCGTACGCGGACCGTGTGCAGGAAATGCACATCAAGGTCATTCACACGTTCATGGAACTCATCGAGCGGGAGTTGTTTCCGGGGTTGTATCGCTGAGATCCTTCGCGTTCGCTCAGGATGACGGGGACACGATCCTTCGCGTTCGCTCAGGATGACGGGGACACGATCCTTCGCGTTCGCTCAGGATGACGGGGGGTTCAGTGACAAGGGTTCGCGCAGGATTTCCTTGCGCAATTCGGTTGCCAAGGGTGAGACGCCAGTGATGCCGGCCTGCCCGAGCGACTGCAGGTATGTCGCGACCCGGAACAGCACGTTCATGATGTCCCCCGCGCCAAAGCCTTCTGTCGCGACTTCCTTCACCAGTTCATCCCAGCGGATCCCGGACATCCATCGATAGACGATGTAAGCGCCGGCAGGGTTCAGGTCCCTGATCGGGGCTGTTTCCCAGTCATGCTCACCGCGGTGTTGGCGTTGGCCTCCGTGACGGCTGCCCGGCCTGCCACGGCGGCCGGTCGAGAGGTCATAGGTATCCTCGAATAGCTCAAGTGGATAGAGCTCACGCATTTCCTCGTCGATCTCATCCATCTTGAACGGGAACCGGTAACTGTCGCTGACGCGTGGTTCCTTGTAACGCGCCAGCGAAAAGGCACCCATGAGTTGCGCGAAACGCCCGAGATTTTCCCCCTGCAGCGTTCCGTCCGCGATTCGCCGCGCGATGTACATGCCGCCGGCCTGCGGGAAGTAGCGGGCGACAGAACCGAATGACGTCAATTTCTCTGTCTCGTCGAGAGCCCTGATCGCGTGCAAGTGCAGATGCATGTGCGCGAGGCGACTCGACGCGGCGCGGTCTTCCATGTAGGGATGGCATTTTCGACGATGCCGGCAACCATGGCACAGGGCCTTCCCGGCGCCCCCGTTGTCATCTTCGGTCCAGAACTTGACGACTTCCTCGACCGGGGAACGGCAGGGCAGTTTATGGTCACTCAGATGATCCTGGACATCGCCAGACTGGATGATCGAAACATCCGCCTTGCGATCGCGGAAAGCGAGGAAGCTTTTTTCGTAAAAAACCTCGATCGCGCGCAAGCCGAATCCGCGTCCAACCAGACCAAGGAATGTCGTCGGGTCCTTGCGCAGGCGCGAGGTGCAGGCCTCGCGCGAGGTGGCGCCCATGCGCCCGAAATAATCCGGGGCTGGCCACAGGCTGTAACCGATCGCGTCCCGGCCACGGCGGCCGGCGCGACCCAGCATCTGGAGGACATCCGACGGCGCGTAAGGCTCAAACCCCTGGTCTCCCGGACGGTCATAGTCGGTGATCATGGTCGACCGTACAGAGAAATTGATGCCGAGGCTCAGACCCATGGTCGCCGTGCAGAAACGCAAGAGTCCGTTCTTGAGCAATTGCTCGATCGCGATCCTGACGGGGGCGGCGAGCCCGGAATGATGCCAGGCGACACCATACGTCTGGATCGCGCGCCGCAAGTCGTGGCTCATGAAGGACAGGGCGCGGACTTCGCCATGGATCTTTTGCAATGCTTCGCCGATTTTTTGGCTGTCCTCGACGGGCAGGGGCGGAAGTTGCCGTGCGACCGCCACGGCGAGGCGCTCGCACGCGATCCGGCGACCGGCGTACATGATACACGGCGTCAATTCGGATTGAGCGATTGATTTGGCGAGAAGCGCTGTGTCCTCGGGTTGTGGCGCGCGGTCGGGGCGACCACCATGGGAGCCCTTGCCCGCGTCGGGTTTCTCGAACAATCTGCCTGGCAGTTGATCCGCGAGAATCCAGTGATTCTGGTAAAAGACAAGATTCGCGAGGGGCACCGGACGGTGAGTTGTGCGCACAAGCTCGCAAGGGCGACCGCGCATGGTGGACATCCATGAGCAGATTTCCTCGGCATTGGCGACGGACGCGGACAGCATCAGGACCTGGCACGAGGGAGGCGTCAGGATCAACGCCTCTTCCCACGCGCTGCCACGTCCGGGATCTTGCAAATAATGATACTCGTCGAAAACAACGAGGGTCCGTCCCAGGTCCGGCTCCGTGCCCAGCAATGAATTGCGGTAAGACTCGAGCGTTGCCACCACAATGGGCGCGTTCAGGTTTTCCTTGATGTCTCCCGTGGCAATTCCGACATTTTCAGATCCAAAGAGCGCGCGAAGCTCGCGGACCTTGTCGTTGGAGAGGCTCTTGACCGGTGTGGTGTAGGCCGCGCGGAAACCGGGTTTGTGGATGTGCGCCGCGAAAAAAGATTCAACAACGCGCGTTTTGCCAGCGGATGTCGGGGCGTCGACCACAACGCTGCCACCCTCGTGCAGGATATTGCATGCCTGCTCCTGCCACGGGTCGAGGCCGGGGCGCGGTGTCGGGGGCTGCATGGCCTGCAAACGCCAGGCGTCCATTTTCTGCCTGGTTTGCTCCAGGGCTTGCTGCAGGTCGAATTTGGGTGGTGGCGCGTTCTGAGGTCGAGGGGACTGGGGTTGCTTGCGGGGAGGCCGCCCATCGCGACGATTCTCATCGCGGTGGCGGCCGTTTTTCCCCGGCTTGTCTTTTTTCGAGTGTTTCCTGTGGGCCATGGCCTACAGAATGTATAGCAATTCCCTGTATTTCGGAAGAGACCAAAGCGAGTCGTCCACGAGGAGTTCCAGTTCGTCCGAGACCTTCCGGACGTTTTCCATCAACTCCATGCCTTCGCCCGCGAGTTTCGCGGCCAGTTTTTCCTCATCGTGGCTGCTCGAAGTGGACTCAAGGAACGACTGCAATTGGCCTGTCCTGTCCACAAGGCTTGAGTACAACTCCGCGGTGGCAGTCAGCCGGTCGGCGATACCCTTTGGCGTCTTGCCCAAGGCTCGCGTACAGGATTCTGCCGCGGCGGTTTGCTGGGTGATCTGGCCCTCGACAGCCGGCATCACCTGGGTGCTGACCATCTCGACCAGGGTTTCAATCTCAATCAGCCTGATTTTGTTGTATCGCTCGACGAAGACGTTGTAACGGGCAGACGCCTCTTCCTTGCCGAGGATGCCAAGGCGATCAAGCATATCCTGGGTGTGCTTCTCGTTCAGGACCTTCAATGCCGAGGGTGTCGTCCTCAGGTTGGGCAAACCGCGTGATTCGGCTTCCCGGTGCCATTCGGTCGAGTACCCGTTGCCCTCAAAACGGATCTTTTTCGTGGCCTTCACGGTCTCCTGGATCAGGGTCAGGATCTGCTCGATCGATGGGCGCTCTCCCGCGCGGCGGCGCAGCTCGGCGTTCATGATCTCGAGCGAGTCGGCGACAGCCGCATTGAGGAATGTCAACGAGGGACTGATGCTCGCCGAGGCGCCAACGGCGCGGAACTCGAATTTGTTGCCAGTGAACGCGAAAGGCGACGTGCGGTTACGGTCCGTGTTGTCCCGGGCGATGACCGGAACCCTCGCGAGATCGAGGTTGATCTCACGCTGGCGCTCGGTAAGCGTGCCGGATTTGCCATCGGTCAACTTGTTCAGGACTTCGTCGAGGGTTTCGCCAAGGAACACGCTCATGATCGCTGGCGGTGCCTCGTTGGCGCCCAGACGGAAGTCGTTTCCTGCCGAGGCGATCGCCATGCGCAGCATCGCGCCGTGATCGTGGATCGCCTTGACGGTGGCGGCAAGAAAATAAAGGAAGCGGATGTTGTCCGAGGGGTTGTCACCTGGCTCGAGCATGTTGTGGCCGTTGCTGTCGGCGATCGACCAGTTGACGTGCTTTCCGGAGCCGTTGATTCCAGCGAACGGCTTTTCGTGGAAGAGCACGCTCAGGTGGTGACGCTTGCCCACGGATTTCAATACTTCCATGACGATCTGGTTGTGGTCCGCGGCGACATTGGCGAATTCAAAGATCGGCGCGATCTCACACTGGTTCGGCGCGACTTCGTTGTGTCGCGTCTTGCACGGAACGCCGAGTTTGTAGAGTTCCTGCTCGCACTCCATCATGAAACTCAGGACGCGTGACTTGATGGATCCAAAGTAGTGGTCTTCGAGCTGTTGTCCGCGCGGCGGATTGCGTCCCAGCAGTGTGCGGCCGGCCAGCACGAGGTCAGGCCTCAGCGCGCCGAGAGCGTCGTCAACGACGAAGTATTCCTGTTCCGGGCCAGCCGTCGCGACACAGTACTTCACGTCCGTGTGGCCGAGCAGGTGCAATGCTTCGCACGAGCGGCGGTTCAGCGCGGACAATGATTTCAGGAGCGGTGTCTTCTGGTCCAGGGACTCGCCGCTGTATGAGATGAACAGCGACGGGATGCACAAGGTCAATCCGTGCTCGGTCTGCATGAGGAACATCGGCGAGGATGCGTCCCAGACGGTGTATCCGCGCGCCTCGAATGTCGAGCGCCGGCCGCCGGACGGGAAACTTGACGCGTCGGGTTCCGACTGGATCAGTTCCTTGCCAGTGAATTTTTCAATCGCGCAGCCTTTGCTGTCAAACGAGAAGAATGAATCATGTTTCTCGGCGGTGGCGCCAGTTTGCGGTTGAAACCAGTGACAATAGTGCGTCGCGCCCTTCGAGACGGCCCATTCCCTGACGGCTTGCGCCACGACGTCGGCAATCTCGCGGTTGAGGGGCTCGCCGCTGGTCGCGTATTCCTTGAGGCGCGCGACTTCGCTGGATTTGATCTTTTTTTCCATGAGGTCAAAGCTGAACGTGTTGCACCCGAAATATTCGGATACCTTGAGTGGAGCATTGTCGGATCCAGTGGGACGCTGGAAGCCGCGGCTGCGTCTTGCCGACGCGATGGCGACGGCGTGCGTGCGTTCGGACGAGCGGTTTCCGTTGGATGATGCGGTCAGATTCGATGTGGTCAGGGACGTGGATGCCATGGGCGGGGTTCCTCCTCGAGTGGTGAAAAGGCTCTCGCGAAGAGTAAAGGTCGTGACCGGGGGCCCGCAAGTATTTTCCGTTTAGATTCAAGATTCTTTTCGAGGCAGTGGGTGACGGTGTTTTTCGCGCAATGGACCGGTCAGTCGACTCACTTGCTCCCGGACCGAATCGATATCGCCGCCGGTCTCGATGACATGGTCCGCCAGCGAGGCCTTGTCGCCTGCGGCCATTTGGCCGGCCAGGATCTGGTTGGCGAGCTCAGCCGGAATCGAGCGGATGTGTCGCAACCTCTCCAATTGTTGTTCACGCGGACAATGTGTCGCCCAGACTTCGCGAAAGTCGCTCTGGGAGCCGGTTTCAAATATCAGAGAGGCTTCGTAGAAAACCGGTCGCGGGTTGCCGACCATGCCTCTTCGATCCAGTTCCCCGTAAAGTGCCTCGCGGATCGCCGGATGCATGATCGACTCGAGGCGCTCCTTTGCCCGCGAATCGGCGAAGACCACGGCCCGTAATTTTGACCGGTCGAGGGCTCCCGACGGGGAAATCACTTCCGGGCCAAAGGCCCGGGCAATCGCGTCCAGGGCAGGACTGCCAGGCACAACCACGGCGCGCGCCAGTTCGTCGGCGTCAATCACGGTGAACCCTTGTTCGCGCAGGATCGCCGCCACGGTTGATTTTCCGGTCGCGATGCCACCAGTCAAGGCGATGCACCACTTCCTGAGGAAGTTCTCAAAAGTTGTACGAGATTTGCGCTTCAAGGCCACGCTCGTCGATTCCAGTCTCGAAGGCCAGACCGCGCCGGCGCCCCCGGGACTTCTTGGTGCCCTTGCCGGAAGGGGCGTTGATGCTGGCTTCTACTGTGCTGGCGACCCACGCGGCGCCGAAACCAAGCAGGCACAGGGTTGCGTTCTGGTCGCTGGTTGTCCCGTAGGCCTTTTGCTGGTTGGCCTGGTCATCATAATAGGCCTCGCTGTCCCTGTCGCCTTTGTTGATCGCGTCATCGCGCGCGGCGACGGCCTTGTTGTAATTGGTTTGCGCCGTGGCCGCGTTTGAGGAGTTCATGATGTACAGGACGAGGGCTCCCGCCTGGGCCGCCGTGAACGCGCCCCCGAGTACGTAATTTCCGTTTTGATACTGCCCCGCGCCGAACGGCAGGTACTTGATGACGGGATTGCGTCCGGACGACGCCTTTTTGGTCGCGCTGACTTGAGGGACGAGTTCATCGGTTGGCGGTGGACCGGACTGGCTCGGGGCCTCCGCTACGGACGGCAGTGGCGCCTCGGCCACGGACGGAGGCGCCACGGGGTCTGCTGGCGCCACAGGCGCGACGATCGCGGGCGGTTGCTGAGGGTAATAATAGTACGGTGACGGGGCCTGATATTGGGGGACGCCGTAGCCCGGGGCAGGATAACCGGGCGCGTAGCCCGGGGCATAACCTGGGGCATAACCTGGGGCGTATCCCGGATAGGTTCCGTAACTCGGAGCAGATGGACCCGCCGGGTACTGGGGATAGGGCTGGTATCCCGGATATTGGGGATAAACCGGAGTCTGTGGATAGGGCTGCGCGTAGGGCTGCTGATATCCCGGTTGAGCCGGCATGCTGGTCCCGGGCCCGTATCCGGGTTCATATTTGGGACTTGCCACAGATCCCTGTTGGGGCTGCTGCTGCCGGTTTTGTCGCGCGACCGGTTGCCGCGGTTGCGCCGATTTCCTGGGCGGGCTGCCTGCCGGTCCTGTGATCGGGCCGCCCGGGGCCGCGGGCGGCGGACCGGATGACGCCCCGGCGAAATCATCCCCGAACAAATCCTGGGATTTTCGCGGCGCCGCCCCTTTGGCCGGTGCGGAGCTGCCCCCTGCCTTGGGTTGAACACGGGGTCCGGCAGCTTGCGTCTGCGCCTGACGCGGGGCGTTTCGCGCGGGACGCGCGACCGGCGCGGGCTTTTTCACCGGTGCCATTTTTACCAGCACAACATTGACAGTGTTCGCGACGTTCGGACGTGCCACCGTCTGGATTTTTTTTGTCTGGTACCCGGGGGCCGACACGTCAAGGACGGCTTTGCCAGGTTCGACCTCAAAGGGACTCCCGGCGGTTCCGAGGATGATGCCGTCCTGGGTTACCGTGGCGTTCGGGACATTGCAGGTCACAGCCAGCGTGGTGGACTTGACGACGTTTTTCCGGGGGGCTTGTTGCCTCGACGTCGCTGGGCGTTGCGCCGCGATGGCCGCGTCGTTGGTTCCGGCGACGAGAATGGCCGACAGGAACAGGGCCAAAAATCGCGAAAAACCTGTCGGCCTGTGCTTCGACAATAGCCTCATGGTTCGTGCCCCCCGCCGGGCAACGCGGCCTTCTGGGTGGCGGGGCCGGTGAATTCGACGCTATAAGTGATTCCACTCATGGCGGTGGCCGTGGCGGTGTCGATGCGGCGTTCCTTGACTTCGCCGTTGGCCTCAACGCGGATCGTGAGGCGCCCCTGCGGGACTTTCACGGTCTTCGACGGTCGTTCAATCTTGAACTGAACGGGCGCGCTGGCCGGAACGCTGTTGTTGATGATGGTCACGCTGGCAGGCCAGCGATTCGTTGTTACGGTCAGATTGATATTCGGCAAACGCGTCGCGACTGTCCCCGGAGACGGTGAGGCTCCCTCGCGCTCGAGGGTCAATATTCCCATCGTGATCCGGTCGTCGCGCGCGACGGTGATTTTCTTGACAAGATCACGGTAACCGGCACGACGCAGGACGATCGTCACCGCGCCTGTGTCGACCGCGATCCATCCGCTGCTGCTGCCACCATCAACCGTCGTGCCGACTTTGCGGTTGTTGATGAAAATCTCGGCGGCAGGTTGCGACGCGATCGAGATGCGGGCCTTGCCCGCCAGAACTTGCCCCGGGGCAGCGGGACGAGGCGCCGTCGCCGGGTTCGGCGCGACTGGGGTTGTCACGCCCGGTGTTGCCTGGGGCATGTTGGTCACGGTTGGCGTCGCAGGCGCGACAGTTTCCGGTTTGCGCGGCGCGCGATCCTGGGGCGCCTTGCGCGGTTCCTTGCGTGCGGGCTTTTTAGCCGGCGCGGGGGCGATGGTCTCCGCGCTGGAATTGTCCCCGGAGCGATTCTGATCCTGCGCCTGGGATGGAGTCTGCGCTGGAGTCTGCGCTGGAGTCTGGGACGGGGATTGAGCCTGGGACGGCGTCTGCGTCGGGGCGGCAACCTGCGCGTTTCGCGTGGCCTGCCGCAGGATCTTGAAATCAGTCGCCCACAGCACGGCCATGACGATCGCCACGAGGATGGCAAGGATCACCGGTGTCTGGCTGGGCTGGCGCGCGACCACGACAACCTGGCGGCGCGCGAATGGCTGGCGGCGCGCTCCTCTTTGGAAGGCCGCGGGTTGCGGCGCGCGCTTCGCCGCGTCGTTCTTGATGATCCGGCGTGGTTGCGCGGTGCGCACTCGTGTCTTGCGCGCCGGATTCTTATTCTGCGGGGCTTCTACGACGTCCGGGGATGATGATCCGGAGGACGATATCTGGATCCCCGAACCCGACGCGGAGGCGAGGGATTCCGGGGACCGTGTTGTGCCTCGCGACATCCACGACTCAAGTTCCAACGCGCTCGAGTAAACGGTTTGCGTGGCCAGCCACGAATCGATCGCGTTGCCAAGTTCCGTCACGCTTTGGAACCGGGCTTCCGGATTCTTTTGCAAGCAGCGCACCACGACGCGGTCGATTTCCATGCTGAGGCCATGCGTGCGGAATCGCGGATAGACAAAATCACCTTTGTTGATTTTCTCGATCACATCGGCGCTGCTGGACCCTTCGTACGGGAGCCGTCCGGTCAGCAGTTCGTAAAACACGACGCCGAGGCTGCAAATATCGCTGCGCGCGTCGATGTTGCGCCCCCTCACTTGTTCCGCGGACATGTAGCTGGGTGATCCCATGAACATGCCGGTCTGGGTCTTGCGATGGTTCTGCGTGTCCTTCGCGATGCCGAAGTCCATCAACTTCAAGCGACCGTCCTGCGTGACCATCACATTCTCAGGTTTGATGTCGCGATGGACGATTCCCGATTTGTGCGCATGCTCAAGGGCGCGCGCGATCTCGCGGACGATGCACGCGGCAACGATTTCCGGAATGCGACGATCGGCGCGGGAATCCTGGAGGCTCGCCAGCGTCGTGCCAGTGACCAGTTCCGCGACCAGCCAGAGTTGCTCGTGCTCCGGGCCTGAGAAGTCATAAATCCGCATGATGTTCGGGTGATCCAGTGTCGAGACGGCTTGCGCCTCTTGCTGGAACCGGGACCGGATGTCGGGGTCGCGACGCAGGTGATCGTGCAAAATCTTGACCGCGACATAACGCCCGAGTTTTTCGTCAAGCGCGCGGTAAACGTTCGCCATGCCGCCTTCACCGAGGCGGTCGAGGATCCTGTAGCGTTGTCCGAGAACCGAATTTCGCATGCGGGTGGGATCGGCTTAAGTTGCCGATCACTTTAGGTTTTTTGAGGCGCCTCAGACCTCGTGCGGGAGGATGTCGTGATAAGACGTAAACCTTTTGAATGGGCTGTAAAAACGCAAGTTTGAGACGCGGCTCGTGTAAAGGCACGCGTACGACTCGACTTGATTGGCGAATCGGGATCTCTCGAGGCCGACTTTCATGAGGCCGCCCCAGACCGGGTGGATGTTGGCGTCGCGCTCGGCAATGGCCTGTTTGATCTGTTCGTCGATTTCGACCAGAATGCCCTGTTTCTCGTGGGCTTTTTCCAGCAATTTTTCGTTTTCCGCCAAAAGATGCCGGGCCCGGCGGTTGTCGCCGCGATCCGTCGCGATCTTCGCCTGGCGCGCGTTCGAGGCGATCTTCGACCTGAGGATTTGCAGGTCCTCGTCGCACACCTCGCGCTCCGCGATTTTTTCATGGATGTGGACGAGCGCTGGCCGCAGTTCCTCGATTTTCAGCAACTCCCGCTCGAGTTCCTCGACGACCAGCAGCGTCCGCCAGTTGACGGAGCCTTTGGAGCGGATGATGTCACCGTAAATGTGATCGCCAACGTAAAGGATCTCATCCCCGCGGAAACCGGTCAGTTTCTGCAGCAACTGGGCGTTTCCACCCTGGTAGATTTTTCCGGCATCGAGTGGCCCATTCGTGGCGGTCAGCAGGTTTGACTGGGTCACGACCTCGTAGAAAGGCTGGGTTCCGGTGAAGAACCCCGGTTTGCCGGCGCCGACAATCACGTATCGGAAATATTGCCGCCAGTCCGGGAAGTCGGAACTGGCGTCGCCGAGGATGTAGTTCATCACGGCGTCTGTATAGGTGAAGTTCGAGTTGGTCAGCAGGAACAAGTGTTTCCCGGCATCCATCGTTCGGATCAGGGCGGTCGCCAGATGCTTGTCACGGATGAAGAAACGTTCCGGATTGCGAAGGACCTCATTCTTGATGCTGCCGTCGGCGTGGCTTTTATCGATGAACTGGCGGAGGTCGGCGTACACTTCGCGGAAGGACTTCTGGATCTTCCCGGGGTTGTGGTTCATGTAGTCGACGATCTCGGCGAACAGCTGCACTTCGCTGAGGGCGAAGAAAGAGTCCATCGAAAGGAACTCATACGCCTTGAAACTCTCGCTGTTGTAAAGTTTGTGGCGTGTTTCCTTGTCGAGGCGTGTATGGCCGTGGAACGCGATTTTCACGTACTTGTGACCGTCGACCTTGAGGATGTTGCCCCGGTCCATGTCCACGAGAAGGCCGCGGATCAGGAATTCGGGCTTGAACTGCAGCGTCTCGAGTTCCGCGGGATAACCCGCGTCGATGAATTTTCCCAGGGTCGCGCGAAACGCGAGCGCCTCGAAATTCTCGCGGTTGTACATGGCGAGCGTGTGATCCATGTCAAAACCGATGGCTCGCGTGTTGCCCATGTTGAGCGAGCGGTTGACAAAGATGCGCTGCCATTTCTCAAGCTTGTTGTGTTTCTTCATTGTTGCCGGCCGTGGTGAATTTTAAGCCAACTTGCTGATGCAGCGCGCCGTGCTCGTCCATGTACCTGCGCTGGTAAACCGTCTCCGCGTCCCTGATTGAGTAGGTCCGGTCCCCGATGATGATCCGGATGCCCGTCAATTTCCGCCCCGGATTGAACAAACGGCTGCCTGGCGAGGTCCGAAGTGAGAATCCTGACGCGGACATGTCCAGCACAGGTTTTAACAGCAGGGTCTCATTGTCCTCTGGATTCAGGATCTCACAGGCTACATGCTCATCAATCGAGAACGTGAAGCGTTCGTCGCTGCGCGTCTCACTGATCGAGTCGATGCTTGCGGCCTTGAACACAAGGTTCTTCCCGTCACTTTCCACGGCTTCGGCATGAATCCTCAGCAAGTCAACCTGGATGCTGAACCGGGTTGATTTGACAAATCCCGAAATCATGGCGAAAGGGACCGTGTTTACGAGGGTCAGCCGGTCGCCCGACACCGCGATGACCCGCGTGCCGAAAGACAGGTCAACCTCGTTGCCGCTGACGATTGCGGCCTGACCGGAGTGAACTGACGTACCGGTCGACCTCGCGAAGTCCTCGATGGATTCCTTGTCTGGTCCGGGGGTAATTTGGTCAGGCGCCATCTCAGCGGGCCTCCTTGAAGAACACATAGTCCGCGAATCGCTCACTCATCCTCTCGACCCTCTGCACATTCGGGAACGCCCGCGTCAGCGTCACCAGGAACTTCAGTTGTTGAAAGTCGTATTCCCGCATGGTGCTGTTGCCATTGTCGACGTAGAGCAAGCTGGTCGACAACTGGGTATCGTCCTGGATGTTCCAGCGCAGCCCCCCCTGGAAAACGGTTCCCGAGTCGTCGCGCCGGCACAACGCTGGTTCCGATGGCGTCGGCGAGTCCTTCGTCGGCGTCTGCACGCTGTTGGTGTTGCAATTGCCGTTCATGCGAGGACGTCCGAGGCTGTAGTGATCCTGATAGAAACCCGCGATACCGTTCACCGCCACGGAGGACGTAATGCGGTATTCTGCCTCGGCGAACCCGCCAAACCGCGAGAAGTCCACCCAATAGTCGTTGAATACGAAATCATAACTGAACACTTCGCCCGACAGGGTCAGTCGGTCGTCCGCCATCACCTGGCTGTGGCTGGCGCCAACACTGAATACCGGATTCGTCGAACCACCGAGCAGGTCGTAGGTCTTGTTGGAGAGATCGGGGGTCTCGTAATTGATCTCCTTCCTCAAGTACATGTACGCCGTCGTACGTGATTTCTCGACGAGACTGGTTCCGACCCATGGGATCAGGACGGTGGTGTCACTGATGCTCAGGGAACTGCGCAGGTCGCCCTCTTCCGCGCCCGAGAAAAAATCGGAACCAATCCTGGCGATCTCGTGGCGCCCGAAAACCCCGGCGTCGAATTTTTCCGTCAACTTGCCGCGGAAATCCCCGAATAGCGTATGCCTGCGTTTGAGCAGGTCAAAGCGGAACGGGAAATACCGCAGATTGCCCGGGTCGTTGAAAAACTGCTCCACGCGACTGTCGGTCGTGTAATAGGTCTGACGATACAAGTAACCGCCGGACGCGGTTCTCGTACCCTCGCGCCACGGACCAACTCCCAGGCCCGCGTTCGCGGTCAGCCCGTATTCACTGTCCGAACCTGGTTTCAGCGGCGGCCCCGTGGGCTTTCCGGTCGGATCGGAATAGTCTGACGTCAACAACAAGAACCCAGCCTGCACGAACCAGAAATGCGGGTAGTCGAACAACGCGCGCCGGCTGTTCCGGTAGTACAGTCGTTCCATGTCCGGTTTGTCGATCCCGGGCGCGGGTTCGTTGAACTTGCCGGCGGTCGCGGCCGCCAGCAACTTGTCGGCCTGCGCGCGGTAACCCCCGGCCGGAAACCTCTGGATGTATGATTTCAAGAGGTTGATCGCGCGTTCGACGCTCCTGCTCCTGAACTCCAGGCTCGCCAGTTCGAACAGGGCTTTGCTGCCGGCCTCATCTGCCTGTGCTGCCGCCTGCGCCAGCCAGTAGCGCGCCTGCGCGTTTTTTCCCGTGGCCTCGTACGCGAGGCCAAGATAAAGGGAGTTCAGCGACGATTCCCGGATTTTTCCTGCCGAGTAGAGCAGCGGCTTGATCGCCTTGGCCGGATAGCCGTTCTGGTACCAGGCGACCCCCAGGCGGTGCCAGGAAATGAAATCAAACCGGTTTTTCTGGAGTCGACGGGTCAGGACGGGAATGATTTGCGGTCCGTAAGTGACGTCGGGACCTGTTGCGCGGGCGATACCGGGGTGACCTGCCACGCCGGTCAAGGTTATAATCAAAAGCAGCAGGAATTTCAGACTTCGATTCAACGGTTACGCAACCCATCAGGTGGTGCATCGTGATCAAGACACCCTGCGCCGGGATCCATCTTTCAGGACCCAAGTCCGCCAACGATGAAACGACCGGGTTAGAACTGGTCAGAGTATATGAAAAGATTGGTTCTTTTGGGAACTTGTTTTCCGATGACCGCCTGTTCGGGATCCTGACCCGGGAGGGGCCGTTCCAGTCCGTTTTTGTCGACTGTCCGCTCACGGTTCCGCCATGCGTTGATTGCGCGCGGCCGTCTTGTCCGGGGGTCGTTCGCTGCGACGACGTCGGTGTCGCGTGGATGATGGCTGTCGCGGCCCGTCAGGGAACCGCGAAGCAACGCAAGCGCAAGAAAATGAATCCACAGGGTCATCGCCTGTGGGACGTGTTTCAAACCAGCGTGGCCGGCGTGACAAACCAGGAACCGACGTGGAGCTCCAATCACGCGCCCCTGGTTGTCCGCGCCCGCACCCTGCAGCGTCGTCTGAACTCGGTCGACCAGATGAAACTCGAGGAAACTCACGTACCGTGCGTCGTAGACTTGCTCGCGCGCCAGTTGCGCATCGACACCGGCGCGACCCGCGCCTCGGTCGCTTACCGCAGCTTCGAGAACGGCAGGCAATTTCGCCGGGAGGTTGTCAGGTTGATGGTGCGCGCCGGGCTTGTCGCGGACAATTCTCATCCTGATCTGTCATCCGGAATTCTTTCCGGGTCCGTCGAGGTCTTTCACGCGTTTGTCACGGCATGGGTCGCGGGCATGTTCGCGACCGGGAAAACCGTGAGGCCTGCGGACGGATTTGTCGATGCTGGCGGCGGATGGGTGCATTTACCTGAAATTGGTGATTTGCCAAGCATCCCCTGAATCAGCCTTGTATCCGTGGGTTTTCCGCGTGTCCGGGTTGCGGCGCCGGATCGGGCGCGGGACCGCTGGCCAAGACTTCTTCAAGTCCCCAAGATTCTTTCCGAAAAACTCCAGGCAGTGAGTTGTGTCATGCGTTGTCGCGTGTCTGGAGGCATCGGTGCAAATCCGAATGGCGGGCGTCACCCATATTGGACGTCGCCGCAAGAACAACCAGGACAGCCTTTTCTTTGATGAGGGCCACGGCATCGGTGTCGTCGCCGATGGCATTGGCGGCAGAAAAGGCGGCGAGATCGCATCAACCCTCGTGGTTGAGGGAGTCCGCGATGTGTTCCTCGGGTCGGATGTCATCCGTCACGAGGAGATAACGCCATTCCTCGCGTCGGCCGTGGACCAGGTGAACACCACGGTCTTCCAGTTCGGGCGCGCGAACGAGGGTTACGCCGGGCTGGGTTCTACCCTCGAATGCATCCTGTTCTCGGGCGACATGGTCTACGTCGCCCATGTTGGCGACAGCCGGACGTACCTCTTCGAGGACGGCCACTTTTTTCAGCTGACTCTCGATCACAATGTCGAGAATTTCGTGGATCGCGGAATGGTCAACCGGGACTCGCTGGCCGATCCGCGCGTCCGTGGCTCGGCCCTGGTCAAGGCGATTGGACTCCAGTCGCGTTGCGAGACCGACATATGTCGCATCAAGCGCCGTCCGGGACAGCTTTACCTGAGTTGCTCCGATGGCTTGAGCTCGATGGTCAGTGACAAGGAAGTCGCCGCGATCCTGTCCCGTCACGCGGGCAGTCCGGCCGGCCTGCAGAAGGCGGCCGAGGAACTCGTCGACACAGCGAACGCGGCCGGTGGCCGCGACAACATCACGGTTCTCCTCGCCAGAGTGGAGGGTCGATGATGCCACGCGAAAAACTCTACCTGGTGCGTCGCGACCTGGAAACCTTCACGGGCCCGTTGACGGCTCCTGAGATCGCGAAATCCATGGAACGGATGTCGGTCGGGCTCCGCGACGAGGTCTCTGGACATTGCGGGCCGTGGGTTTTTCTGGACGACCGTGAGCGCCTGCGCCGCTTTTATCCGGAACTGCTGGCCATTGTGCAGTCCACGGCGGTCAGTGGCTGGTCGGCGGATGTTGGCGGGTTCCGCAATGAACCCACCGTCAAGGGGCCGGTCAGCATCCCGTCCCAAAAACCGGCGCGCCGGTGGCTGATGGCCGCCGCGTTCTTCGGGCTCGCGCTGGTGGCGGCTCTCGTCGCGTGGTTGCTGGCCGGGTCAGGCGAATTGTCCAGCCGCATTGTCGGTGCGCAGTTGCCTGCGACCACCGACTACGACGCCATGCTGGGCAACGGCCGTGACCAGGAATTCACGGCGGCGATGGAACCTCAGGTCGCGCGCGTGGTCGATCGCGCGTTGCGCAAACGCGAGGCGTTGACCACTTGGATCCCGTACTTGCGCGCATACGCATTTCTGGCTGGCGCGGGTGAGATTGAGGGATTTCCGTCGAAGAAACTGCGGGGCGAGGCGGGGGTCGCGGCTCCGGCTGATTGCTCGCTGAAGTCGTGGGCCAAGCGTTGGCGTGACGGCGCCGCGGACTTTCAAAGTGTGGCGTCTGGCGGCGTCCTGCCGTCTGACCATTGGGGCCGCGTCCTTGCCTGGGATCCATGGTGGATCAACCGTCGCGGCCAGGCCGGTTGGAGTCGTCCCAGGAATTTCTATCAAGGATGCGTCTTGATGGCGGCCCGGGCTTTTCAGCAATTGAGCCAGCAAACGAGCCAGCAGGCAGTCAACAATCCCGGTTCCGCCGCGGTCAGGGAAAGGCTGCGATTCTTGACGGAGTCTCTTGCCCCGGCATTGTCCCCGGCCATCGCGCAGGATGGATCAAGGCAAATCAAGGACAGCAGCCTGTTCGGGCTCTGGACGTGCATGGACAGGGCGAGAAGTCGTGTTGACCTGGACCGTTGCCTCGAGGCGCCCTGGCATAAACTGATGCAGGACGATTACAACCGCGAAAAATTCTACTGGGCAACTCTGCGCATTGCTGTCCAGGCCCGGATGTCCGGCGACCAGGAAGAATGGCACCTGGTTCGCAAGGACCTCGAGGCATTCCTCACCGGTCGTGATCATTCTGATTCATACACGCGCCTCGATTATTCCGATGAATTGCGATTCATTGGATCCGTGAACGGCAAGTTGCCGGAGTCCCCGGACGCGTCACAGTCATCGCCGGCGCCTGCGAAGTCCACTGAAGAGGACATCCAGGTTGACCTGGCGCATTGAGGCGCGTCATGGCTCGCTGGTTCAACGCAATTTCGACGTGCGCATTACATGGTTTGGCAGCGCTTGTTTTTACCGCGCCGCAACTCCTGGCCCAGAATCAACCAAACGCGCAGGATCCCGTCGCGGGCATGAACGCGGCGCTGCAGCGCGGTGATTGCGCGGGTGCCACCGGCCTTGCCCGTCAAATCCTGGCGCGGAACAAATACGGAACCGTCGAGGCGGCGCAAGCGAATCTGGCCCTGGGCAGTTGCCTTCTGCGCGCGAAGAGATGGTCCGCCGCCCAGCGCGCCTTGCGTCTGGCCCGGCCGTTACCCGGGCGCGCGGCGCAGACGCGGCGTCGCCTTGAGAAATTCGCCGCTGAACGCGAACGCGAGGAAAGCAGGTCCGCGGGTCTGGCAAACTCCAACTCATCGTGGAATCCGGTCGGCACGCAGCCATACTGGCAGGCCCCCGTGGTGATGCCGGTTGATCCGGCATACGGCAAGGTCCCGCAAAAACCACGGCCGGGACCGGAGAAACCTGAGAAATCCGCGAAACTTGAGAAACCAGGTGGCGTCACCAGTCACTTTTCCGTCACGCCGGCTTTGAATTACAGCCGTTCAGATTCGTATAAGAGTTTCAGCGGGTTGTCGCAGAGCAGCGGCGTCAGCACTTCAACAGAGAACAAATTGAACATCCAGGCTCGAACAGAATCCCCGATGGCCCAAGCTGGCGGAGAGAGCCTCGCTCTCTCCTTGCCGGTGGACCTCACCTACACCCGGTCAGCCTCTGTGGGTGATACCGTGACCTTCAAACGCAACAGCGACACCGCGACGACGGTGTTCGGGGAAGTCTCCGGCAAGGGATCAAGCAAGAATGAGTTCAGCATGGGCGCGAAGCCTTCCGTGACCGTTCCCGTGACCGGATCCGTCGAGCTGGAGGGATCGGTTCAATACAAGTTGTCCTTGCCGGACTTCGAGGCTGCGAACAAAGAAACCCAGCGCAACCCGTCCGGGGCCGTTGACGTTGAAATTGGATCCTGGAAGGCATCGGCTGGAGCTGCTTACGATGAGCGCTTGAATAGCGCGGACCAGAGATTGAGTGGCACTACAACGTTGAAAGGCAGCGTCTCGTGGGCATCGGGCGGGCAGACGTTGACGCTGGCCGCTGACCA
>RGVZ01000610.1 GCA_010029825.1 bacterium | reverse complement strand
CCTGGAAAGTCTGCGTCAAACTGGAAGATACCGCGGGCAATGTTACGTACGGATCCAGCGGTGCTGTCGTCCGCGACACCGTGTCTCCGACTCTCGTTACCGGTAGCTTTGTATGGACTGGCTCGGCAGCTGATGGCTACATCAACGATTCGGAAAAGGCAGGATCAAGCGCTCTTTTGACGGCGGCTACTGCCGATGAGACGTCAACGTATTCATATGGCATTGTTACATCGAGTACGACGTGTGATGGCAGCCTGACATACGGCGCGTCGATTCCGACTGCCAGCCATGCGGCATTCACCGGCGAGGTGGCGTACAAGGCATGTGTGCGGATGGAGGACCTTGCCGGCAATGTCGCCTACGCGGCATCGGCCACTGACATCACGCGCGACACAGTTTCGCCATCAGCGACGATGGCTCTGGCAAACGCCGCGTCTGACGGCATGATCAACGCCAGTGAGAAAGCGTCGCTGTCGACCGCCATGGGGGCTTCTCCGGTCGGCAGCGAGACGCTCTCTGCCGCGACCTACAAACTGGTCACGAGTGCCACGACGTGCGATGGATCCCTGTCCTATGGCGCCTCTATCCCGGCGGCCAACAGCCTTGATTTCGGATCGGACGGAAACTACAAGATCTGCATGCGCCTGGTCGACAGTGCCGGCAATGTCGGCTACTCGGCATCGGGCGCGATCATTTTGGACACGACAGGTCCGGTATTCACCTCGATCGCTTTCGCCAACGAAGCCTCCGATGGATACATCAACAACTCCGAGAAGAACGCGACCACCGATCTTGTCGCCACGCCAGTAACTTCTGGTGCCGACGCGACCAGCTATGTGGTCGTGGCGAATACGGCAGCCTGTAACACGGCGACTGGTTACGGCGCGACCAAGCCGAAGGTGAACGACGCGGCGATCACCGCGGATGGACCCTGGAAAGTCTGCGTCAAACTGGAAGATACAGCGGGCAATGTTACATACGGATCCAGCGGTGTCGTCGTCCGCGATACCGTGGCACCAAATCTTGCCAGTGGATTCGCGTGGACGGGAGATGCGTCCGACTCCACATCGGCCGTCTTGATAGCGGCCGTGGCCACTGAATCTTCAACTTATAAATATACAATTCTCCCGCTGCTCGGGTCGTGCGCGACGGCCAGCGACTATGCGTCTGGAATTCCCGGTGCGGACACGACCAAGATCACGACCGACGGCGGATATCTGGGCTGCGTCGAGATCACAGATCTTGCGGGGAACGTGACAAGGACACAGTCATCGACTTCGATCACAGTCGACACCGTGGCGCCAACAGCCACGATGGCTCTGGCAAACGCCGCGTCTGATGGCATGATAAACGCCAGTGAGAAAGCGTCGCTGTCGAC
>RGVZ01000609.1 GCA_010029825.1 bacterium | reverse complement strand
TATGCCGTCTCGGAGAGCCAGCGGGCGACGATGGTCGATCTGCGGTCGCGAGGCAGCAGTGTCTCGCAGATCGCCGAGGCGACCGGTCTCTCGGAGTCGTGCGTCAGGCGGAACTCGAAACTCTGACGCCTTGGGCCGCCGGTCGCGAAAGTATGCGGCCGGCGGCCATAGGTAGGATCACAACCACACCATCAAACAGGAGACATGACATGGGAGCAATCATCACACCGGAGGAGGCCTGCGCCCTGCTGACGGAACTCAACAATATCGCAGAGAGCGGCCTGCCGACGGCGAGCGAGTTTCGGAGGCATCTGGCGTCGGCCATCGTGAAACTCACGACGGCTCAGGACGGTATGCCGATCATCTACGAGCATCGCGGCGAGTGGTGGATTTGCATCAACGGCATGACGAAGCACGGCCCGTTCGAGAGCCGCAACCGCGCGGAGTTCTTCTGGGGAGTCGCCTGTCGGGACGACGACGCGCAGTACGAGGTAGACTTCGCACACATGGTGCTGTCCCTCACGCCCAACGGCGAGGCCTGGACGGACTCAAGGTCTGGAATGCGGTTTCGGCTCGACAAGCAAGCGAAGTCCATGACGATCGAAGACGACTCGATCGTCGACGGCGAGAGGCTCGCCGTGCTGCGGGATCGGTTCTGGATCGTGGGATATTCGATCGCCAGCGAAGAGGAGGTGAGCAGTGGAAAACTATGAGTGTCGCAGGAAGGTCTATCTGCCGTACGCGATCGCTGAGAAGCACCTGTTCGGCCGAGACGACTGCGGAAAGTGGCTGCCATACATGAGCGGCCGACGGGCGATCTGCGTCGC
This sequence comes from bacterium, assembly GCA_010029825.1. Classification (GTDB taxonomy): domain Bacteria; phylum Bdellovibrionota_B; class Oligoflexia; order Oligoflexales; family RGVZ01; genus RGVZ01. Next base: position 552 of record RGVZ01000609.1, on the reverse strand, counting down.
GACGAAGGCCGAGGCGGCGAGGTCGTTTGCCGTCCTGCTCGATTCAGGAGACCCGGAGGCCACCGAGGCGGCGAGAGAGTCGCAGGATCGATTGCGTGAGTTTGCCGGCGATTGGCCGACCTCGTAAGAATACTCCGGTCAGTCATCCATCATCCATCAACGGAGAGCCAAGCATGAAGAAGAAAGCAGTCACCACAGAGGAAAAGGTCATAGTCATCCCCAAGAACGTGAACCCGATCCCATCCAGGGTCGCGGCGAGCATCCTGCAATGCTCGATGGGCCACGTCCGCTGGCTGCGGAGAAACGGACGGCTCAAGAGTTGGAAACTCTCGGGGCGGTATACGATGCTCGACCGCAAGGAGGTCGAGGCCCTGGCGAAGGCGAAGGCCAAGCAGGAGACAAGGCTCGGGGCTCCCTCCAAGGGGTTCCAGCCGGATACCTGATTTTCTCACGGAACCAAGTGTCCAACTGGCGATTTCCCCGAGAAAAACCGACGATTTGCCTTTTGGCCGACGTCGGTTATTCTTGGGGTGTCGCCGAAAACCCCTCAGG
>RGVZ01000608.1 GCA_010029825.1 bacterium | reverse complement strand
CCATGACGAACGCCGAAGGGTGGAACACGTCCATCCGCGCCTACAACGACGTCCCGATTTATGCCACGGATGTTGCCGCTAAAGCCGAAGAGTATGCCCAGACCGTTTCCTGCGTGATTTTCTGTTGACACACTCTGCCGGGTAGTCTTTATCGCGCAGTCGTCCGCGGATTACCGAGGGTGACTGCACACTTGGCGAGTTACCCAAGCGGCCAAAGGGATCTGACTGTAAATCAGCCGGCGTAGCCTTCGGGGGTTCGAATCCCTCACTCGCCACAAATGCGAAAACCCCCATTCCGGGGGTTTTCGCATTTGTGGCTAGTTCAGCCGGCATTCGAACCCGGGTTCTAGGTCCCGTGGCGTTTGCGAAGCGAAGCTTCGTGCCGCGGACCCTCACTCGCCACCCGCCTCAGCGATGCCGACGACCTCCCGTGGCAACGTAGTGTGGACACGTGCTCTCCCGCCTCCTTGTGATTTCCCGACCGGTGCTGTGGATCAACACCATCGGTACGACGGTCATTGCCATGTGGCTTGCCGGGGCCCTCTGGTCGTGGACAGTTCTGCCCATCTTGATCTGGGTTACTTTTCCGTTCAACATCCTCATTTACGGAATTAACGACATTTTCGATCAAGAGACGGACAACATTAATGCGCGCAAGGGAGGTTATGAGGGCGCAAAGATTTCGCCGAGCGAAGTCAAACCGATTTGGATCGCGGTGCTTGTCACCAATGTGCCATTCCTCGTCTTCTTCTTTGTGACTCTGCCGCTGGCAGCATCCCTGTGGATGCTCGCGTACAGTCTTTTCTTTGCTCTCTACTCGATGCCGCCGGTTCGTTTCAAGGCGCGTAAGTATCTCGACGCACTCTCCAACACCGACTACGCATTCCCGCTGGCGTTCGTGCCACTCGCAATGGGTGTGCAACCGGTGTGGTGGGCCGTGATTGGTCTCATGTGCTGGTCAGTCGCGAAACACGCGTACGACGCGATTCAAGACATCCCGCAAGATTCTGAAACTGGAATCGTGACGACGGCCGTACACCTGGGGCCTCGGGGGACGGCCTGGTGGTCAACCGTGTGGTGGGCCGTCGCGACGGTGTGCTTTGCGATGGTCAACATTCCGGTGGCATTAGCAAACGCCGTTATTGCGACGATTCTCGTCGCCGGCGTCTTCCGCAACCCGACACCGGCCGGCGCCCATGCCATGTATCGCTACTCGATTGCGTTTCCGTATGTCGCCGGTGCCGTGGCAGGCGTTCAACTTGTTCTCGTTCTCTTCTTTGGGCTGTGAACGAGATGTCCCGCATCGTTGTCTTAGGAGCAGGGATTGGTGGCTTGACCTCGGCCGCTTTGCTCGCCCAGGCCGGCCATTCCGTGACCGTG
>RGVZ01000607.1 GCA_010029825.1 bacterium | reverse complement strand
GCGTCCACATTGGAAGCTCACGAACACCCCGGAAGGCGAGCTAGGTCCGGCGCTCTCGTTCTTAATGAACGACCGTGGAGAATTATATTCACCCGAGATGGCCAGCAATCCCAAGGCGTGGCGCAAGCGCGTGGCGGGCGATGCGAAGGACATGACGGGCACGCAGCGCTATGGGAATTACAAAGAATATTTACGCTCTCGCACCAAGCAACTGGCAGAACTGAAAGCCAGAGAGCGTGCATGGAGCACCTACGACGACGCTGTACGCAAAGGCGTTAATGCCCCCCAACCACAAGTCCCGCGGCCTGATGCCAACGCAATTCAGAAGCTTCAGCAGGCAAAAACCACGTCGGTGTCGCGCCTGAAAAGCCTGCTGGGAGACATCGCCGAGAACTCCGGGAACACGCAGACTGGTGAGCTATATCGCCGCGGACAGAAAGTTCATGAGCGCTGGCGGCCCACGAGCGAGACCGGGTTCTTTGGCGGCCCACGCACAGACGCCAAGAACTTCGAGCGCCAATTAGAGTACATCACGGGCAAGGCTGACCGGCAGGAAGCGCTGGCCAAACGCTTCGATGAGCTGGCCGCCAAGAACCCCAAGCTCAAGCAAATCGCTGCTGACCTGCGCATGACCGATGGCGAGCGTTGGGATCGCTTGGCCAAGAACTTAGAAGCTCGTGGACTCAAGACACCAGCGCAGAAGCAGACGGTCGAATCCCTGATCGAAGCCGCTGGTGGTAATCCCAACGCCCTGCTCAAATCCAAGTTATTTAAACCGAAGCAGTTTGAGACCGTGGTGCCGAGTTTATTACACGGCGGCATGAGCGCGACGAACGCGGGCCAGACGCCGGTGGATTACATTTTTTCCAACGCCCCAGAGGCAGCAAAAGATGTCGCGGACGGTTGGTGGCGGCGCGGCTGGCCGGGCTTGCGGGTGCGCATGCGCAACTGGCTTGACAACTATAAATACAACACATCGCCAGAAGGGCTGACGAAAGAAATTCAAGAAGCGCTTGATCGGCGCCCGCAAGAGTTGGTCCCGCACTGGGGTGACACGGTGTACAAACACACGGTCACAGAGGGTTCGAGCCAGAATCCGCGCGGGTATTATCGTGACCCCAAAACAACGCCGGTCGGCCAGAAACCCACGCTTTGGATGCGGGCCAAAGAAACGTTTGGGGAAAAAGAATTCTTAGAGCAAGCCAAGCGGATGGGCGTGGATCCGTATGACGCCGCCGGAGCCGGTAATACTGCCGTAAGCGAAGTACTGGGCCTCAACCGCTTTCGCCGTTTGTTTGGCGGTGACTGTCGGGGAGGCCATTGCGGCGCGGGTCCAGCCCGCATGTTTGGAAACTTGTTCAAAGGTCGTTTCTCCGGCGC
>RGVZ01000606.1 GCA_010029825.1 bacterium | reverse complement strand
GGCGGTATGGTTCGTCCAAGGTTGCGAACCGCCGGGCGCCACCGTTCGTAGTATCGACTTGAGTGCTTTCATGCCGATCATCGTGGCGTCCCTTGTCGTCAATGTTCTTGTCGCCGGTTTCTTTGGCCTCGCGACCGGGTTCAACCTCAACTCAGTACTCCCGAAGCTCGACGTCGTATTTGGGCCCGACACGCCCGCGCGACGAATCTTGGCGTGCCTCTATCTGGCAATCGCTGCAGGAAGCGCGGTGGCTTTGCTCGTCGTGCCGCTGCGGATGGATATTGTCGTTGTGCTCTTTCCGCTTCAGATTCTCTACAAAACTCTGACAATATTTTTTGTCGCGGATTGGAAAAACCCCGTTCCGTGGTGGAATCTGGCGATCAGTGCGGTCCATGCAGCATCGCTCTGGATTGTCTTCTCGGGCCAAGGCATCCTCTAGCCTGCGAAGGGCTGATTGCGAACCATCCGATGCCACGGACTCGCGATGCAGTCCACCGGCGTGGACCATCCTGTGAACGCGAGCCGCTGATCGCCATCGTTCAGCGACAACCAACGGCAAGCATGAAATCTTTGATTCGTATCGGCGTCGTGTTGGTTTCCCTGGCCTGTGGGGCCGCCGCTGGACATCAGGCCGGCTTTTACGCCTTCAACTTCTGCTACCCACTCTCCTACCCGAAGGAAACCTCAGATTCCGCCTCGATGAACGAGCACATCCAGACCAATAGTCGCCGATCGGCTGTCGCACTGGAGCATCACATGGCACGGCATAGTTGGCTGATTGGTGGAGGCGTCATTGGGGCCTTTGGGGCGCTGTTCGGAGTCGCTTTGTTGGCTCGGCTCCGCAAGGCACCGGCCGGAGTACAAGGGGAGAGCAAATGCTGAACCAGGAACTGGATCAGTCGGCAGATCGTGTCCAGTGGGTTCGCTAAGCCCGTCGGTCCGCCGCTGATCAGCTTCCCCGGTTCTGCGGAGGAGTGTCCATGGCCAAGAAGTCCGTGAAGGTCGTTCTGCTGTCGGGTGGCAATCCGCAAATCGCCAAGGCGGACGGCGCGGCGCCCGTGAAGGCCTACATCGCGGCGATGCCGGGCTGGAAGCGGGACGTCGGGCGACGCCTCGACCGTCTCATTTCCAAGACCGTTCCCGGCGTTCGTCGGGCGGTGAAATGGAATACGCCTTTCTATGGCGTCGAGGGGCAGGGCTGGTTTCTCGGATATCACTGCTTCGCGAAATACGTGAAGGTCTCTTTCTTTCGCGGCGCGTCGTTGAAGCCCATGCCTCCGGGTGCGTCCAAACAGCAGGACGTGAGGTATGTCGACATCTACGAGAAGACCGAACTCGACGAGGAACTCCTCGCGGACTGGATACGCCAGGCAGCGAAGC
>RGVZ01000605.1 GCA_010029825.1 bacterium | reverse complement strand
GTTCGACCGGGCGCTTGCACCCGCCACAGTCCGCATCGCGACAAGATCTCCCGCGGAGGGCGACAAAGGGCGGATGATCGGGTTCGGATGCGCGGCATGGAATGACTCCGGGACCTCAGGTCAAAAACGCGCCGGCAATGTCACCATTTCTGGCGTTGATTCCGGGACGATCAATGCAAGCGAAAACGCCGTTTACGGCTGCCCGGGAGACAGCGGCGGCCCTCTTTTCAACCAGGAAGGCGAACAAATCGGGGTTGCCTCAACTGCGGGCGAAGGTGCCACGTCTGGATACGGACAGACAAACTGGGTCGATCTGACCAGCAAATCGACCAGCGGTTTCCTGGCATATGCTGCTTCCGGCGCAGGCGATTCACTGGCACAGAACAATCCACCGCGCCAGGAAAATAACCAACCCCAGCAAGGAAACCATCAACCTCAGCAACAGAACAACCAAGGTTATGCGAACAATTTCACATTGAACGGAATCACTTACTCGTGCCCGGCAGGTTACTACCTGGCGACGGATGGGTATTGCTACCGCGCGTAATCGGATTGTAGTACGTCCCAATCGCGCCAGCCACGGTGTCAAATCCGTGCTGGCGCATTTCCATTTCAAATTCACGCAGAAGTTGCGTCACAACCAGTGGACCGCGGTAGATAAACGCCGTGTAAATCTGGACCGCAAAAGCGCCGCGCATGATCTTGTCCAGGACGTCGCGTCCCGTCATGATCCCGCCCACGCCAATCATCGGCAAGGCGCCGCGATGAACTTCCCAAGCCCACTCCAGCATCCGGTTTGAGAGTCGGGCAACAGGACGCCCCGAAAGACCACCGGCCTCGGGCTTTTCGACCCGGTGGGTGTTGGTCAGGACGACGCCGGCAAAGCCACTCCGGCCGACTTCGTTGATGAGTTCCTGAAACCGGGCTTTCTCCATGTCGGGATCAAATTTGATCCAGACCCGTTTGATGTCCGGGCCGTAACCCACGGCTGCCTGGCGCAAAAAATCAGGCCGGGCCAGATCCCGCAGACCAGGCGTGTTCGGTGAACTCAGGTTCATGACAAAAAAGCGCGCGACGTCCTTGAGTGAGTCGTGAACTTTCAAGAAGTCGTCCAACGCCCCCTCCGCCGGAGTGTCCTTGTTCTTCCCAAGGTTGACTCCCAAGACGCAACGATCGAAATCGTTGCGATCGCGGAGGGCTGCGGTCAGTCGATCCCGGATGGCATCCATTCCATCGTTGTTGAACCCCATGCGGTTGATCAAGGCTTGCTCGGCTGGATATCGAAACAGTCGCGGCGCGGGATTGCCTGGTTGGGCTCGTGGCGTGACGGCTCCGATTTCGATTTGGGAAAAGCCCAGACTTGCCAGGCCGTGGATGGCCT
>RGVZ01000604.1 GCA_010029825.1 bacterium | reverse complement strand
ACAACGACAGCAGGCGCGGTGACGGTGGGAACCCTATCCGGTTTCGTAGGCAGCGAGACGGTGACGGCGACGGGAAGTGCATCGGCTTACTCCAGTGCCAATGTGGGTTCTTACTCCACCACCGTGACCTACACTTTGACCAACGGGACCAACGGAGGTTTGGCGTCCAACTACAGTTTGGCCAGCGGCTCGGCGACCGGGAACATCATAAAGGCCAATCAAACAATCACCTTTGTTGCTTTGGCAGCTAAAGCTTTTGGGGATGCGAATTTCAGCCTTACGGCCACGGCAAGTTCTAGCCTCACCGTCAGCTATAGCAGTTCTAATCCTGGCGTAGCCACTGTGTCTGGCAGCACGGTCACAATTGTGGGGGTCGGCACAACCACCATCACGGCGAGCCAAACCGGCAACTCGAACTACAATGCCGCGACCAGCGTCGATCAGACGCTCACGGTAAACAAAGGAAATCAAACGATCTCCGGAGTTGCCAGCACAGCCAGCAAATATGTGGGCGACACCTATGCGGTCGGAGGAACGGCCAGTTCCGGGCTGGCGCTTAGTTACACCAGCTCGAACACGGGGGTGGCGACGGTGGATGCCAGCGGAAATGTGACGGTGATTGGGGCTGGCACGGCCACCCTGACGGTAAGCCAAGCCGGCAACAGCAACTACGATGCGGCCACGAATGTAACCCAAATTTTGACGGCGACCCTCCCGCCAATTTGGACCAATCCAATTACCGGCACCAACCCCAACACTTCCAATCCGTACACAACGGGTGACGTTAAAAACGCAAATATTACCGTGAGCGGAATAGGACGGGGCAGTGGCGTTGCCGGGGCAAATGCAACTGATCGCTACAACGCGACTGGATGGAATATCGCCAGTTTGGATGCAACTAAGTATTTTGAATTTACCATCACGCCTGCATCAGGATACCAAGTTAGTTTTACTAGCTTCGTGTATGTAGGAGCGGCATCAGGGACCGGTCCAACATCAGTCGCTCTCCGATCAAGCCTTGATAGTTATGGATCTAATATCGGATCAGCAACTGTGAATGGAACAACCCTATCTCTTTCCGCCGCCAGTTTCCAAAATGTTTCCAGCCCCATCACCTTTAGGCTTTTTGCATGGGGGGCAAGTGCCAGCACAGGAACATTTAGTGTTAACGACTTTTCCTTTAACGGCAGCGTAGACGTCATTCCTCCTGCAATCACGATCAACGGGGGAACCTCCGGCACGGCGACGGCCTTCACCGCGACCTACGGCACGCCGGCAACCGCACAAACCTTCACCATCGCAGGCAGCAATCTGACGGCTAACATCACGGCCAGTGCTCCAACGGGCTTTGAGGTTTCGAGCAATGGCACCACCTATGGTTC
>RGVZ01000603.1 GCA_010029825.1 bacterium | reverse complement strand
AATATGGAAACACTTGAAATGATCGTTCGTATCGGATTCCCCATGCTGGTGGCTTACGTGGCCGTCTCGACGTGGAAGATCCTGATCAACTGGAACGCCTGACGTGCCACAGTTAATTGCAACCGCACAGGCGGAAAATTCGCACTACTACACCCGCATGGGTGAGCCGGTGCATGGCAACCTCCGGGAGGCCCGCAAGGTGGGGGCGTTCCCTAGCGTGACCAACGCCCTTGGCATCTTATCGAAGCCTGGGCTGGATAATTACAAGCAGGAGAGCGTCATCTTGTCGTCGATTTCGCTTCCTCGGCTCAATGGCGAAACGGATACCGATTTCGTCAAGCGGGTCGTTTTGGACAGCCGGAGGGAGGTGGAGGCAGCAGCGGACCGCGGAACATACGTCCACAGCTTGGCGGAGATTATTGGCGTGGATGGGCCAAGGCCAGCCGACTTGCGAGCAGGGTTTGAGCCGCATTGGGAAAACCTGACGGCTTGGTTTAAGAAGGTGCACAAGACGCACGCGGCGGAGCAGGTGCTGGTCAATGAGGATGTGGGCTACGCCGGCCGGGTGGATCTGATTGCGGAGATTGTGGCTACAGACGGGCCACGGGTTGAGGTGATCGATTTCAAGACCCGCAAGTTTAAGAAAGGCAAAACCGGCGACGACAAGGCCGACAGCTACAGCACCGATCTCTACCAGCTTTCCGCTTACTGCTTTGCCCATTTCGAGGAGCCGACTTGGTGCCGGAACGTGTACATCGATCCGGCCACTGGCGCCATCAGCGAAAAGGAGTGGAGTCCGGAGGAAGTGGAGGCGGCGTTTGAGGTGTTCCAAGCCATCTGCGTGATCTGGCGGGCAGAGAAAAAATACGATCCAAGGGCGGTGCAGAATGATTGAGATCTTACCAGAGCAATCCACTTACCAGCAGCTACTGGATCGCGTTCGTTCGCTTGCCCGGCAACTTGCGGAAGCGCGTGCCGCCTTGGCCGCAAGCGAAGCACGCGAGAATGACCTGATCGATCGCATGAGGGAGGGGCTGTGAGATCGTTGTGTTACATCGCCGCGATCCTCGGCATTACTTCCGGCAAGGCCGCCAACGTCATGATCGACATGAGGCCGGTGAAAGAGGCCAAGCGCATGAAGGTGCGGATCACCGGCTATTGGCCGGGAGAGGATGAGTGGAGCACCCGCTATCAATCCAGCACTGGCACTAGGCTGCGTGCCGGCCGTCATTGTGCTGTGGATCCAGACATCATCCCGCTGTGGAGCAAGATTAAGATCCTCAACGGCAAGCGCGAGTGGGTGGCCGTTGATACCGGCACGGCCGTGAAGAGCAGAAAGGCCAGCAGGGGCCGGATGCCGGTGGTGGACGTGTTTGCCGCCAG
>RGVZ01000602.1 GCA_010029825.1 bacterium | reverse complement strand
AGGGCAAAATTGAGGGCATATATTTATCGTATTCCCTGTAGGCCAATAATTCGTCTTCAGTTTGGCGGCTTTTTTGTGAAACAATGGAAGGGTTGTTTTTGTGGTTCGGGCCGGAATAAGGATCCTCTCTGGTCTGGGCGATGGTTGTGGTGGGAACTACAAGCATAAGAATCCAAAAAACACTTCTTTTCATTTCTTTAAACTCGGGCCGTCCGCATTTTTATAATTTAACATAACAATATATAAAGTTCGGCAGGTGATTCATACGTTTTTTTCTTTTGTGGTTAGTTTCTACTCTTGAAGAAGCTTTGTAGGTAGCGGGCCTCATCGGCAGCGGCGGAGGAAATGTAGTTCTCGGCCAGATTTCGAAGTTCACTCCAGACCCCGAAGAGCGAGTGCAAGAAGGGCTGTAGCTCCCGAATGGAGTAGAGGCTGAAGCTCCAGGACATACCCCTGCCTTGGCCAAATGTAAGTCTTGGCCATTCCCATGGTTCATGGTCGACAGCTGGGAATCCCTTATGGGAGCGCCACAGGTTCCAGTCTCCCGCCCGCCAGAGAACGAAGCCCTCAGCCTTAAATCCGTAGCCATTTCTTGAAACGGACACAAAGGCTTCCCAAGGAGCAAGGTAGAGGCCTTGGGGTCGTTCCATCCTTCGGGGTGGTGGGCGACGACGACGATCAGGCCGTCTTTGGCGTAAGTCTCGGCGGCCTTTTTCGCGACATTCAGGGCGCGATCGCCGGTGGGGAGCCAGCTCGTCCAGGTGACGATGAGGACGGGCTTGCCGGCGATGTCGTTGCCGTTGACGAGCTTGCCGATCTTGGCGTCCGAGAGGGTCGACCACGCGTCGGAGGCGAAGGGCTTCAGCTCGCGGGAGTTGAGTTGTTCGCGGCGGGAGCCTTCGCCCTCGCGGACGGGCTGCGCGATGGCGCTGGACGCGGCGAAGACGGTTCCGACACAGGCGACAAGAGCGAGCCGAAGCGTGCGATTCATCCAAGACCTCCGAAAGGGGCGTCGGAAAGATTTGACGTCCCGCCAGAGGGTACGTTCCCCGGCGGGTTCGGGTGCGGGCGATCAGCGTGGGAGGAGCGCGTGCAACGCGATCCCCGCGGCGACGACGACGTTGAGGGAATCGACGCCGGGGGCCATGTCGATCTTCGCGCGGACGTCCGCGGCGGCCAGCGCCTCATCCGAAAGCCCGGGCCCCTCGGCCCCGACCATCATGGCGAGCTTCCTCGGCACGGGCACATCGCGGAGATCGATCGCGCCGGGGCCGGGGGTCATGGCGACGAGTGTGAACCCGGCGGCTCGGATGGCGGCGAGATCCTCGGGCCAGCGGTGGGCGACGGTGAAGGGGAGTTTCAGGGCCTGGCCGATCGAAACACGAACGCTTTTGCGATACAGGGGGTCA
>RGVZ01000601.1 GCA_010029825.1 bacterium | reverse complement strand
AGGCAACATGACGGAGTTCAAGGAGTACCACGTTTTCAGCACCAAGACGGGCAGCGGTTCGTTTTCAGCGTCGGCGAACATTGACAACCCGACGATCAGTTTTGGTGATCCAGCCCCGAGAGGTTATAGCGTTGCCTCTGATTCATCCGGGCAGGTTCATTTCGTCGCCACGGAAACCAATACGTTGCTGACATACTGGACCTATAGTTTCGGCACCTGGACGTCCTCGACAGCCGGGGCGTTATTGAACAAGGCCAGCGATGGTACGGCCACATGCGATCACGCGGAATATCCGGCCATCGCATTTGACCGGAGTATGACCGCCCACGGGCTCCACGTTGTTTACTACTGTGTCTCGTCGTTCAGTGCGGGTGAACTCGTACACCTCTGGTACGACCAATGGACGTGCCTTCCAGCACTCCGGCCAATACGAGAGTTGGATTTGCCGTCGACAACGGACGGGCGATCGTTGCCTACTGGGGCAGCGATGGTACGTTGAAAGGGCGGGTTGGAACTTTCTCCGCGGGATCGTACTCGTGGGGAAGCGCCGTCGCCTTTACGGCCGTGGCATCCGGGATCACGTATCATGCTCCCCAAGTTGCGCTGGACAGTGGTGGCCTGGGTCGCGTCGCGTTCATGCAATACGATGTCAACCCCGCGACTCCGGAGTCGAACATAATTTTGAAGTACGAGACTGCGGTCAACTCATGGGCCACTTCAACCTTGAAGACCTACAGCGACGCCATCAACTCCCTGTGGATCGGTAGCGGCCTCGGCATCACGGGCATGGGTGGCAACAGCTGGCGGTGATGGTCGCCGGTTGCGGGAGGGAGTGTGATACCATGTTCCCCTCAAGGTTCTGGAAAATTGAACATCATGCTTTGATGACGCGGAATTGGACTATGTCACTTGGCGCGCTGACATTCCGGATTTTTGCCAATCGATTCTGGGCGCATTTGCCGCGTGAAGTGCAGATCATGATCTCTCGTGGCCATGCGGTCGTCTATGAGACGACATTGTCGCGACTTTTCATTCCGCCATACATCTGGTTCCAGTTCGGTTCTTTCCGTGCCCTGCGGCGATTCAGGCCCGCAAATGGAGCGCGACATTATCGCAGTTTCCAGGATTTCTTCGTGCGCCGTCTGGCGGAGGAAGTCCGGCCAGACGGGGAGTTCGTATGGCCGTGCGATGGCCTCCTGTGTGAGTCGGCGCCAGTGACGAGGGAATTTGTCGTCGAGGTCAAGGGCGAGGCTCGTCATGTGTCAGCGGTTTTCGGCCCCCCCTCTAACTTTTTGAATTGGTATTGCTGCAGAATTTGACGGAACAATTCACGCTCCTTATGAAATAAGGCGCCAATTATTAGCAAGATCATTAACGCATGTTGCTGGTGTAGAAGTTGAGCAATTTAT
>RGVZ01000061.1 GCA_010029825.1 bacterium | reverse complement strand
TGCTGTTCAGCAACCAGGCGGCGTCACGCTTGTTGCGCAGCGATCTGAGGCTCTCCCGCGGCGAGAAGTTCACCGATGTCCCGGCGATCAACCTGTTCGCGGATCTCGTCCGTGAAGCCCGGCAGTCAGGCGCGACGGTGACGCACGAAGTGCGCATGGGCCCGCGCGGGAACGAGACGTTCATCGCGACAAAAGCGTTGCCTTTCGCGACCGAGGCCGGGGAAGGGCAGGCGATCTCGGAGGGTATTGTGATCGTCCTGCATGACATCACGAACGTGAGGCGCCTTGAACGCGTGCGTCGCGATTTTGTCGCGAACGTCTCCCATGAGTTGAAAACCCCGCTGACGGCGATCAAGGGTTACGTCGAGGCATTGCTCGGTGGCGCGATGGAGGATCCGGTGACGAACACCAGGTTTCTCGAGAAAATCGACAGGAATGTCGCGCGCCTTTCAAATCTCGTGCAGGACATCCTGAGCCTCGCGCGGATCGAGAGCCACGAGGATGCCGAGGGGGCGGTCACCACCGCGCGGGTTGACTGGCGCAGCGTTGCCCAGGCAGTCGTGGCGGCGCATGAGGACGAGGCCACCGCAAAGGGGCTCGTTGTCGCGCTATCGTTGCCGGACGAGCCGCTGGTCATCGCTGGTGAACGCGAGGCGATGCGGCAGATCCTCGACAACCTGGTTGGCAACGCCATCAAATACACATCTGGATCGGGCAGGGTGTGGGTTGATTGCCGCCGCGCGGGCGACAGCAATTGTGAGATCGTGGTGCGGGATACCGGGATCGGGATTCCAGAGAAGCACCTTGATCGGATATTCGAGAGGTTTTACCGTGTCGATGTAGCCCGTTCCCGCGAGATGGGCGGGACCGGTCTCGGTCTTTCCATCGTGAAACACCTTGTCGCGGGCCTTGGCGGCCAGATCAAGGTCGAGAGCAAGGTCGGCGAGGGCAGCATTTTCACGGTCACGATGAAACTTGCGCAGCGGCAGCAGGAGGAAATTCAGTCATGAGCGAGCAGGTTGGAAAAACGGTCAATTTCAGGATCGAGTCAGACAGTTTTGGCCCGATCGAAGTGGACGCGTCAAAATACTGGGGCGCGCAGACGCAAAGGTCGCTGCAGAATTTCAAGATTGGCGGGCACCGTTTCTCGCCGGTGATGATCCGGGCATTTGGAATCGTCAAAAAGGCCGCCGCGCTCACCAACAAGGAGCTGGGCAAGCTGGACGCGACCCGTTGCGACCTGATCGTCCAGGCGTGCGACGAGGTGATCTCCGGCACGCTCGACGCGCATTTCCCGCTGGTCGTATGGCAGACAGGCAGTGGTACCCAGAGCAACATGAACGCGAACGAGGTCATCTCCAACCGCGCGATCGAGTTGGCTGGTGGCGAGATGGGCAGCAAGAAGCCGGTTCACCCGAATGATGACGTCAACAAGTCGCAGTCGTCCAACGACTCCTTCCCGACCGTGATGCACGTGGCCGCCGCCGAAGCGATCAAGAATGACCTGATCCCTGCCGTAAGGTTATTGCGCGCGACCCTCGACGCCAAGTCGAAGGCGTTCGACTCGATCGTCAAGATCGGCCGCACGCACCTGATGGACGCGACCCCGTTGACGCTGGGCCAGGAACTTTCTGGATATGTCGCGCAACTTGATTTTTCCGAAAAGAAACTCAACGAGGCCCTGGATGGCCTCATGGACCTGGCCCTCGGTGGAAGCGCCGTCGGCACGGGACTCAACACGCATCCCGATTACGCGAAAATCGTCGCGGCGAAAATCGCGCAATTGACGGGAATGCCCTTCCGTTCCGCCCCCAACAAGTTCATGGCTCTGGCCGCGCATGACGCGATGGTTGCCGCCAGCGGCGCGATGCGCGTTCTCGCGACGGCCTGCATGAAGATTGCCAATGACGTCCGCCTTCTCGCGAGTGGTCCGCGCTGCGGTATCGGCGAAATCCTGATCCCGGAAAATGAGCCGGGCAGTTCCATCATGCCCGGCAAGGTGAACCCGACCCAGTCCGAGGCATTGACGATGGTCGCCGCCCAGGTCATGGGTAACGACGTCGCTGTCGGTATCGCGGGATCAAACGGACATTTCGAGTTGAATGTATTCAAGCCGGTCATGATCCACAACGTTCTTGAGTCGTGCAAGTTGCTCGCGGACGCGCTGCATAGCTTCAATGACAATTGCGCGGTTGGCATCGAGCCGAACAGGAAAGTCATCGAGAGGCATCTGAACAACTCGCTGATGCTCGTCACGGCGCTGAACCAGGTGATCGGGTATGACAACGCGGCCAAGGTCGCAAAGAAGGCCCATCACGAGGGCACCACCCTGCGCGAGGCGGCCATGGCCCTCGGTGTCATCTCGGGCGAGGAGTTCGACAAACATGTGCGTCCGGAGAAGATGGTCCGGCCGTGACTCGTGATCCGTGATCATTTGTCAGCGATCAGCCTAGCAGCCGGCGCGTCATCCGTTTGAGTTCCGGATAACCGGAGTGTCCGAAGGCGACGCCTCCGAGGAATCTGGCTTCGCCTGTCCCCTTGCCCAGGCGCGCCGCGCGACTCATGGAGTTTTCGTTGCCACCGGTATCGGCGATGAGCTGGCACAATTCCAGCCAAAGTGTTTCGCGTCGTGCGGGATTCCGCGCTTCGTCTTGTCGCCAATCTGGCCATAATTCGCAGGCGAGGTCGTAGGATTCATCGAACAGGTCACGCAGGTGGTTCCGGAAGGTCGTGATCATCAAGTCATTGCGCGATAATTTCAACGCTCCTGCCAGCGTGTTGGCCGCGGTGTTGAACAACCATTTCCGGCGCGCGCGTTCGCGGATTTTCGCGTCCCAGATGAAAACCGGGGGCAAGTCAGCCGGACCGCTGTTGTCCAGTGCCCCGTAACAACAAGTTCCCGACTGGTCGCTGCGGACGAAGTGACCTGGATGACGTTCCGTGACGCCAGCCGTGACGATGCCAAGATAAAACGAGATGTCCGGACGTCTCGCGCGCCACTGGTCGAGAGTGCCTTCGATGAGTCCGTTGCAGCAGACGACGATGTTCCGTTCGATGGACCCGGGCAAGTCAGCCAGCAGCTCCTGCCAGACGGCCTCCAGATGATGCGCCCTGGTCGTCACGATGATGGTGTTGGCTGACTGCAGCGTCCCTGTGTCGACCCGCGCCCTGTATGTCCGGACGATCCCCGCGGACTCCATGGTCCATTCCCGCGATCTCGGCGTGGAATCCCGGTCGACAAAGGCAACCGGCTGGTCTTGCCGGAGGATTTCAGACGCGAGCCATGATCCAACGGCGCCTGTTCCGATAATCACGATGTGGGAGGATCTTTCCATGCCCTGAAGATCATGCGGCAAGTGCGGGGTTTTTGTCATTCCCTCAATTTGTCTCGTGGTCAACCGTTGTGACCAGGCAGTTTTTTCCTAATTTGTTGCCCGGTTGGTGACGATGCCTCCACGGTGGAGGTCTCTTCCTGATGGGCAAAGCCTCAAACAGTGTCAGCGCGGCCAGCAAACACTTTGCCGAGGCCATCGTCATTTCCGACGACCAGGACTGGATCTGGAATTTCGCCCGGCAGGCCCTTCACCGGTCTGGACTGTCCCCGTTGCGGCTGCCTTCTTCCGTCTCGCTGCGCGACAGCCGCGCCCGACTCGACAACGGCCGCCCGATCGTCATCGACTGGGCCTGCCGCGCGCGTCCCGCGTCGGCCTTGATCGAGGAATTGCGTGAATATTACGGTAACGGCGCGATGACGGACCGGATCATCGTCCTGGCGACGGATGTCATCCGCGAGGACGCCCTTTATTTTGGCGAGCTCGGGATCGCGCGCCTGCTGGTCCTTCGCAACCGTGATGTTGAACTTGCGCGCGCCACTCGTGATTTTCTCGCGCATTGGCAATCGGCCGCGACTGGACTCGCCCAGGCAGGGTCCGCGGGCGCGCGCTCCGATGCCCAGTGGCGCTCGCTCCTGCGCCACATCGATACTGCCATGGAACATTATTGGGAAAAAAAAGAGGGGCGGGTCGAGGAACCGCAGGGGGCGCCAGGCTCCGTTGATTTCGCGATCGCTTCCAGTGTTTCCGCGGAACGCGCCCTGGGCGCCAAGGCATGGGCCGCCCTGATCGACCGCGCGCGCGGATTCCTGGGACGCGCGCTTGACACAAGAAACGCCGCCGGAAACGACGCCAGCGCGCGGGACCTCGACCTGGAGGCCAGCCTCCTGGTGCTTCTGGACCGGCCTGCCGAGGCACTTCAGAGATGGCTGCGCGCGTGCGAGTTGAACCCGAATTTTCATCGCGCCCATGTCAACTTCAGTCGCTGCCTGCGCCAAATGGGGCGTCACGAGGAAGCCCTGGCGATCGTCCGCCTCAGGCACGATCAGAACCGCAAGAGCATCGGGCTCCTGGTCGAGATGGGCGACATCCATCTCAGCGCCAATGAGATCGACAAGGCCAGCCATCATTACCAGATGGCTCTGGATCGGGACGCGGCCTCAGAGGCCGCGCTCAATGGAATGGCGCAGGTGAAATTCGCCCGCGGCGAACTCCATGAATGCCGCCAGCTCCTCGCCCGTTCGGGATCCTCTTCCAGGGCCGCTGCCCGTTTCAACGCGATGGGCATCGATCTGGTCCGGGCCGGCAAATTCGCTGAGGCGCTTGAGTTGTACGCTCGCGCGCAGTTTGTCCTGCCGCAGCAAGAAAAAGGCCCCATGTTGTTTTACAACATGGGGCTCTGCTACTTGCGTTGGGGGAGGGGCGATGTCGCGCGCGACTTCGTCAAGCTGGCCTTGATCAAGGATCCCGCCTATGCCAAGGCGAAGTCGTTGCTGGCCCGCATGGAGTCCGGCGAAGTGGCTTAGCCGATCTTGTCCTCTTCCCAGTTGTAGAAGCGCGGCAGCGACTTGGCCTGACGGACCAGGTAAGACTGCTGGTTGCGCAGGTACTGCACAATGTTCTGGTTGGACGGATCCGTCTTCAACTTGTCGATCTCTGTCTGGATGTCGTTGATCTTCTCGACGTCATCGTTCTTCTGGTAAATCTGGTCGAGGATTTCGTTGAACACTTGCTTTTCACGTTCGTTCAGGCCGGACGTGTTGGCGTAACGGTGGTACTTGTTGACCATCATCGGATCGGTGTCGACGGTGACAGAACCGTCAACTTTCTTTTCCGTGATGACGCCTGACTGGGTGTAGATTCCTGCTTTTGGTACGAGATCGCCGATCTGAGCCATGACAAAACCTCCCCTGATATCTCCGTTGATCGTCCGTTCTTGATCCGTCGTTATTCCGTTGCGCGTGCCGTGTTTATTCCGCGTCTTTCAACATCCCGAGTTCCGACGTGTAGGTCGTGGGCTTGATGTTGAACATGTTCATCATGTGAGCCATCTCGGACTCAACATAGCGGGCCATCTGCCACTGGCGCGGGTCCGCGCGCAATTCGTCCAGCTTCTTGCGCATTTCCCCGACCCTTTCTTTCGGGTCCTTGAGGTCCTGGACCCGGTCCATCAGCGCCATCAGGTCCTGGCGCTGCTCAGGACTCATCCCGTTGATGTATCCATGCCGGCTGTTGGCTTTGGATACGGCCGGGTCGGAGGACATGTTGAATGTCCCGTGATTCTTGTCGTGTTCGGTGACCACAGCCGTCTGGCCGCGTGGCAGGAACACGGTATCTCCAACCCGCATGCTCATGGACCCGGGACCCCCTCTATTTCAACTCTACAGAACCGGTGGGACAACTGCAACACACTGAAATCATGCAACTTTTACCCTGTCTGGAGGGGCTCATAAGGCAAAATTTGCCCACCGGGAAAGGCCGGATTCCCTTAATCTTTTTCAGATTTGTTCCGATTCTCCCAAAAAGGCCCGGAAAAAAAGGAGGCGGGCACAAATGAAGAACGTATTTGAACTCAACGCTTATCGTAAGCGTCGACGAAGGGAATTGTGGCTCAGGCATGGTGAGCGCATCGAGCGTTTTGTCCGCCACTTCGTTTCCAACCATCTTGTGACCGACATCCACGACCTGATCGACGAATACC
Source organism: bacterium (assembly GCA_010029825.1). GTDB lineage: Bacteria > Bdellovibrionota_B > Oligoflexia > Oligoflexales > RGVZ01 > RGVZ01. The sequence continues at coordinate 13,329 of RGVZ01000061.1, read as the reverse complement.
AGCACATGCGGCGCGAGGACGAACAGGACGTCTGGGGCTACGAGGAATTCCGCACGGGAATGCTCGATGCCATCATGACCCGTCAGGGTGATGTGCTGCGGCGCCTCCTGTCCACACAGGGCTGGTTTGATCCGGCCCTGATATCGACAGAGGAAGTAGCTGAGTTGTGTTTGACTTCGATTGTGCTGGGGGACTCGGCTTCCGTCGCCCGGAAGTACCGCTGATCAGCTTCCGGCTGCGGCTTTGCCAACAATCGCGCCTTCGGCGATCTCACGGAGGGCCAAGACGCTTTCCTTGTTCTTCGCCTTGACCATGGGTTCCGCTCCATCCATCAGCTGACGGGTACGGTCAGAAGCGATGATCACGAGCGCAAAGCGGTTATCGACCTTCTCAAGGCAATCTTCGATGGAAACGCGAGCCATTCTATACCCCACAAATAGATATCCAGCTTGGTGTTTAGGGGACGCCCCTCAATAAGTCAACCGCTTTGCTGTTGATCATGTCCCGCTTGCGGTGCAGGTTTGTGGCCATGACGCAACGCCCGACCATCGCCATGACCGCCGGAGACCCCTGGTCCATCACGACCGGCGCGTGGGCCAGCCTTGTCTTCGGCCCCGAGGCCCCGTTTGGCCACCTGGTCCGCATGGCGGCCAGTGGCCAGATCCGCTTTGTCGTCTGCGGGTCCGCAACGCTCATCTCCCGGCAGCTTGACCACCTGGGTCTGCGTTTGCCAGAGGCTGTCGATCTGGTGGATGACGGCCTGACTGTCGGCGAGGGGTTTTACCCTAAGGACCCGGCTGCCCGGGGGGCGCACGCTGTTGCCGCGCTCGAGGCGGCAGTGCGCCTTTCCTCTGGCGCCAAACCGGGAACTTTTGCCGTCGTCACTGGCCCGATCGACAAGAAGTCCTGTTCCCTTGCTGGATTCCAACATCCGGGACAGACAGAATTTTTTGAGGCTGCCTGGGGGCCGGGCGCGTTGATGCTCCTGGCCGGGCCCAGGCTGCGTGTTGGACTCGCCACCAGGCACGTGCCCCTGAAAGATGTTTCCGCCGCGATCACTCCGGAACTTGTCGCCAGCCAGACGGTGATCATGGCCAGGGCTTTGCGGGACACTTTCAGGATTGCCAGTCCCCGCATCGCCGTCTGCGGCCTGAATCCCCACGCGGGCGACCGCGGACTCTTCGGCGACGAGGAGGCGAAGGCGATCACCCCAGGCATCGAATCCGCACGGTTTCATCCAGACTGCGCCGGGGCGACGATCTCGGGGCCCCACTCGGGCGACACGGTGTTTTACGAGGCATGGATCGGCCGCTACGACGGTGTCCTCGCCATGTACCACGACCAGGGCCTGGCACCACTGAAAGCGGTGCACTTCCACGAGGCCGTCAACATCTCGGCCGGACTGCCGCACCTGAGGGTCTCGCCTGACCACGGGCCGGCTTCGGCTCTGTTCTTGACCGGCAAGGCGGACAACGGCAGTTTCGAGGCAGCCATCCGGGTGGCATGCGGCCATCTGGGTTTGTCCGGCGGAAACTGAGAGTGATAACTTGAGCGATAAATTGTCGACCAACAGCTTCATCACCATCGAGGGCGCGTGCGAGCACAACCTCAAGGACCTGTCGCTGAAAATTCCGCGCGGCAAGATCACGGTTGTCACCGGAGTCAGTGGTTCTGGCAAGAGTTCACTCGCGTTTGACACGGTGCTTGCCGAATCGCAGCGCCGGTTTTTCTACACCCTTTCGCATTACTCACGTCAGTTCCTTGATCTGGGTTCGCGTCCGGCCGTGCGCAAGGTCGGGGGGCTCTCGCCGGCAATCGCGCTGGCCCAGAACGAGACACAGCCCTCGCGCCGCGCGACGGTGGGGACGTTGACGGACTTGAGCGAACTTTTCGCGGTGATGATGGCGCGATTTGCCACGCAGAACTGCCCGAAACACGGGTTGCCGACGTCATCCCAAGGCGTCCAGGGTGTCGTTGACCGCATCATCGAGGGTTGGGACGGGAAGACGGTCGCGATTTGCGTACCGGTCGCCACCGCGAAGAAAGGGATTTTCCGCGCGCAGCTGACCGCGTTCGCGGAGAAAGGATACCTGCGCGCTTACATCGACGGCGAGATGCTTTCCCTGTCCCCGGTTCCCGAACTGGCGCGCGAGGAAAAACATACCATCAAGCTCCTTGTTGACCAGGTCAAGGTCAAGGCAACTTCCCGCGACCGCATCGCGCGAAGCATTGAGGTTGCCATCGCCGAGGGAAAAGGTTTCGGTGAATTCTTCGCGGTTGGCGCGGACGGTGCCCTTGATCTCGGGAACGGAGGTCCCTTCTCGACCCAGGGTGGCTGCCCCGAGTGTGGTTACAGCTGGCCGAAACTGGACGCGCGCTATTTCAGCGCGAACTCGCTGGGACGCTGCGCGAGTTGCGCTGGATTTGGAAATGTCACAGAGTCGGGCGGGCGACTCACTTCCGGGGACGCCCTGGACGCGACACTGGCCTCCGCGGGTGGCGGTATCGATGATGACGATCTCGACGAACTGACATTCGCAAATTCAACCATCACGTGCGCTGCCTGTCATGGAACGGGCGTCGACGCGACCTGGGCGGCGATGAAACTTGGGTCGTGGACCATCCATGACTTGATGCGGTCCGCGATTCGCGACCTGCCGGTGATCCTGTCGAAATTGAAATCGGGTCCGCTCGGTCAAAATCCAGCGTTCCTGCGCGTGGAGCAAGAGGCTTCGGCGATCATTGATCGCATCGTCGCGATCGGCATCGGGTACCTGCACATGGCGCGGCGTGTCCGGTCCCTGTCCGGCGGTGAGTCCCAGCGCCTGAAACTCGCCGGGATCCTCTCCGAGTCCTTGCGCGGTGTCTTGTATGTTCTGGACGAACCCTCGCAGGGCCTTCACCCCGAGGAACTGGACCTCCTCTGGCAGGGACTGGAAAGGTTGCGAGACGAGGGCAATACCGTACTGATCGTGGACCACGACGATGCCTTGATGCGCCGGGCCGATTTGATCATTGACCTCGGGCCTGGCGGGGGCGCTTCGGGCGGCCGTCTGCTCGCCCAGTTCGCGCCCGGTGACGCGGCGCGTTTCGCGAAGGATTCGCGGACGGCATGGCATCTTTCCCACGCCTCGAAGAAAGTTTCCGCGATGGGCGCGCGTGTGACGCCGGGCCAGTTGCGCGGACAACTTGCCACACCCTTCATGGAACTGGCGGATTGCGACCTGCACAACTTGAAGATCAAGCGGGTTCGGTTTTTGAAATCCGCGTTGAATGTTGTTTCCGGGGTTTCAGGCGCGGGCAAGAGCAGCCTCGTCCTGGGCACCTTGATGCGCAACCTCGAGGCGCAAATCGCCGGTTCCGGCCGCGGGCGTCGCAAAAAACCGTTTGGTTGCTCGGCGATCTCGGGCGTTGATGACGTTGAACAGCTTTACTTGATCGACCGCCGTCCGGTGGCCAAGAGCTCCGTCAGCATGCCCGCCTCTTATCTTGATGTGTTCGGTGAGTTGCGCGATCTGTACGCGCAGTTGCCCGAAGCACAAATCGCCGGCCTGACGGCGCGGAGTTTTTCGCTGAACGCGGAAGGCGGGCGCTGCGAAGAGTGCAAGGGACGCGGCGAGGTCGCGCTGTCGATGCGTTTTCTTTCCGACGCGCGCGTGCGTTGCCCCGTATGCGAGGGCAAACGGTACCAGCCGCCAGTCCTTGCCGTCACGTTCAACGGCATCAATATAGCCCAGGCTCTGGACCTGACGATTGATGAGGCCCTTGAGATTTTCGCCAGCCACAAAATGATCGTCAGGCGTTTGTTGCCTGCCCAGGAACTCGGTCTGGGTTACTTGAAAATGGGTCAGCCCAGCGCCAGTCTGTCAGGCGGCGAGGCGCAGCGCCTGAAGATGGTCCCGTTCCTGACAAAGCGCATGGCGGCGGGCACTGTCCTGTTGATGGACGAGCCGACGACAGGCCTCCATTTTGACGATGTCGTCCGCCTTCTGGACCGACTTCGTCATCTGGTGAGTCTCGGAGCGACCGTCATCCTCGTGGAGCACAACACGGACGTCATTTGCTCCGCCGACTGGCTCGTGGACCTCGGGCCGGGTTCGGCCGAACTTGGGGGCAACCTGGTGTTCGAGGGGGCTCCAGTCGGGGTGACCGCGATCAAGGCGTCGCCTACGGGAAGGCACCTGGTTTCCCTCAACTGACATTCGCGGACGTCAAACTATTCGACAGCGATCAAGAGCGTTGCCAGGCCCGGCTCTGGTCGCCGCCATTCCTGGTTTCTCAACTCCCCGTAATTAAAGCGCAATCAGTCCCGCCCGGAACCCGGCACGCCGGCAGGGCTTGGCCCGGGCCTTGCTCCTGAGGGCAAGTGTTACCGGCCTGTCCGGTGTCCGTAGAACTTGTTGCTGCTGAATCTCGCGGAGTTGAAGCTGTGTTGAACCGGAACCTTTCCCGGGTGCTTGTCACCCTGATTTCCCTGACGGCAGGATTTTCCAGTGGTTTTGGCCTCGTAGCCGCGGTCTCCCAGGCGCGCGGCGCTCACGCGTCGGCAAAGACCCTCAGCGCGGAGGCTGTTGCCATCCCCGAAGGTCATCCAGTCCCGGGGCAGGAAGCCATCGACCACGCCATGGAAATATTCAAGATCTCACGCCCTGACGATGCCGAACGTCCTGTTTTTGATCCCGGATTGACCGATCGTGGGCTCACGGTGAAGTCGAGTTGGCTGGGCAAGACCCAGGTTTATATCGGCCCGAGCGCCTTCACGAGTTGGGGCATGCTCGGGTCCACATTGGCCCACGAAGTCGAGGTGCATTGTCGCCAGAATTTTCCAGTGATCTTCATGCGTGATCAGCTGGGAATGAACGGGACGGCCGAGGCTGAGCGCGAAGCCTACCGTTACGAGATCCAGAACGCCGCGAGGTTCGGCCTGAGCGGCCGTGACACGAAACTGATCGCGGCAACCGTCGAGTACTACTATCCGCGCGGGAAATAACTCCGCGCGAGCTCGACATAATGATCCGCTGAATCCTGGATGGATTTGATCTCTTTTTCCGTCAAGGCCCGTACGACCTTGGCCGGTGACCCCATGATCATCGAACCTGGCGGGAAATCCTTGCCCGGCGTTACGACGGAACCGGCGGCGACAAGCGAGTTCTTGCGGATGATCGCGCCATCGAGGATCACGGCACCCATCCCGATGAGGCAATTGTCCTCGACCGTGCAGGCATGGATGATCGCCGAATGGCCGATGGTGACGTCACTGCCAATGCTGGTCGGTCCGGTGCCCCTGGTGACGTGCACAACGGAGTTGTCCTGGATGTTGGTACGGAATCCGATCCTGATGGTGTTGACGTCCCCGCGGATGACAACATTGAACCAGATGTTGGTCTCACTGCCGGCAACGACGTCTCCGATCACGTGAGCGCCGCTGGCAATGAACGTATCCTTGCCAAGTTCAGGCTTCTTGTTTTTCCAGGCCATGACCCGGGCGCCTTCCATTGCGCAGGACACTTGCATCGCGCGACCTCCGTTGCTACCACTGGATCATCATGACAGTTTTTCTGCGAAACATGAATCACTGGAACGCCGTCTTGCGCGAGATTTTTCTCGTGCCGCCCGCCTTGCTGGCCAGCTCCGGCCGTCCTTTGCCTGAGTCCGTTGAGGACCTGGCCGGACTTTCGGGCCTGTCCGTTGATGAAGTGCGCAGGCGCCTCGCGGAAGTCGACGCGCTGCAGTCGTCACCGGTTGAGGTCCCCGCGCGGGAACTGGAATCCTTGCGGGCGGCCTGTGTCAGTTCCGGTCAGGAATTTGTTTTACTGGATGTGCGTTCGCGCGCGGCCCGATCAGGCGGATCTCCGGTTTCAGGCTTCGCTGGCGGGATGCGACCAGTCTGCGTTCACGACATCCATTTCGCGGAATGGTTGCGCGGCGCTGCCAACTCTTGTGTGGTCACCGTCGGGCGTGATGTCGATCACGCGTGGAGCGCCGCCATGTATTTGCGCAGTCATGGAATTCCGGGCGCGCGAGCGCTGGATCCTTAATCAGGCTTTGCCAATCAGGCCGAGGATGTCCGTCGGCAAGACGGCGTGAAATCCGACTTTCCCGGCCGCCAGCCTCGCGGCTGACGCGACCACGGAAAGTCCTCGCATCACGGCCTGGGCCGCCTCGCATCCAATGGCGCCATGCGCGGCAATACAACCAGCGAGGACGTCACCCGTTCCTGCCCGTCCCATGGCGTTGCTGCCCTCATTGAAGACCAGCGCACGCACACGGCTGTTGCCATCGACGTGATAGGGGGCCGGGCCGCATAACACGGGAGTTGAATGCTTGTAGACCACGTGGACACCGAGGTCCGCGCAGGCTCGCTCCACGGCCAGCACATTCTCGGCACCCATCGGCGCTGGCCACCTGATCCCTCTGATCCCTCTGATCATTGACATGCGCGTCCATTCGCCCGGGTGCGGTGTGAACACGGCGTGACCGGACTTGAATTCCAGCCGCTGTTTCGTCATCAGGTCAACGATACCCTGCAAAGCGCCGGCGTCCACGACAACAAAACCTTCGCGAGAGAATTCGCACAAAAAGCCGAGGCTTTTCGCGCCGAGCGGATTTTCCATGGTACCGGGGCCGATGACAATGGACCGGACTTTGCGTGAGGTTACGAAAGTCTCAAGCCGCCGCGGATCGATACCGCTCTTGCCGCGACCCCGCGCGAACAGGGATTCGCTGGTCAGGTCGGGTGGAATGTTCGCCTGCGTCATGATGGCGTCAGGGATGGCGAGCGTTGCCCAGCCGGCACCGGCGCGAAGGGACGCGAGGGCCGAAAGGACCGGCGCGCCGGTCTTTCCCGGACTTCCCCCGGCGACCAGCACATGTCCCCGGTCATACTTGTGCGCGGCCGCGGGCAGCCTGGCCCAGGGATTGTCGGCCAGCAAGTCCCGGGACCGGATCACGCCATAGACGGGTTTCTCATCTTCCAGGGCTTGCGCGACCGCCTCGTCAGAGAATCCGATGTCGACGCAGTGCACGTGCCCGCACAGGTCGCGCGCCGGAGAGATCGCGTGCACTGCCTTCAGTGCCCCGAAGGTCACCGTCTCATCAGCCGGCAGTGGTGCGCCGGTCTGACCGGGGTCATCGCAGGTCATGCCCGAAGGCAGGTCGACCGCGACAACCGCCGCGCCGTCACGGGCCTTTATCCTCGCGGCGGCCAGCAACGCGCGACCCTCGGGTGATTCCGGATCGATCTGCCCGCGAAATCCGAGCCCGAAAATGCCGTCAATGATGCAATCAAATCGCGGCGCGTGCGGAACCTCGACCGGACCGTCTCCGGTTTTTACGACGGTAACCGTCAGGGTCGGGTCGGCGGACAGCAGTCGCGCCGCGACGAGGGCGTCCCCGCCATTGTTGCCGCGACCGGCCAGGACCAGGAATGATGTTCCGGACTTCCGCGCGACCGCGGCAACCGCGGCGCCGGCGCGCTCCATGAGCGAAGATTGCGGGATATGGAAAGTCTTGATGCTCAAGTCGTCGACCCGCCGCGCGCAGGCAGCGGTCCAGACGGGATCAGCCTTCATGCTTCCTCGACCGTGCCACCGGCTTTCTTGATGATCTTGATGAGCGCTTCCGTGACTTCGCCCTTGAATGCCCGGTGGGTGAAAGCGATTTTTTCCTCGACCCCAGCTTCGAGATGGTGATCACCATCTGTGCCTTGTCGATCGCGAACTCGACCATCTCACTCAGGGCACGGTCTCCCATCGCCTTCTTGATGGCGGAGACGATCTTTTTTGGTTCCTGCTTTGGAAAGGAAATCTTCATCGCGTCGATTCTCCTGAAATCAGACTTTAAAACGGGAAGTTGATGGTGACGCTGCCTTTAAACAGTGACAGGTAATCTGGCACGTTTCTCTCGAACGTATCCCGGGCCTCCTCGCGGTGAAGCGACCACGTGGTCTTCGAGATCGTCTGCGTTACGCCGAGGCTTATCCAGGTCGCCGGTTTCGCGATCAGGGACAGCTCGCCGGTCATGACGTCACCATCAGCTGACAGGGCATCATACGTCGGCATTCCATAAAAGTAGGCGTTTTTTTGCCGCTCGTACGCCCCGAACAGGTTGGTGCTGATGCCGGCGCCAAAATTGTATGACAGTGTCCCGCCAAGGCTGAGTGCCTGGTCCGGCCCGTCCAGTGACTGGTCCTTGTACAGGAAATCCTTGATGACGCCTTCCATCGCGAGGCTCGTGCTGGGGTTGAATTCCCACGAGGCGCGCAGGGTCGCGTCCTTGGTCTCAATCGTGGTGTTGTTGTCTGTATCAAGGAACGCGCCCGCCGAACCAACCAGTTGCCAGGACGTGCTGGACCGGCGCGTCCCGAATCCAGCAAAACCCTTGACTGTGCCGGACCTCCCGAGGCGCTTGAATTCCGGGTACTCAAAGTATCCGTTGACTCCCGTTTGTATCCACCAGTTGTCTCCGGCGGCGAATTCCAGCCATGGCTCCGCGCCAGCGTATGCGAACAGCTTGTGTTTGTGGATTGGGTCCGTCTGCTGAAGGCGGACGATATCCTGTTCGTCCTCTATGATGACCATCCGGCGTTCTTTGCCCGTGACATTTCGATCCTCGCCGCCAAACAGGATCTGCAAGCCAAAAGCATTCCGTCTCGATCCCGACTTGGACTCAACCGGTGCGCCAAACGGGATGAGGGGGCCTTGCTGGAACTTGAAGCTACCGATGTTCACGGTTGTCGTTGAGTCCGCGAGTCCATGATTGTCAGAAAGTTGAGTCCGGCGCTCGCCCTTGAACGCCATGGACTTGTTGATGCCCTGGAATCCCTTGTGTTCGTAGGGCGTGGCCTGTGCCGGAGTCCCTGACGGGGCCTGCTGCGATCCGGTCGGCTGTGATCCCGGCTGCGGGGTTGCCGCCGCGACAATTTGCGTCTTCTCGCCGCCGCTGAGGCCGGGTCCACCCGCAGTTCCTTTGATGCGCGCGATCTCCGCCTCCCTCTCCTTGGCCAGCTCGCTCTTTTCCTGCAGGGTACGCAGTTGCTGCACGTGCTTCAAATAGAGCGCCCGGCTGCGCGCGAGCCGGTCAGGCAAGACCTGCGCCTGCTCGAGCAGGGTTTCGGATTCCTCAAACAGCTTTAATTTGAGGGCCGCGAGGCCACCATAATATCCGGCCAGGTCGTGCAAGGTATGCCCGTCGGGTACGCGCTTCAGCGCGAAGAGCGCGGCCTCATACTGGCGCGCGTTGAACGCCGTGACCCCGAACTCATAGGCGGCATCGGGTTCGAGCGTGGCCGGCGGGATCTTGCTGAAAAAAGTCCATGCCTCTGGCATGCGGTCCAGCTTGAACAGGGTTCGCGCCAGCATTTTCTTGTTTGGATCATAGGCGGGATACTTGCGCAGGATCTTGTCAAACGCCACAAGGGCCTCTGGGTACTTTCCGGCGTCAAAGAGTTGCGAGGCCCGCGCGAACATCGTGGTCACGTTGCCGCTGACGTTGGCAGGCACGGTCGCGTTGGTTTTCCGGGAAGATGGCTTCGAGGTTGCCGCGGGCCTGGCTTTTGGCATCGCGGCGGGTGCCGCCAGCGCGACCGGCGAAATATTCACGCCGCAACATGTGATGAACGCGAGCGCCATCACGCCGCGCGTCACGCTGGAACCCGGCTTTGATGGGTCATGCGCCAAGTCATGCGCTGAGTCATGCGCTGAGTCGTTTCTCCTCATGAACGGCCCTCGCCCTTTCTGCGCGCTTGCGAACGGTAACGCGTGGATTTTTTCTCGCGGATCAATTCCCCGGCGGTGGTCATGACACCTTCGCGCTCCTTGATGTCAACCCAGGTTGAAAGCGCTTCCGCCGCGAGGGATGGCGCCTTGATGATCCAGTGGTCTTCCAGGACAACAATGGTCGCGACGACGACTTCCGGTTTCTCAAGAGGCATGATGCCTGAGAACAATGTCGTCAGGCCGACGGGATGCCTTCCCATGAGGGTGCCGGTCTTGCCTCCGGTCATTTCGCGAAGCCTCCTCGGGCGACCGCGATTGAACGCGAAGGAGGCTGTCCCGCCGCGGACGGTGGCTTCCATGATCTTGCGAATCTTGCGCGCCGTCTCCGGCTCGACCATGAGGTCCTTGGGGTCTGGGTTCGTCGCCGGTGAATCCTTGAACAGCCGCAAAGGTATTCTTTTCCCGTCATTCGCGATGGCGAGCATCGTGTTGGCCACATGAACCGCGCTGGTCGTCACCATCCCAAACCCGGCCGCGAACCTGCCAACCGTGTAACTGCTCGAGGTGGTCGCGGATGGACTCAACAACGTGCCGGCGTCGACCTTGAAGTCAGCCGCGGGGACCTGTCCGTAGCCAAATTTGCGCGCGAATTCGTGCACGAGACCCAGCCCCAGCTGGTTGATGGCCATTTTCGCGAAGAAGCTGTTGCACGACAGGCCGTATGCCCGCCTCATCGTCATGTAGTTCTGGCCGACGATCTGGTCGTCCATCCACATGCCGCTTGGTTCGACGTTGCCGCAGCCGCCAGAAAGGCCGAGGGGTTTCTCGGGGTCGAAATCGGCAATTTCAAATGCCGCGGACGTCGCCACCGTCTTGAACAAGGAAGCCGCGGGAAATTTCGCGTGCAGGGCCGTGTGTGTGTTGCCGCCCCAGGCATCTGGTGAGCGTCCCTCCACCATGGCCAGGATATCCCCGGTCCTGGCGTCAGCCATGATGACGGCCGCGATCGGAGAGCCCCGGTCCGCGATGAACGCCGAGAGTGCCGTTTGCAGCTCGCCGTTGATCGTCGTCTCACGCTCGACCCCACCGGGCAATTGCAACACCACTTTCCCGTCAGCCCTCGGCGCCGGCATCTTGACCGGAAGGACCGGGAGGCCGTCGTTGCCCTGGGTGATGTTGCTTGCCGGAACCGTGGCGACACGTGGCGCGGCTTGCGAGCCAGTTGCCAGGACGAAAGAAGCGAACACGGCGGAAATTGTGCGCATGGGCCTTCCCGAGCGAGCCTGGTTGCGTGTGTCTGATTTGGTTTGAGCCTCTGGATATTGTACATCAAACCGGTGGACACCCGCAGAGGCCGGGTCGTAATATGAGCCAGTGATCCTCTTTCTTTACATCTTGCGGGAAATCGTTCCCCAGTTTGTCTCGTCGCTTTTGATCCTCGCGTCGGTGTTGATCATCAGCCAACTGGCGAGACTCACGGAACTTCTTGTTGCTTTTGGCGTTTCCCTTGAAAATATTTTCCTGCCGATGATCTACACGGTCCTGCCGTTCATCCCCTTGAACATCCCGATCGCGTTCCTGTTCGCCGTGTTGCTGGCGTTTGGACGTTTCAGCGCCGATGGCGAGTACGCGGGGCTTCTCGCATGCGGGTTTCCACTGCGACGCGCTGCCATGCCGGTTGGACTCCTCGCCCTGTTGTTGTTTGTCGCTGGCGTGGTCGCGGGATCTCATCTGGAACCGTGGGGACGCCGTGAGCTGGTCCGGTTCATTTATGACAAGAGCAAGAACGAAGTGGACAACATGGTCCGGTTCAAGATCCAGCCTGGGGTTTTTACGGACAACTTCCTCGGTTACACGTTTTACGCGGAGGGGATCAATTCTGACCGGACACGGCTGACCAACGTCATGATGGCTCCGCCATCGGGTTCGCGGCAGTCGTTCACAATCCTTGCCCCGTCGGGAACCATCTCAGGGCGCGCGGACACCGGTGACCTGAAATTGTCGCTCGAGTCCGGGCAGGCGTTTTCCCACGCCGCTGACAAATTGAATGGTTCGACCGTGAAGTTCCGGCGGGCGGAATTCGATTTGTTGCGCCTGTTCCGCGAGCAACTGGTCGAGGCCGACATCGGCGAGGAGGACTACCGTGCCCTGCCTCCGGAAGAGTTGCTCAAGTACATTGACAAGATCTCGATGGCAGAGCCGCGTGATGAGGGCCAGATCATCCGCGCCCGTTACCTGTTCCACAATCGCATCGCGTCGCCTTTTTCGGTCTTTTTCTTCGGCATGTTCGGCATGGTGCTCGGCGTCGTTGACCCGCGCAGCCAGAAAAACCGCGCTTACGTCGGAGCCATTTCAGCGATCATTGTCGGGTATGTCTTCATGATGGGGTTCAAGTGGCTGGCCGACCGGGAGTTCATGGACGCCATCTGGGCGGCGTGGACGCCACATTTGATACTTTTCTCGGCAGGGGCTTTCCTGCTCTACCAGAAAAACCGCCTGCCGCCTTCAGAGCCCGTGCTGGAAAGGTCGAACCTGCCGTGGAACTTGAGGATCTGAGCTGAGGGTCTTCACCAGAACCTGACGCAGCGCATCGATACGGTTCCGTGGTCGAATCCCTCGTAAAAAAACTCCGGGCTTTTGGTTTGCGTACCGCGGCCAGCGCTGATGCCAGCCGCGTAAACCAGCGGAATGTAATGCTCCAGGGTCGGGACGGAAAGTTTGTCCGGTGTGCCGTGTTCGCGCGAGATGCCCGTCAGGCCTTTCCAGTCGCGAGACACGATGGCCGCGGCGATGTGGTTGTCGAATTCGACGGCCCATGACGGCGGCCGCGCTGCCGGATCTTCCTCCATGGTTGCCAGTGCGTGGACGATATTGCCACTGGCCACAACGAGCGTCTCGTCCGCGATCATCCGGCCAACGGCCGTCGCGAGCTCGAAATGATCCGCAAGGGTTTTCCGGCGGTCGAGGCTCAGCATGAACACCGGGATGTTCGCGGCCGGGGCAAGATGGGCGAGAACGGACCAGACTCCGTGGTCGTATCCCCATTCCGCCGTGTAAATGACCTCGTGTCCCGCGGCCCGCAGCCCACGGGCGAGGCCTTCGGCTTCGTCCACCGCCCCCGGTGCCAGGTACTGAAACGCGTGCAGCTCATTCGGGAAACCGATGAAATCGTGGATAACGTGAGGCTCTGCGGAGGCAAAGACCTCTGAACCCCGCGTCTGCCAGTGGGCGCTGATGGCCAGAATGGACTTTTTTTCAGGCAGGGACTTGGATCCCATTTGACGTAACGCGGCCTGCCACGCGTGCCCTGGCGCATAGTCCGGCAAGGCATTCATTGGCGACCCATGTCCGATGAACAATGTCTCTTTGGTCATAAAGCCATTTTCGACTTTTTTCCGGGGTTTGGCGAATTGATGCGATTGATTGGTATAAGTATCTGAAAGTATTTGGTATTTTACGTCGATGGGAGCGTCAATCGGAGGCCACAGACCCGTCATTCTGAGGCCGCAGGCCCGTCATTCTGAGGCCGCAGGCCGAAGAATCCTCTCTTCCAGGACAAGATCCTTCGCTCCGCTCAGGATGACGGGGGCAAGAAAGGATCCTTCGCTCCGCT
>RGVZ01000007.1 GCA_010029825.1 bacterium | reverse complement strand
TTGTATCTCGAGATACAAAACTTTGATGAGCACCGGATGGTTTCGATCCATCGACCTCAGGGTTGGGATGCGCCACGGTGCTATATCTCTTTATCTATTGTCTTTACATTTTTTTTTTCAGACAAAAATATCGCGTCCACGTCATGTCTGTATTGTATCCGGATCGTTATACGCCTCAATCTCTTTCTCCTCCACGGGCTCGTAAGGGATCTTGCAGTATTTGAGCAGTGTGTCCACCGAGGTCGTCAGCTCCAGGAGCGACAGACCACCTAGGAATTCGTGGTTATTCTCAACCCGAAAATCCCGGAATCTCGAGAGCATACATTTCTCGATGAGAGCGGCGTCCGGGCTGAAGACCATGTACATGACTTTCATGCTGGGGATCGAGGTGCGGTACGCGCGGAATCGCTCGTTGATGTCCACGCCGTCAAAGCCTATCTTGAACGCATCGTCGCTCGCGCGGATGATGTAGAAGCCGGATCCTTTCTGGAACTTGTGATACTCGCGCCTCTGGACGAGGCGCTTGTGATTGGTCTCGATGCGCTTCCGGTGCTCCTGCTCGCGCTGGAGCTCCACCTGGAGACGGATGAGCTCCTCGTTGGACTTGGGATCGAAAGAGGCATGCCCAGTGGTCAGGATCTCGCGCACCCATCGGGAAACACGGATCCCAAAAAGGTGAGAAATCCATTGCGCCAGGTTAACTGCAAGATCCGGATGTATCCAAGAACCTTGTGGTCGATTATTCCCACCTCTGTTAGTATCGATTAATTGAGATGTGGGGATTCCCATATGCTCAGATAATGCCTCACAATAACTTTTCGTGTTTTCCAATCGATTCCAATCCGCAAATAATTTACCACCTGCCTTGCACAGCTGCGTGGCGTTGATATAGCCGTCCGACGCTCGTGCCTGGATCCGGAACTCGTCGATGACGAGGTCATCGAACGGTTGTCGCTGCCGCAGAACCTCTTCCGCTTTCGCTTTTTCCCGCTCCGTCTCTCGTTTCGTCAGAAAACCATTGAAGAGCCCGAACAGGTCTTTCTTTTTCATGGTCTGTTCAAATTTCAGCTCGGCTTTCCGAGCCAACAGTGTGAGCTCCTCTTTGGTGTACAGATCCACGTCTTGATCCGGATCCAGTGGTCGGAGCGTGTCAAACACCGTATCCAGGGTGTCTAGAAAACTCTGTCGGCGCTCGCAGAGACGGTTGACCGGTGGCTTCTGCTGGCAACCCCCACACGTCGTGTGCGGGGGGACAACCGTCGCGCCGCATCCCCGGCATCGCGACGGATCCATCAGCGAGCGAAAGTGCTGGACGAGATTATTGACCATCGTCGTCTTGCGGTCGGTCGCTTTCCGACCGATCTGGTAATGAGCAATGATGAGGATGAGACAGTCCTTGGGCACGCCGAGCAGGAGGTTCTCGAGCAGCGGCGGGTTGGTCTTGAGCTCCTCGACATCGTGGAGATAGCCCTCCAGCTGTTTCTTGGATCGTGCCACGCTCTGAAGGCTCCTGCAGCTCTTGCACGTGTGGCGATTGAATTCAAATGCCGTGCCCACTTTGTGCTGGTTGCACGTGTCGCATTTGCGTCGCATCTCCAGACGATTCTCCTCCGGGACCACGATCATCGGGTTCTCGCGGACGGCATCCTCAGTCGTCTGGTTCTGCCGGACCATCCGCTCGGCCATCGCGACCATGGATCGGCACTGGTTACAGATCGTGTGGATACCGCTGAAACGATTCCCGGGCAGGTAGTCGTGGCAGAATCCGTTGCAGAAGCGGTTATTCTCCGGAGCATTACGGTTTTTCTCCATGAGCGCTGAACGATCCAGGGCGGTGCGGACGAAGCGGCGATAAGACATTTTATGAGTGTCTCCGTGTTTTTAAACCGTTTCTCCTCGATGCGGACGACACCATCGCGAAACTCCGCATCGAGAAAAACCGGTCTAAAGAGAAAACAAGCGAGTGAAAACGATGGATCTGCACATCCGCGAGCTGGATCTGGATCTCATCCAGCCCAACCACAAGACGTACCAGCGCCCGGAGCAGGGCGGGGCCAAGATCGTGGTGATCGGCAAGCCGGGCACCGGCAAGACGACGCTCATCACCTCGCTCCTCTACGAGAAGCGCGGCATCTTTCCCGTGACCATGATCATGTCCGGGACCGAAGACTCCAATGGCCACTACAAAAAAATAGTGCCGTCCGTTTTTGTGTATAACAAATTGGAAGAAAAAAAGATCGAGGATTTTGTTGTCCGCCAGAAGATTGCCAAAAAACACCTAGAGAACCCTTGGGCGATACTGCTCTTGGACGACTGCACCGACGATCCGAAGCTCTTTAACAAGCCGCTTTTCCAAGGATTATATAAAAATGGACGGCATTGGAAGGTTTTTTTCATCCTCTCTCTCCAGTATTGTATGGATATTAAGCCAGTCATCCGGACAAACGTGGACGGCGTCTTTATCCTGAGGGAGACGAACCTGCGGAACCGCAAGTCGCTGTGGGAGAACTACGCGGGCGTGATCCCGGATTTCAGCATGTTCTGCAGCATCATGGACCAGCTGACGAGCGAATACACCGCCCTGTACATCCACAACGCGACGACGAGCAACCGGCTGGAGGACTGCCTGTTCTGGTACAAGGCCAAGCCGGTGCCACCGGACTTCCGCCTCGGCTGCAAGGACACCTGGAAGTTCCACAAGGCGCGCTTCGATCCCTCGTACACCGATCCCTTTGTCTAGCCCTCGTTGTACTGGCGGATCTCCTCGGCGGGAACGGGCTGGGAAGGCAGCCGAAGGAAATTCACGAGCGTGTCGACGGTGCCCGTAAGCTCCAAGAGAGAGATCTCTTTCAAGAACTCGTGGTTGGTCTCCACGCGGAACTCCGCGTACCGGGCGAGCATGTTCTCCTCGATCAGCTGCGCCCTGGGAGAATAGATCATGTAGAGCACTTTCATCTCGGGGATCGAGGTGCGGTACGTCCTGAACCGCTCGTTGATGTCCACGCCGTCGAAGCCGATTTTCAGCGCGTCATCACTCGCGCGGATGATGTAGAAGCACGGACCTTTCTGGAACTTGTGGTACTCGCGCTTCTGGAGCAGGTGCTTGTGGTTGGTCTCGATGCGCTTCCGCTGCTCCTGCTCGCGCTGGAGTTCTATCTGGAGGAGGATGAGCTCCTCGTTGGACTTGGGATCGAGAGAGGTGTGTCCGGTGGTGAGGATCTCGCGCACCCACCGGGAGACACGGATCCCGAAAGCCGGAGAGATCCATTGAGCGAGCTGGACGGCAAGATCGGGGTGGATCCACGAGCCTTGTAATTGACTATTTCCACCTTTCGTGGATTCTATGATTTTCGTTGCGGAGATCCCCGCATCCGAACTTAATGCTTCGCATAGAGCTTTTGTATTTTCCAATCTGTACCAGTCGTTGAATCGTTTGCCACCGACCTGACACAGCTGCGTGGCATTGATGTAGCCGTCCGAGGCGCGTGCCTGGATCCGGAACTGCTCCACAACCAGTTCTGGAAATTGTGGGGTTTCGTTACGCTTCCGTTCCAGCTCGTCCTCGGCCGCTTTTCGTTCTCGTTCCTGATCTCTCCTCTGC
Organism: bacterium; assembly: GCA_010029825.1. GTDB lineage: Bacteria > Bdellovibrionota_B > Oligoflexia > Oligoflexales > RGVZ01 > RGVZ01. The sequence continues at coordinate 49,793 of RGVZ01000007.1, read as the reverse complement.
AGAAAAGCGTTAAAGAGGTCAAAAAGATCGTTCTTGTGGATGGTCTGTCGGAAATCTATTTCTGCCCGGCGAGACAGCAGGCACAGCTGGTCTTTCGTGTACAGATCCCGATCCCGTTCCGGATCGAGTCGTCTCAGGTTCTCAAAAGTCGTCTCCAGATTATCGATAAAATCCTGTCGGCGCTCGTAGGCTTTCTCTTGCCCACCTTCCTGGCATTTTCCACAAACCCGGGCGGGTGCGACGACGGTACACCCGCACTGTGGACACCTGCCAGGATCGAGCAACGCCCGGAAATGCTGGACAATGTTGAAGACCATGGTCGATTTGGGATCTGTGGCTTTGCGTCCGATCTGGTAGTGCGAGATGATGATGATCAGGCAGTCTTTCGGGATGTGCTGGCAGAAATTCTCGAGCATAGGGATGTTGCTTTTCAGCTCCTCAATGTCCCGGAGGTAGCCCTCGATCTTTTTCTTGTTGTGCTCCGATGCCCTGAGGTGCCGGCAGCTCTTGCACACGCGCCTACCGAACTCGAAAAGATGGAACGATTTCTCCTGTTTACACGTTTCGCACACTCGTGTCGTGCCCACGTCTTTGTCTTCACCGTACACAATAGACGGATTTTCTATGAATTGCTCCGCCGTCAGCTGATTCTGCCGGATCTTCCGATCCGCCATCCCAGTCAGGTTCCGGCACTGATTACAGATCGTGTGTACCGACGAGAAACGATCGATGGGTAGATAGTCAGCGCAGATCGCGTTGCAGTAGCGCATGCCGTCGGGGGCATTCCTGTTTTTCTCGGCGAGCGCCCGGCGATCGAGCGCGTTCGGCGCATAAGGTCGGTACGCCATGATTGTTTTTCATAGAGATTCATAATTCTTTAGACCGTTTTAGTCGGAATCGTTGTACCGGCGGATCTCCTCCTCGGGAACCACCTCGTGCGGGATACGGCAGTACCGGAGCAGCGTCTCTACGGATGTCGTCAGCTCTAGAACCGATACCTCACTGATAAACTCGTGGTTGTTCTCGACCCGTGAATCATGGAATCTGGATAGCATGCTCTCTTCGATCCATTCGCTCTTTGGACTAAAAACCATGTACATGACCGTCATGTTGGGGATCGAGGTGCGGTACGTCCTGAACCGTTCATTGATGTCCACGCCGTCGAAGCCGATCTTGAACGCGTCGTTGCTCGCGCGGATGATGTAGAAACACGGTTCTTTCTGGAACTTGTGGTCGTCGACAATCAGTTCCGGGAACGACTGTTGGATCTCTATCCCTTTTTCCAAGAGTTCTTTCTCCGCTCTCTCTTTCTCGCGCCGTTCCCGGCGCTCGACAAGAAAAGCATTGAGGAGGGCAAAAAGGTCGTGTTTCCGCAGGATCTGTTCGAATTTCAGCCCGGCTTTCCGGGCGAGCATGGTGAGCTGATCCTTGTTGAACCGATCCATGTCTTTCTCCGGATCCATGGGCTCGAGCGTCTCGAACGTGGTGTCCAGAGAATCGATGAATTCCTGGCGCTTCTCGTTCTTCCGCATCGGCGGAGCCACCGCCGCGGCATTGTTGGCACCGCAGCGACCGCACCTGGATGGATCGCCGAGCCGTCGGAAATGCTGGAGGATGTTGAGCACGATGGTTGACTTGTTATCTGTGGCCTTGCGACCGACCTGGTAGTGGGTGTTGATCAGGATCAGAGCGTCCTTGGCAATACCGTTGAGGAAAGCTTCGAGGCGTCCCTGGTCGTCCTTGAGCTTCTCGATGTCGTGGATGTAGCCCTGGATCTTGTCCTTGGTCTTGGCCGTGGCCTTCAGGTAGCGGCAGCTCTTGCACACGCACCGGTTGTGCTCAAAATCCGTCAGCACCTTGGTCTGCAAGCACGTATCGCACCGCTTGTGCGTCTGCAAGCCGTCCGTGTCCTGGTAGATGATCAGCGGGTTGCTCCGGACGGTCTCCAACGTGGCAAGGTTTTTCTCGACCATCCGCTCGGCCATGTGGATCCTGTTCCGGCAGTCGTTGCAGATGACGTGGACACCCGAGAAACGGTGCGTCGGCAAATAATCGAAGCAGAAGCCGTTGCAGAACTTGGTGCCCTCCGGCGCGTTGCGATTCTTCTCGGCCAGCGCCCGACGATCCAGGGAGCGCTCCAGGAATTGGCGGTAAGACATTTTTTTTTCAAGATCTCATCTCTTTAGACCCTTTTCCGGCGAGAAAGGACGGCACGTCTTTCAAATGAGCGAGCAACGGTCTGTCTACCATCTTTGTTACGATCTAAATTATATTGAGGATAACGTACAAGGATCTGCTACGAAACGTTTCGCAGCAGATTACGAGCCTAAAGACAAATGCCCGATCAGAGAAAAGTCATGAATTTTACGGATGACCTCCTGTTCAACGAAATCCTCCCGTGCCTGGATCGCACGGGGATCGCATGCCTCATGGTCGTGAATAAAGAGATGATCGGGCGCGTGTACGACCCGCTCCACCGTGCCGCGTGGCTCCGGCTCCTGGATCACAAACACCGTGTTCCACCCATCCTTGAGAAACACCCCGGGCTGTGCCTCCTCCGCCTGGCCGTGCCAAAAACATGCCTCTTGTGTACGAGGCGCACCACGCGCAGGCACGTCTTTTTCGATCTGCCGGTATGCCTGGACTGCGAACGGAACGATCCCGGATGGTGCTGCGTTTCCAGAGCCGCCGCGGTGCGGGATTGGAAGGTGTCCCGACGACGCCTGGAAAGTCTCGAGTACCGTGAAGCCAGGAATCCGGTGTTTCCCAGCCGTGCCCCGATGCGCCTTTACCTGCTCTCGGAGATCCAAAAAACACTGTAGACGATAATGATTTTTTTAGATACCAAAGACAGCGTACCCGAGCCTGGTTAAAGGGGGCAGGCTTAAGATCTGCTGCGATACGCTTCGCGGGTTCGAATCCCGCCGCTGTCAAGCACTCATTTCTGAGCCGCTTTACCGTCTTTCTGAACCAGCTGGTACTGGATGGACGGCTTGTGGAGGCAGTGCGACGTCCGACGGGTCAGGAAATCCTCGATGGGCTCGTCTTTGGTACCGAGCTCGTGGATGTGGGTATCCTTGCAGTTCGGGCACATGATCCTCCCCGTCCGCTTCCCAGAGTCGTATGTATCCACACGGTAGACCTCGACGGCGATCCGGTTATTGGACATTTTCTTTCTCTTTTTTTTTCTCTCTAAATCGGTTGCCGATCGGTGGAATGACCGTGTTCCCGAAAACAGGATCTGCTTTTTGAGTGGTTTGCGGTGGCGATCAAAACGCCCCGGCTTGGCTCGCCGCAAGCACAGAGCAGAAAGCGTTTACGTCATCAACACGAGCGCAAGCGGTCTGCGTTCGCGTCACACGCTTTTCTCCATTTTTTTTGGTGGTGTCTAAAACAACCATGCGATCGTCATAGTCGAGATCTTTCCGGTAATTATGACGCATTGCTCTGTATTTACAGAGCCGCGGCTGTTGCGCGATCCAGACGTCTATTTTATGACTCGCACCGCAGGTGACGTGGCCGCACCACCTCTCCTTTTTATCCATCCCGAGGATGTAGACCGCGCACTCCTGGTCGTACCAGTGGTCTCGGTAATACCCGATGACGCAATCCTCGAACCTGCTATCTTGTCCGAATTGTTCCGGAAAGGCCACCGCCCTCGAAAAATTCATCCGTGAACCGCACAGGACTCCGATCAACTCGAATGGTCAATACGGATTCACCTACGCCACGGTGGAGGCCGCCAAAAAGGATTGGGAAAATCACGACCGCGTCGAATCGGCTCGGGACGAACGAGGTGATGTACCGCAGGATATCTTGAGGCACGCGTCTGACGTCATCTCGCAGCATCTGTTCCAGAAAAAAAATCCCGGTCAGATTTTCGTTCTCATAGTTCTATTGTGGAATGGTAAAGACGTCCAGATGATAAATTTTTGTCACCCGTTCGACGGCTGATCCGGATCACATTTCCATCCACTGCTGGAGGGTAATGATCGGTCGCACGGCCTGCTGCTGCTGCTTTGACTGCCTGGGATTTTTCTGTTGCTGCGGGAGAAGATCTTTTAGGGAAACGGCCACGATAGTTTTTTGTTGCCGAGTCTGCTGGACAAGGTCGTACCCGAGCCGGAGTGTGGGCATTGTTTCTGCAAAGACTGCGTCTGCGTCCGTTCGAGGAGGAGCGGCATGGTGTACAAGACGGTAGATGCCTCGTTCGAGTGCGGCTGGTGCCACGGTGGTGAGACGCTCCGGCAGTGCCACGAGCACCTCCTCGCAAGCGCGGAGTTTTTGGGCAATCTAAAAAAAAAATTGTCCCATTATAAAAAGCCCACTTACCATGGGGATCCGAAATCTTCATCATTTCCTGCGCAAGACCTGTCCACAGATCTACAAGAAAGTCCCGATCTCGAAATACGCCTTTAAAAAGATTGCGATCGACACGTCCATCTTTATGTGCAAGTTCAAGAACGCGAGCGGCCTGGCTTTCATGGACAGCTTCCTCCACCTGATCAGCGTGCTGCGGTACAACGAGGTTCATTTCGTCTTTGTGTACGACTCCAAGGCGCCGCCAGAAAAAGACCGCGAGCGGCAGCTGCGCGTCCAGGCGAGAGAGAAAAACAAGATCCGTATCGAGCGGCTGGACGCGCTGTGGAGCGCGTACCGGGAGGATAAGGAGGTCGTGGACGACGGCACGCTCGGCGGTGCGGACGCGATCCTCGCCGGCTTTATCCGGCGCATCATGGAGAACGAGGACAGCCGGAGCCTGCCTCCTCAAAAGATCGATGCCGAGCTGCTCAGGATGAAAAACTCGCTGCTCTCGATCCGTTCGGAGGATTTTGCGCTAACCAAGGAATTTTTCCGGGCGTGCCGCATCCCGTGTATCGACGCGGAGGGCGAGGCGGAGGCGACGTGCTCGGAGCTCGTGCGGAGGGGGCTCGCGGCGGCCGTGCTGACGGAGGACACGGACGTGCTGGCGTACGGTGCCAACGTCATGCTCCACCGGATGGACACCGCCGAGTCCACGGTCATGGAGATCGATTACGAGGAAATGCTGACCAGCCTGGGGATGACGGCGGACCAGTTCCTGGATTTCTGCATCATGTGCGGGACGGACTACAACGGCAACCTCCCCAAGATCGGACCCGAGAAGGCTTTCCGTCTCTTGAAAGCGCACAAGAGCATCGAGGGCATCTCGGAGATCATGGACACGAGCGCGCTGAACCACCGTGTGGTCCGCTCGCTGTTCCGCCATCCCATCCGCCTCTCCGTAGATTCGGTGCCGTATTGCGGCTTCCCCGACCTCGTGGCGCTCAAGCGGCTGTGCTTTGTCCACAACTGCCGCTTCGATCTCGACCGGATGTACGAGTGCTTCCACCACAGCGTCTTTCACTGCTTCGAGTTCCCGCTGGCGTCCTCCCCGCCGCTGCCCATGTACTCCACCAACAAGAAACACCGGCCGATCCAGGAGAGCGCGATGCCCCGCCTGCTGACGTTTGCTCGGACGGCTTAAAAAAAATTCCAGACGAAAAAAGAAAGGATGGATTTCTTGTCTTTCCTCGAGATCTTTCATGAGATATGGTCGAAACGCGTAACGCCCAAGAGCCTGGACAGGGCCCGGGATTGTTTCCACGAGATCTTTCCGCGCTTCTACCGGTTTCCGCATGGCCTCGAGATCGGGAACGAGTACTTTCTCGATTTCGAGACGCCGACAACGGACAACGGGCCGGTGATCCTGGTGGTCGAGCACTCCCGCGTCTATGCTTTCCAGCCGTCCGAGGTGTGGAACATCTTCCACAGCGACCTCACACGGTCTTCCGCAGAGACCGAGAGCACCACCGGGATCGTGACGATCGTCCGCGGCTTCCGCCTGCCCCGGAATCCGTACTCGAACCGGGTCTTTGACCGGGGGCAGATCCGTTGCATCCTCTCGCAGCTCGCGCTGCTCGGCGCCATCCCGGAAAAGCCCATGCCGGAGGTCTGGATCTTTTTCCGGTCGTTCGGCGACATCCTGGAGCGCATCAGCGGCCTGGACGCGTACAAGATCACGGAAGCCCTGTACAACATCCTTGTCGGCGAGGGCATGCGCTTCCAGGAGCGCTCCGCCGGGATGGAGAACCTGTCCCAATGGAGACCCGGCAAGGAAACCCGTGCCGCATCGTCTTTTTCTGTGCTCCTAGGCCATGGCGCAGCGCTGAAAGACGGTGGCCGCTAGCGGATCAACCAGCGAGAAAAAGGGATTCGGCGCGAGATCCATGAAAACATCCGGGTAATGGAAAAAAAGCCGTCTCAGCCGCTCCTCCGGGACGTGCTCCACGAGACAGGGATCGTGGAGGATGACGGACAGGAGCAGCGTTTTCGGACAGCGCCTCAGGAGACAGACGTTCCGGGCGACGGCGACGGCATCGACCCGCAGGAGGGCGGCGAGGAGGCCGACGGGACAGTCGTCGCGGGCGAGGAGCGGAACCAGGTGGCGGGCGCTGACCCCGTTGCGGAGCAGCCGAGCGAGGAAAGCACAGACGTTCTCTGAAACGGTCCGGGTGGAGAAGAAGCGCCGCGTGTCCGTAATCAGGGCATAGTTCTCGGGCTCGCTGAAACGGAAAAGGCGCTGGAAATCGTCCGGCAGGAACACCTCGGGGTTGTGGAACGGGCTGAGCATGCCGACGTTCACCATCTGCTGGAACGACGGCGTCGGCTCCCGCAGATCCATCCGGAAAAAATACATGGGCTGTCGGCGCAGGACGACGAGACGGATATTCAGCAGGTCTTTCTCGTGGACGTGGTGGTAGAGATAGCTCGGCATCCCGTGGCGGTATCGCCTGGGGAGGGGTCGGAGGTGGAGACGGAGTGTGGGACGGAACGTCGTGTAGCGGTACTCTTTCTTGTAACCTTTCCAGCGTCTGGAATGGACGTGGACGGGGTACGGCCGCAGCGGCTGCTTGGGGTGATCAATGTACTCTCCGCACACGGCACAGTAGCGCCTCGCCATGTGCAAACGGAGTCTTTCCACGCAGAGAGAACCCAGAGCGGGCAGCCCGGGCCGGAAAGCCAGGATCATTTTCTGGAGATCCCAGGGCAGGCGATCCAGGCGTTCCATATCCTCGTTTTTCTCGGGCCGTTGCTCCGCACCGAGCGCATCATTTTTCATTCGTTGACGGTCTTGATCTGGATGCCGACTTTTTTCTCGGGTCTGGCAAGGGCGTCCAGAGTGTCCCGGTAGAGCGGGCTGGAGGGATCGATCTGATGGCGCTGGAGCATGGTCTTCATAGTCTCGGCCTGGTTCTTTTTGCTGCGCGCGGCAAGGTCTTTCTTGAGAACCACAATGAATTCTTCTCTTCCGTCGGCACCGGCCTGACCCGTCGCGAGCTTGATCCCGGGCGCCTGGATCTGATCCAGGTAGCGGAGCAGGACGTCTTTCAGCCTGTCGTTCTCCGCCCGGAGCTGTTTGATCCGTGCGGCAAACGGCTTCCGGTGCTGATCGATCTCTTTCTGGATGGCCTGGAGCTCTTTGGAGTTGGACCAGAGCTTCCTGAACTCGGAGACGGGCATGGACGTTTCCGTGGTCATTTTTTTTTTCTGATTTTTAAAAACCTTAAACAAAGAAAAAAAAATACTTTTTTTTTCTAAAGACACGACATGAGCTACGAACTGGGTCTCAGCGAGTCCAACACGACGTATCCCAACTCCAGCGACATCTACCCGCAGGTCAAGACCGCCCCCGATTACACCACGCTGGGCAACTACTACAGCAGGCCGCAGTGCCCGCTGAAATCAGCGCCCGGCGAGTGCCTCGTCCGGCCGGTGTACATCACGCCGGGGTTCGGCGGGACCGGCTACAACATCCCCGGCTTCAACACCAACATCAGCGACCTCCCGCTCTCCGACTCGAATTATTTCAACATCAACAACGCCTACCCCCAGTACTGCAAGACGCCGTGCCTGTCTCCTTCCTACGGCTGAGCGCGCTTCTGGTAGAACCCGACCCCCAGATAGACCAGCACCTGTCCCACGAAAACGAGGAGGACGGTAAGAAAGAATCTTTTCCACAGGAAACGCTTCTTGCCGGCATCGTCCTGTCGGAAAAGAAAAGACGGCCGCAGCGCCGCCACCAGGATGATGGTCCAGACAAAAAAAGCCGGGTAGATGGCGTAGTCCCGCAGCCACGCGTGGATCGCGACCGCTTTCTTGGCATTCGGGGCTGCAGAGGCCGCCAGGGGACCGTCGATCCGCTCCAGCTCCTGCCGGAAATCATTCAGCGCGTTCTCTTCTCGATCCATTTTTGTTTGTGGCACGGCATCTCTGTTTAAGCCGCTTCCAACCGGAGGGCGGTCTTGTGAGCCGGATCGCCGCTCAGGACGCCCTCGCTGATGGACAGGTAGACGGGTCGGCCGTCGACGCGCTGCGAGAAGAAATACGCGCCACCGCCCGCGGGCTCGGCGATCCACTGCTCTTTCGGTTTGTTGGTGGAGAGGATAACGGCGTAGTAGGTGCGGGAAAGGACGATTTTCTGGAGGGCGGCATACAGGCCTCTCGGCAGGAGCCGGAGGCTGCCGTCAAACGCAAAGACGCCCCCGTCTGCGCTCCTGACCACGAGGTAGAGGTCGTTGAACGACGCCAGGCGGCCGCCGTCGGCGGCCACGAGCCGCGACCGGGAAAAAGAGAATGACTCCCGCGGGCAGCTCCAATACAGCACGGCGACCCAGCCGAGGATCAGCAGCACGAGGATCACCACAAGGACGACGCGCATTTAATCCGACGCAAATATTTTATATCTTTGGTGGAAATAAAAATATGGACGTCCTGCTCATAGTCATCCTCCTCATTCTTTTCGCGATACTGGTTTTTTCTGTCATTTCCGGTCTCATGGAATCCTACCAGGACAAGTCGTTGGCCGTCTTCCAGTTCTTTCACAAGAACCTGGATCGGGAGGTGGATCCGGTGACGGCTCGTTATTTCTCAAAATTCAACGAGGCCACGATCGAGAAAGAACTCCGGAACTACATGAACCAGTGCCGCACCGGCAGGAATTTTCTCCAGGACAAGGCCATCGTGCTCGCCGGGCTCATCCGGAACGCCGAGGACAACATCCCTTTCCTCAGGAGCGTCTACCACGACATGCGACTGGCATCCAGGAGGACGGCCTTTCTCATTGTCGAGAATAACTCGACGGACGGGACGAGAGAGAAGCTGCTCGCCTGGAACGCGGAGGATCCCACCGTCACGGTGCTCTGCGACCTGGACAAGCCGCCCAACGAGCCGTCGTGCCGGCTCGACGGCCACGAGCACTTCTACCAGGACAAGTCGCCGTCCACGAACCGGATCCGGAAGCTCGCCTACCTCCGGAACATCTATCTTGATTACATCGAAAAGATGCCGGAATTTTCCGGTTATGATTTTCTCATCGTCATGGATCTCGACCTCCAGGGTCGGCTCTTTATGGACGGCATCTACCACTCGTTCTACCATTTCGAGAAAGAGCCGGATACCTCGGCCATTGCGTGCAACGGCATGATCCGCGATGCCAATAACCGCTTCGTCTACTACGACTCGTTCGCGTTTGCCGAGATCGGCGACCAGACCGAGTGGAACACGGATTTTGACAAGTCGAGCCACGACCAGGACGTCCTCCTCTACACAACGGAGCGGTACTCCCGCGACATGAGCCTCCACAAGGTCGCCTCGGCATTCGGGGGCATGTGCATCTACCGGCTGTCCGAGTTTCGCGAGCGCAAGAACCGGTACACGCACTCCTCGGACAACCGGCTGTCCTGCGAGCACGTCCATTTCAACAAGCATTTCAAGAATTTTTACGTCAATCCAAAGATGATGTTCCTGATCGACCGCAACCCCTGAATCCCCGTCCACGTTTCGTGAAAAGACATTAAACATGGACGACACACGAGCTCTCGGTCACCAGAGCGTCGTTCCACGACTCCTAACATACGCTGTGCTCTCTCGACATTCGCCAATCTGTTTGGATTTTTAGTTCCGAATGAAAAAAAAATCCTATACAAAATCATGAGCCAGCAGAAAAAAAGAAACACCGGAAAAGAGTTTGTCGATACCATGCAGTCTTTTGTCCAGCCAGGAATCCCACCAGAGACCCGGCTCGCCGATCTGCTCGCTCGCGCGGTGATCACCAACCGCACGGACGCCGCCCGCTACTTGTTAACGCAGCTCGGTGCTTCTCCGGACACGCCGACCAGCACGGGCAGGACGCCTCTATCCCTGGCCACGACGCAACAGATGACCCGTCTGCTGAACGAGCTGCGGCCCGATCCAGACACGCCGGTCTCTTACGTTCCGCGCAACACCGGGAAACAATACGTGGATCGGGAGCAAGCCGGCGTCCGTCGACAAGACACCCCGGCGCTCACTTACCTGGCCGACCTCCTGTCTCGCGCGATCGAGGATGGGCGTGCGGATGCCGTCCACTACCTCTGCCGAGAACGCGGCGCCTCCCCGGACGCCCTCAACAGCCGGGGACAGACACCTCTCTCCCTCGCCAGAGAAGATACGGAGATGCTCCGGCTCCTGCTCAGGCTCGGAGCCGATCCGAACACGCCGTCGTCGGACGGCTCGAGGCCTCTCCACTCGGCGATCGCGGAAAATGATAATGAAGCGGTCGAGCTCCTGCTGAGGCACAAGGCCGACCCGAACCTTCTATCCAACGGGTGCTCGCCCCTCGAAAGGGCATTGCTATCCTACGGCTACGACAACATGATCAGGCTCCTTGATCATGGCGCCAACCCCAATATTGAAATGCGGCATGGAGTCACACCGCTCATAGATGCCATCAACATTGGATTTTTCGGAGTCATCGACCCGTTGCTCGATCACGGCGCTGACGTCAATGGCACGGCTGCGGATCGAGTTACACCGCTCCATTTTGCGGTGAATGCGAACAGTGTCGATGCCGTTTTATCGCTCCTCCGGCGCGGGGCGGATCTTAATGCCAGGGATTCTGACGGGGCAACGCCGCTTCATTTAACAAGCGACACCGCGGTGGCGCAACTGCTTCTGGATCATGGCGCTGACCCCTACCTCCGAGATAACCACGGTCGGACGCCTTTTGATGGAGCAGTGTCCTATGGCGAAGAGAAGATGATCCGTCTCTTTCTGGACAACGGGTACGTGCCTTTTGGAAATCAGGTCTCCGAAAAGACGTCGGAGCCGATCAAAGAGATGATCCAGTCCCGGATCCGAGACGTAAAACAGTCGTACCACCGATCAAAGATCCTTAGCGCCGTGCGCAAAAGAGACGAGAAGCGACAAACTCCGCAACAGCACCAGCGGCGGCAGTGGCACGACGCTCTGACCCCACAGCAGACCAGGACGCGCCAGGTCGTTCAGGGAGTTCGGACGAGGCTCGCGGACGACGTTTTCCGGGAGCTGGTGCGATACTCTACGCCCAGCATCCCAGCCTCTCAACAAGAGAAACAGCGTTTCCGCCAGTGGTGCCAACGGAACGGCCACCCGGCGCCGGAGGACACGCCCGCCCTCGAACGCGCCAGACGGCTGGATAAGATGCGCCGGCAGCAGAGGCGCTAAGCCCCGTCCTCGCGGATCGCCTTGCCCACCGGAAACCGCGGGACGCCCTTCTCCGTCTTTTCCTGAAAGATGACGGTCAGCGGCCTGCCGACCATGGCGGCGGCGTCTCTGAGCCACTCCGCGCGCTGCTCCCGCGAGCCCCGCGGCCGCACCGCAAACTCCTGGCCGTCGGCCGTCCGACACACCCAGATCACCGTCCCCGCGTCCAGTCCCTCCGCCTCGCGGAAGCCGACCACCACAAACTCCTCCTCCTCAAATTCCTTGTATTTCTGGAGGTCGGAGCCGCGCTTGTTGACGGCGTACCGCCCCTCCCGGTTGCGCAGGATCAGACCCTCGTACCCGGCCTCGATGAGCCCACGGAAATACCCCATGGCATCGGTTTCCGACTCGACCTCTCTGGTCTCGACCATCCGGATCTGTCCACCAATACCACGGATCATCCCGCAGAGCCGTTCGATCCGCTCATGAAACGGCGTCGTCGCATCTACGAGGTCAAAGACGTGGTACTCGAGCGCGCCAAGCCGCGGGTCGTCTTCGAAATCTTTTTTTTTCTTGACGAGGCCGGCCAGTTCCTCGAACGGCATCTCGGACGAGTAGATCTCGCCGTCAAGGACGGCGCTCGGATGCTCACGGAACAGCGGCTCGAGCGCCTCAGCGATCGTGGCCAGCGTAAAGAACTCGCCGCCCGTCCTCGAGCGGCCGACGATCCGGCCGTCCTCCTCGCGGCGGAAGAGGCACCGCACGCCGTCGATCTTGGGCTGGACGAGGCACGGGAAGACGATCCCGCACTTTTTGCCCTTCTGGTAGGTCTTGGCCAGCATGGGCAGGATGGGCTGCCGTGTGTCCATGGCCACCGCCGTGCCACCGTCTCGTTCGCGGTAGCCTTCTTTCTCTTTCTTGTCGAGCCAGCGGCGCAACGTCTCGGCGACGGCCTGGTCGTGCGCGTCGGTCGCGTTCTTGCGACCGGCGTTCTTGCCCCGACGGTACGTCCTCGTGGCCGTCTGGAGCGTGCCGCCCTCGACGCCGTGCGTGATCTCCGCAACGGCCGTGCCGTCCGTCTCGCGGCGCACCCGTGCCGTCCACACGCGGTCTCGTTTCCCGCCTCCGTTATCGAAATAGAGCGTCGGGAACTGACGGATGGACATGATGATGCCTGGTGCGTCCGTCGGAACGGCGAGAGTGAGTGATTCACTTTTTTAGGATACTTTTCTTGCCGTGCGTCGCGTAGTCGGATAAAGTTTTCTGAAGCCCGTTCAGCGTCGGCGCGGACAGACGGGACGCGATGCGGATAAGGTTTTCTGGTTGCCGTGGATTTTTTTGTCGTGGATGCTGTAACGGATCAAAAACGACGGCCTGATGGATCAGGAAGCGAAGGTACTCGGGCTCCACGGCTTTTCCGCGCGGGAAAAGCGATTGGAGGATCAGCCTGTCCTGGAGCCATCGATCCCGTCTCATCTGGTGACGAATGGCTTGCGACGGATCGGTTGGCTGGAGACGGAGGCGATTATCCCGTTGCTCGATGTACCGGTAGATATGGTCAACTAGCCCGGTCTGCGTCATCTTTATCGAGCAAAAAAAAAAATGTTTCAATAATTATAATGTCTTTTCCTTGCACGTCGTGCAGCACAGCCACCGCCTGTGTCGGTGCGCTACCGCCCGGTACGAGCGTCTCAACCGAAGAAATCAACAAGATCCCGTTCCCGTGCGGCTACTCGACCCATACCGTGGACGGTGTCCTGATCGACGTCTACCGGCCCACGAACCTGACCGGCAAGAACCCGATGACGATCGTCATCCCGGGCAGGAACGGGAGCGCCGCGGAGTACATCCGCCAGTGCACCTCGCTCTTTGAGGCAACCCAGACGCTCGGTGTGTGTATCGATTTTAGCGGGCTCACCGCTTTTGAGTTCGAGGGGGGCAATCTGTTTCCGGCTTCTTCTTTTGATGCAACGACTAGTCTGCTCCCGGATCAGACATTCAATCCCCCGGAGCAGTGGACGCTGAATTATGTGCTCATCGCCAACCGGTTCATTGTGGAAACCTGGCCGGCATCCAACCCGGATTATTTTCTCTACGGAGACGATGCCAGTTCGAGTTTCGTCAATTATTTCTTGTTCTTCTTTCCACTGATTGAATTTCCGGGAAAACGACCACCACTCAAAACAATCTCGGGAATTTCCTCGTATTATTTCTTTCCGTTGGGAAGAGGACTGATGCTTGAGTCGTACATCCCGTGCTACAACACGGACACCACCGCAACCCAGTACTACCCGGAGCTGATCGATTACTCGACCATCGATCCTCGATCGTTCCCACGGATCTCACATGGAGAACTCGATAACGGCAGCGCCCTCGATGTCTACTACTCTTTTCAATCGCGTTTTTTGAAGGTGTTTGCGGATGCCGTCAACCCAGCACTGAAAGACTCCTGTGACCGCCGTATCTACCGGAGACCGGATCCGGCAGAACCCCCGTATCTTTTTCCGCAAGGTGTAGGCAACCTGCCGCTAGACGCGGAACAGCTGCGAGCATGCCAGGCCTCGCACTGCTCGGCGCGTAATTGTTTCTTGTTTTTCACCAACGATACCAACTTGTACGGCGGCGTCACGCCCGAGGGTAAGAACATCCCTTCGCTCAATAGCCCGGGTCAGGCAGCGCTCCAGGGAAGCTTCCGCCTTTTCCGCTGCATGAATTCGTTCTTTTCCACCAAGATCTGGAGCAAGAAACAAAAGCTGTGCTTCCGGTGGGAGTACGCCTGCATCCCGGCCTGCGGCCACAACAGCAATTTTGTCAGCAAGACGGCCTTGCTGGCACACGCGCTCGATCCACGGCTCGTCCGTAACGAGGCTTTTTTCCCGCAGTTTTTCTATTTTCTGGATCCAAAGAATTTCCCGCCGATCACGGATTGAGCCGCTCTCGCGGCGAGACGCAAAAACATGACCATAAATTTAAAACCATCCCTACATAGTAGAGAGAAGATGATCATTGATCTTTCGCCGTACGACAAGTATCCCAGCGTGGTCATCACCGGCAGCCTCCCGCCCGGCTTCCGTGCCCCGACGTACAGCCTGGACACGCTGCGGTACACGCTTTTCTACCACGCGGGCCTGCCCCGGATCAGCTCGACGCCGCTCGGCGTCAACAGCTTCTACAACCGGAACCCGTGGATCGACCAGGGGTCGCTCCAGACGCGGCGGATATAACCGCCGGTGAAAACTGATCCACGAGCCCCGTGCGTGGATAGAACACCGAAATAACCGTCTCGATAACGCCAACGAAAAACTGATCTACCAGCCGATCCAACAACAGTATCATCAATATACTAGACATGATTCTCACCGATCCTCCCGCTGTTATCGCAGAAAACCACAAACCGATGGCCACCATCAACAAGACCCAGTGCCAGTACTGCTCCGGCATGTACAAGCACATCAATCGCCACATCAAGACCTGCCGCGCCGTCCCGGTCGCAACCGCGACCGTCTCCAACGAGGCCGAGAAGCTCCTCCTCCTCCAGATCGAACTCAAGAAGCTAGAACTCCAGACGCACGACCTGGAGCAGGAGCGCCGCAAGGAGGAGAGGGCGCTCGAGGAGAAGCGGCTGGAGGAGGAGCGCGAGAAGCGCAAGATCGAGGCGGCGCTCGAGGAGAAGCGACTCCAGGAGGAGCGCGAGAAGCGCAAGATCGAGGCGGCGCTCGAGGAGAAGCGACTCCAGGAGGAGCGCGAGAAGCGCGATAAAAACCGCCGAGAGCAGCGCGAGGCGGAGGAGAACAAGCGCCGGGAGGAACGGGAGCGGCGCAGGCTCTTTATGGAGGAGGAGGAGAAGAGGCGCCGGGCACGCCTGGAGAAAGAGGAGCAGCGGTACAAGGCCAAGATGGAGAAAGAGGAGAGGGAGTACAAGGCCAAGATGGAGAAAGAGGAGAGGGAGTTCCAGGTGATGATGGCGGCGAAAGATAAGGAGTTCCAGGCAAGGATGGCCGCGGAGGAGCAGAGGATCAGGGAGGCGCGCGAGAAGCGCGAGGCCGAGACGCTGGCCGAGCATGAGCGGCTTCAGGAGACCATCCGTCGGAACAATGCCGAGATCCAGGAGGCGATCCGTAAGCGCGAGGCCGAGGACAGGCGCCACGCCGAGATGCTCCGGCACGATGCCGAGCAGAACGCCATCAAGATCCACGCGATGATGACTCTCCACACGCAGGAGACGGAGACCATCCGGAGCTACCACGACCGGATGTTTGCGCACCTCGAGGCGGTCAATAACCGTCCGCGCAACCTCAGTCTGGGCTCGAGCAACATCTACGCGCCCGACGAACTCCGCGTCTACGGCACGCACGGTGATCCCTGGTTCCGTGCCGACGAGCTCACGGCCTTTACCGGTGGCAATGTCTTTCCGCGCTCTTTCTCGATGATGGGTATGGCGAGAGAGGTCATTTATTCCATGGCTTTCAAGGGCTCGGGCGACCTCTCCCCGGAGACGGACTTTGTCCGCGTCGAGGACTGGTCGGATTTTTCCGGCGAGATGGAGCGCGTGGTTGGCGTGGAGAACCGCGACGTCGACCGGCAGCTCGACCGGCTCTGCGCCTCGCTGCCCTACGCCGAGGACTCGGGCTACAGGCCGTACGTCCCAACGCCAAGCCCCGAGCCCGCACCGCAGGTCTCGGCGGCACCGTTCCTGCGCCGCCAGGGAGAGGACAGGGCAACCATCGAGGAGGCCGGGATGACGACCGAGGATCGTGTCGGCGAGTACGGGTCGAGCCTCTCGTCGTTCCGCCTGAACCGCCACAAGCGGGCGGAGTTCATCCACAGGCTGCGCCATCTGCCCATGTCCGACGATGACCGTAACGCGCTCCGCTCCGGCCTCGCCGTCAACCGGGCGCGCCTCCACCTCACCAGGAAGCGGCTGGAGAACAACGCGTCCTACGTCCCCGACGCGATGGATCGATACCTCCACGATCAGCGTTTCCAGCAGATCAACGGCCAGATCGATCCCAGCAAGCGGCGCTTCAACCCGGGCGAGAAGCGGCATCTTTTCCATAACGTCTTTTTCCCGAACCGCAACGACCGGTGGGAGTGTCGGTCGTGCCACGGGCGCATCTCGCCGGACAGCTACGAGATCGGGCACATCGTCCCGTCCAAGTGCGGGAACGTGGGCAGCAACGGCGTCCACAACGTCATGCCGCTGTGCCACGGCTGTAACCACAAGATGGGCTCGCTGGACGCCGAGCTGTGGATGAAGCAGCAGGCCATCACCGCCTGAGCGTCTCGTGGTTCTCCACGAACCACCGTACGGTCTCTCGCAGGCCGTCCTCGAGCGCGATAAAGTGGCGCTCGTTTTCGGGCAGGAGGCTCAGCAGCCTCTTGTTGTCCGCCGTCTTTTTGTATTGTCCGTCTGACCGGTCGTAGTCGTACACGATCGGTTCCTCGTACTCCATGAGCCGCGCGATCGTCTCGGCGATCCACCGGATGCTCACCTCCTCTGACGGCGCGAGGATGACCGGCTCGGTCGAGTCGTAGCCGAACAGCGACCAGAGGATCAGGCGACCGAGATCCTCGCTGTGGATGAACTGCCGGAGCGGCCGTCCCGTCCCGGCCACCACGAACGGCTCGTCGCGCGTCACCGCCAACCAGCACCGGTGGATGAGCCCGGGGATGACGTGCGAGTCCTCCAGATGAAAATTATCGTGCGGCCCGTAGATGTTGGTCGGAATCACGCACACGAAGCGGGTGGTTCCGTGCTGCTCGTTGTACGCGCGGCTCAGCACCTCGAGCATGCGCTTCGCATAGGCGTACGCGTCGTTGGACGCGTGCGGTGGCCCGTCGTGGAGCATGCCCTCGTGGATCGGGTAGGCGGTCTTGTCGGGAAACACGCACGTGCTGAGACACGAGACAACGCGCTTCACGCCGAGCTCGTGGCACGCGCGCAGGACGTTGTTGTTGATGGCCACGTTATCCAAGAACATTTCCACTTTCTGACTCATGTTGCGGAACAGGCCGCCGACCCTGGCCGCGAGGTGGATGACGTGGGTAGGCGCGCACCGCTCGAAAAAGGCACGCGTCTGCGCGTAATCGCGGAGGTCGCAGTCCGCGGAAGAGGCATAGAGGAAGCGGGCGTCCAGACCATTTCTCTGCACGGCCGCACGGATGCCGTGCCCGACGAGGCCGGAGCCACCGGTCACGAGGATCGTCTCCATTTGCGGTTTGTTTTTTTTTCTTTTGATCACAATGGAATTTACGCTCGACGAAGCGGAGCTATCGAGCCGTATTCAGGGATGGCGTGAACTCGTTTCTCTCCGCGCTCGGCGCATAAATATATACCGAGACGACCACGGACAAACAGACCGCCAAGCGGCTCCTGACAGCCATGTACGGCCACCACCATTGGTTTACGCCATCCGCCGCAAACCGCCACCGCAAAAAGCGGTTTTCCTCTCTGCCAAAGAAAATCTACCGATTTTCTTTCTCGTCCGATTTCGGCCTGTCTGCGATCCAGGTCGTCAAGCAGCAGATCCGGCGCATCTACGGATCCGTTCACTGCGTCCACATCACCGACGAAAAGCGCGAGGCGCACATCCTAGACGATTTCTGGACAGGCTTTCTTTAGAAAGATCGGCTTGTAGCGCAGCTCCGCCTCGAAATTATCCTCGTGCTCGAATGTCTTGAGGTTGGTCGTGTAGTCGTGCCGCTCCATGTAGGAGTTGATGAGCGTGAGCCGTTTCCCGTAGACCAGCCTCGTGACGTGGTGCCTCAGCTCGCTGCCTTTCATGAAAAAGGCCTGGCCGGCGGCCGTGAACCACACCGGCACGATCGAGCCGTCTTTCTCGTACTCCAGGACGCCCCCCGAAAACGTCTCGGGATCGCTCAGCAGGATCACCAGCACGTAAGGAACGGAGTCGAGGTGCCACCGGTCGACCTCTTTGTCGTTTGGGCTCGGACGGTCAAGAACTCGACAAGACCCTTTGTCATCCTAGCAGAGGGCACGATGTTCTCGGCAAAACGGAAAGGATAATCGGCACGGTAGTCGTGCAGCCCCTCAAACATTTTTTCTTTTAGAAATAAAATGAGTGAACAGCTCCTCTCCGCGGCTCTCAGATACCTCGTATTTGAATCTAGCCGACCGCTTGACCGTATCGTCTACGAACAGAAATACGAGATGCGTCTCGCAACTCCTGTCCGTTTCGAAATTAAAACCCGGTTCGTACGCACAATCACATGAATATGCGTCTGACGACATCACCCTGGGTGATCTGATCACAGAGAATCGAAGATTCCTGACCCGCTTCTATGATTTCCGTCTGTCGCAGAGCGAGTCGCTCCCCAAAAATCACCAGTACCAGCGAGCCTCTACCAGTCGTTATCCTTTCATTCTCTACGATAACCTGTTAAAAAAATGTGTCAATGTGCGCTTTGATTACGAATTTATTCCAAACGTCCGTCGTTTCTACCGTTTTATTATACGCCTGCTCTTTGGAGATCTCCAGAACTATCTTTTGGAAAGTTCTTTCAGCACGCAACTTATTCCTGGCATCACCAGTACCGATCCGAGGATTTTCTCCAACAGGGTGGTTCCCTGGAACACATCGGGATGTGGTACAGAGCCTGCCTCGATCCCGTTTTCCTCGACGTCCTGCGCACCCTCCTCCGCGACCGGTTCGCACACCGCGAGCGTGTCGCCATCCTTGAGCTCTCTTCCGGCTTCGGCTTTTTCTCGGCAAAGCTCGTGCGTTTGTGCGCGGAGGAATTCCCGCACCAGCGCTTCAGGCTCGTATTTGGCGACAAGCCGCACGAGCCGTTCGAGGCCACGAGGCAGCGCGTCGTCTCGATCGTACGGATCATTGGGGCAAGGAATCTGGAGGTCGGCTTCCTCCACGGCGACGCCGCGGACGTGCTCCCTCCTTGCTTTGAAAAAGAGCGCTTCGACATTGTGTTTTCGGAGGGTGGCGTACTCGGTGACCACATCGAATCGATCGAGAACAACCTGAGGGTCTACGACACGATCGTCAAGAAAGGCCTGAGGGATGAGGAGTCGGTGGGTGTTTATTCCGGTCTGGAACCCTATTTTCTGCCGTCGGAAAACACGAGTGCGATGTTCCGTCCTTACCCCGGCGTGGCCAATTTGGAGACCGCGAATCTCCAATTCTTTACATTTTTTGACAGGAGCACCACGGTACAAAATGTGCAATCACAGATCGATGAACCGGAATCGTGAGAACGGGATGCGGATCATGGAGGGATCGCAGTCGTTCTGTGAGAAAAAGATGGCCGTCTCGTCTCCGCGGATGTCCAGTCCCAGGCAGTACTCGATGGCCGGCCGACGGAAATGGAACAGCCGCGTGTACGCGAGCGGCCTCATGTCCACCGCGCTAAAACGGATCAGCGCGTGGAGGTAGACCCGCGGTGTGCTGTACTGGACAAAATGGACGACGGTGTACACGCCGCCATCGTGCTCCACGAGGTTCGACGAGCCGCGGAAGCGCTCAAAGATCGGTGGCGTGTCGTGGCTCGTGTGGATCCGGAGCGTGCCGTCCTCTCCGACGGCACCGATCCGCAGCGGCCGCCAGCCAAAAATGAAATTGAAGCGGTTCTTGGCGCTCGTGTGTCTGAGAAACCGCTCCGGCACGTAGATCCAGTTCTTCTCGCATCCGGACGGCCGTGGCGGCCGCAATACACTCACGTCGCGCAGCGCGGTCGTCTCCGTGTCGTACCGTCCGAGCACAATGACAATGTCGTCGTCCGGTGTCGCGTCCTTGGACGAACCCGTGAACCAGACCCGGCCGTCGCCGTGCCGGAAGAGCCGGACATCCTCCACACCCTCGATGTTGTTCGGGGAGCGCGGGAACGTGTCCTCGTCCAGCATGCGGACGGCATCGGAGACGATGCCAAACCGGCTGTTCAGGTACACGAGGCCGTTCCGGGTCTTGACCTTGCCGTCCGGCGAGCGCATGTGGTAGCATCCGCCGGCATCGATGCTGTAGTTGACGTGCCGCACGTTCATCAGCAGACGCCCGCCATCGCCGTCCGGCACGAGCGATACAGACGAGGCCTCGTACTCGTCCTGCGCGCGGAAAAAGAACCGGCTGTACGCGCCGCCGTAGTCGTAGCCCGCCAGCGCCAGCGTGTAGTGGACGAGGTTGTCGTAGGCATTGTCCGTATAGAGATGCGGGTAGCGGTTGATGAATTGGAGCAGGTCTTTCTGCGCCTCCTCCCGATTCCGGTCGCAGGTGTAGTATGAGAGGATCGTATTCTCGTAGTCAAAGAGTCCCTCGTAGACCCGGTTCTCGATAAAGAGGACGTCGTCCTTGGGGAAAGGGATCGAACGGCCCTTCAGGTAGTAGTGGTACGCCTTGTACTGGTCGCGCGGCTTCTCCCGGAAATACCGCGTCAGGTGGTAGAGCGGCTCGGCACGCTTCGGGTGGTACTCGAACGCCTTGTTCATCCAGGCCTCCATCTCGATCTCGTTGTTGAGGTGTCCGTAACACTTGCCGATCTGGTAGTGCGAGTACCACACCTCCTCCACCCACCCGCCCAGCTCGATCCGTTTCCTGAAAAGGACGATGGCCTCCTCGAAGCGCCCGAGATCCTTGAGGCTCTGGCCGAGGTAGAAATGTGCCCGCACGTTCTTGGGATCTTCCGCGATCTCCTCGGTCAGCAGCCGCACATCGCGTTCGAACTTGTCGGCCTTGCAGCCACCGTCGTTGCGGTCGTCGATATAAAAGACGTCCGCGGGGAGACGATCCGTCGGATCCCCGGACCAGTACTCGTGCGTCGCGCCCAGGCATTTCCACGGGTAAGAGCACCGCAAGAAACGGCAGTTATAGTAGCGGATCGAGCCGTTGTCTTGGATGACGGCGTAGCCGGGCAGCGTCAGCCGCTGCTGCTCGAATGCCGGCTGCGGCCGCACAATCATGTCGGCATCGACCGCCAGCGCATAAGTCGAATCCGCGTCGTAGCCGAGGCTCGCGCACAGCTCCTGCGCGAGCCGGAACGACCACGTCCGGCTCTTGCCGAAATTCACAAAAGTACCGGTCGTCACACGGAACGGCTTGCCGGAGGCCTCCAGCACCTCGGTCGCGATCCGGACCGTGTCGTCCGTCGAGCCCGTGTCAAAGAGCTGAACGGCATCCACGCACTCGAGAGCCGCGCGGAGACAGCGTTCGAGGATCGCGGACTCGTTCTTGACCATCAGCAGCAAGATCACCTTGTTATAGAGCATACGGATTTTCTTGGCAGGAGAATGAAAATCTTAGATTAAAAAATAGTCATGCCACGGCCATCGACGTCGTCGCGGCCAATACGATCATTCTCTTGTCGCTCGTTGATGCGACTTTACCGGAAATTTAATCTCTTGCCGGAAAGTTAGGAGCAGATCATGTGTTTCTCCACCAACATCCCGTTGTGGCTCCAGTACCGCAAGCTGCTCCAGGGCAAGACTCAGGGCTTTCGATACCCGCCGCTCTATTTTGAATACTCGGCATGCGTCTCCAACGGATGTCAAGCGACATCCATGTCGTCGTCGTCTTTTTCGTGATGGCGGCGGCATTCGTCCGCGTATCTCTTGAGACGACCCGACCAGCCGCCGCTCATCGATCGGAACCCGTTCTCGAGGACGGAAGGATACCGGCTCTCTTTCTTTTTTACGATTTGTTGGTGATGAAGCTGTACAGGAGGCGGTTCTCGGACACAAAATCCATGGCACACCGCTGATCCGAGAACGTGAACCGGGCAAAGCCGACGACGGCCTGGGTGGGTGAGAAGCGCTTGCCGGGATGAGCCGTCCCGTGCGGCCTGGTCAGCGGGTACGCGCTCGCGAACGCGCCGCAGACGACGTGGTTGACCCCGTTCAGCGACCGGTGCTGCAGGTTGTGGTCGTGCCCCGACAGATAAAAGTCCACGCCAAAGTGCTCCAGGACGGGCAGGAGATACGCACGGAGCTGAGCCGAGGTCGTGTGCGGCCCGTCGCTGATGATGGGGTAGTGTCCGCAGACGATCTTCCACCGGGACGTGCTCGCCCGGAGAGTCTCTTCCAGCCAGGCTTTTTGTTTTTTCTGATGTGTCACGACCAGGTCGCGGTAGCCCTCGATGGCTTTCAGGTTGCCCATGAGGAGGGGCACGGTGATGTCCTCGGCGAGCAGGCAGGTGTCCAGAAACACGAAATGGATGCTCTGCCGGTGGAGCCGGACGACCATGTCGTAGTAAAAGAACGGCATCTTCCAGGACGAGCCCTCGTACGTGTAGAGGATCTGAGCCTCGGGCGAGCGGAGGTAGTCGTGATTCCCGAGGACGGCAAACGACGGGATCTTGGGATCAAACGTGTCCTCGTACATGTCTTTCCACTGCGGATCCTGAACGGACGAGACGCCGGAAGGATAGAAATTATCGCCGAGGAGGACAAAAAAATCAATGAGCGCCTGTTTCTGGATGGCCTCCCGGTTCTGGAAATACGCCCTGGTCTTGGCTCCCCAGTCTCCGGTACAGATAAAGGTCGTGGTCTGATCCATGGTTTTTTAGGGTGAGGCAAAACGAAAAAAAAAAAAAGAATATTTTTTTTTTTCTGGTTTACAAAAAACAAAGCATGTCCATCGGAAATCTCAAAGTCAGTGAGCTCAAGCAGGCTCTGGACGATATCGATGTCCACTACAGCCCCAAATCCACCAAGAAAGAACTCGTGGCGATCCTCGACAGCGCCCTCCGGAGCCCCGGCCGCAAGCCCAAGAGCCTGAAGCGCAAGAGCCCCAAGCGCAAGAGCCCGCGCCGCCGCCGCAGCCCGATCCGCTACAGCCCGCCCCGCCGCCGGAGCCCGATGCGCCGCCGGTACAGCCCGTACCGCCGCGCCCCGTACGACGCGTACGAGCCGGTCGTGCCCCTGGCCATCGATCCCCTGGCTTTCAAGCCGCCCAAGACGCCCAAATCGCCCTGGGAGCGCAAAGCCGAGCACATCGGCATCATCAACAAGGTGGCCAGAGCGATCAACGATCTGCATAACGTCGTCACAAATGGTAAGGGCGCACCCGGTACCAAGGCTGCGTTTCAGCATTATAAGGCTGAGGCCGAGAACGCTCTCTACGAGGCTCGGCAGTATCACAACATGCCCCTGAACTACTACAACCGTCTCCTCAAAGCCATCAACGCCTACGAGACCAAATACGGCTATAACATCGCGTAGACAGCAGTTCGTCTCTATCCTTTTCTTTTTTTTCCAGACTAAAAAAGAAATGTACGTCTATTTGAAATAGCCCGACACGGTGCCACGGCCCGACGAGGCTCGCTGGTTGGTCGTGATCGGTGCGACGCGCTGCTGCCACTCGCGGTTGCTGTTCTTGTGCAGGAGCCGCTGCTGGAGCTCCGTGCGGAACTGGAGCTGGCTGTCGACGAACGTCTGGTTCGCGGCCTCGCGGAGCTCGCCGCCGTTCAGCACGCGCTCGCCCGCCGCGCCGACGCGCGGCGCAAAGCCGTAGATGTCCAGCTTGTTCCGGCTGATGTAATTCGGCTGGCGCACCTGATCCACGTCGTCGTAGTAGAAGCGCGGCTGGCCGGTCACCGGCTCGACGTATGAGCGGTAGCCCGTCCCGTAGCCCGTGTACCGCGGGTCGTAGATCTCGTTGACGAGTGGCTGGCCAAAGTCCTCGCTGTTATACGGCGGCAGCGGGCACGGCTTCACGGTGGCCGGGTCGCGCTCGACGAACTCGTCGATGCCGCCGGCCGTCCGGTTGAGCGTGGTCGGCAGGAACGGCTGCGTGTACGAGATGCCGAGGTTGGCCATGCTGGCATCCGGCTGGTTGACCTGAGAGCGCGTGTACAGCCCCGGCTGGATCGGGATCGAGAACAGGTTCTCGTTGTACGCACGCATCTCCGGCGTGCGGTCGCAGGCGCTGGCACGGTAGTTGACCGGGAGGCCGTACCTGAGGTTCGACGGGTCGTAGCCACACGCCCTGTCCATGCCGTTGCTGGCATAGCCCCCGCCCTGGTTGTAGTAGTCGCTGCGGACGCCGTACCCGCTGTACTCGCCGGTGTTCGGTGAGTCGTAGTTCTCCTGGATCGACGCGATCGCGCGCTCGTCGTCGCGCGCCACGTAGCCGTTCTGCCACAGCTCCTGGCGCCGCTGGTCGTTGATCGGCGACGGGATAATAAAGTCGTTGGAGATCCACTCGTCGCTGTAAATCGGCGACGGGATGATCGGCCGCACGAGCGTCCGCGGGTTCGGCGGACCGGCGAACCGCTGGTTATCGCCGTACGTCTTTTCGATCGGCACGTCCCGGAACGCGTAGGCGGAGGACGTCTCCGTATCGATCAGCTGCGGGTTCTCGTTCTCCGCGTCGATGTAGACGGGGAGACCGGAGGGCGGAACGGAGGAGCCGCACGGACTCCGCGGCCGACCGGTCGGCGGCGAGAAGACGAATCCTCCAGCCCCCGACTCCTGCGGGACGGGCGGCGGCGGCGGCACCAGCACGCTCTCCACGCGGCCGTACTCCTCGCGGCTCGCGCCGCGGAGCGAGTAGTAGACAATGATGGTGAGCAGGAGCGCCACGCACAGGAACAGCACGTCGAACCAGACGTTCACAATCAGCAGCGCGAGAAAGACAATCAGGATGATCCGCGTGATGCAGTTCATCTGTTCGTCCAGCGGCATCTTGGGCGTCGGGATGAGATAAGGGGATCGGAAGAGGCTCAAGAAATCCTCGGCCCAGAACATTTATTTGTGCGCGATTTTTTTTTCGGTTCGTAAACGAAAAAAAACAAATCTAAACGGGTGTGTCGTAATTAAAAAAAAAAAATAAAATGGGTCGCTATCAGCAGCGTTTCGGATTGGACGAACGCGATCGCGTCCTCGAGATCCGGATCCGGGACAACATTACTTTCTCGAGCTTCGCAGTACTACCTCAGTAACGGTAATGCGGATGCCAATTACCTGTATATAGACCGGGGCAGGTGTTCTCCGGGAACGGGTACACGATTACGATCCAAAGCGGTGCTGTACCGACTGTATTGCCGGTAGATGAAAGCGGGACTGCTGGTCACCTTACTCTTTTACAGGCACAAGGCGCGTCAGGGAATAATGCGACACTCCGAGATTTTCAGGTGACTTTCTCAGCACAACTTGCGGCTACGAATAGTGGTACTGAAGCTATTCTGGTTGGATTTGATGGTATTACCTTTAGTTACCAACCACAATATCTTAATCTTAATAATATCATTATAAATATTACAAATTCAGCGATCTTACCAGCAGGTCAAGGTCGAGGACTCATCATTGGTAATCCATTATCACTTGTATCATTCAACAATGTATTTTTTTATTCCAATAAATCTATACCAGACCTAACAGCTGTTTTTTTACCCACTACAGATTCCAGCGGTTCTTATACTTTTTCATCTTGCGCGGTTTTTCTCAATGCAGGTATCGCTAATCAAACTACTTCTAATTATCAATTTTCTGTATTTGGTCAACTCTATACATCATCAACCATGACAATTAACCAGTGTTATGTCGTGCTAACATCTTTTTCAAATTCAAATTCATCATTGGGTCTGATTACAAATAGAGGTGCGACTGGTACTATTGTTTCTATTACTGATCTGTATCAGGTAATCAGCACTTATAATACACCAAATTCAACCGGTCTTTCAGTATTCAAACAAGCAGTTACTGGTACTAACTCAATAACCAATTATTATACCAACTACAATAATTCAAGCAATAATTACCTCGTTAGTACTAATAACGTAGCAGGGCTAACAACGACAAACACGAATTCTTCTTATACCTGGTCGTTATCACCCACTTTCTCGAATCTTTCTGCTTTCAATACCAGTCCCTCACCATACCGGCTCTCCGCTTTCCTGAATACAACCTACTACTCTACACCGACGATCTACACCGCTTACAATACGCTACCGACGCTGCTGGCTAACAACATCGATCCGCCGAGCGACCCGACCAATCTTGCGTGCCTCTGCGCCGGCATGCGCGTCGCCACGGCGCGCGGCAACCTCCCCGTCGAGGAGGTGGTGGAGGGCGATGTCGTCCTCACGCCCGACGGGCGCCGGTCGGTCGTCCGCTCCGTCTTCTCCACGTCGCTGGAAGGGAACGAGAAGACCATCCCGTACCGCATACCGAGAGACGCTTTTGGCCAGGGCATGCCGTACGCGGACGTGCTCCTCTCGCCGAACCACGCGTTCTTTGCCGGTGCGAGGTGGCGGCTTCCCGTCTTCGACGATGCCTGTGTGCCCGATCGTTCCTACCTGGGCCGCGTGTTCCGCTACTACCACGTCGCGCTCGAGGATTACGCGCACGACAAGCTGAGCTGCAACGGGCTGCCGGTCGATTCCTGGGAGGAGGACACCACGGAGTTTACGGAGGAGGATAGGACTCTCGCTGCCGTCGCTCCCGCGTGTGCCGCCGCGCTCCCCTGATCGCTCTACGTTTCAAACTTGATCCGTTACGTCGGCCACCTCGATGAGGCGCATCCTCTCCCGGAAAAACCGCTCCAGGTTGGCCTCCTGGTCGTCGACCGATCGGTACAGGTGACCGATGATCCGGTACGACGGCGGATCACCGGGACGGAGGATGCCAATATAGAAAGCCATGAACCGGGGACCGAGCGGTTCCGTGTGAACGGCCGTCGTATCGGCCTCTGCCAGCATCGGCCGTAGCGCCGGATGATTACGGTTAGCCAGGGCCCGTGTCGTATTGTTGGTGTGGCTCCTCGCGTCCTCGAGGAGGCGCTTCCTCAGGACGCCCGAGATAAACGCCCGCCGGCGTCCTTTCTCCTGTGCATCCAGCCGTGATCCGTCATAACGGAGCATGCTGAGTACGATCGCGTTCTGTGTCTTTTTCAGCATCGTGGATCGGTACGGTCGCCGCTCTTGCTGTTGGAGCCGCTCCATCTTTTGTTGGAATAAGGGCGAGATATCGGCATACACGTCCTCGATACGCAGCGGCTGCGATGCCTGCCGCACGTGCTGCCGATGACGCCGGTAGAGGGCATTGAGGAGCCACCTCGATTCCTCGTCCTCGTACAAGAGAAAATAATCCACAGCCCTCATGAGATCGTACACCTCACCGATCTCCATGTCCCGGATGGTCTGGGGATTGGGCATCTGCATGAGGCTCACGAGACGCTGGAACGTCGTCCCAGAAACGATGCTCTCGTCGAGGCTCTGCTGCTGGAGCAACCGTCTGCGTCTGGAGAAAAACAGCGGCAGATCCTCGAGATCGTAGGATTTCTGGCCGACACGCAGCGTCTTTTTTTGCCGCATTTTATTCTCACCGATTTAAAATCCATTTTACCACCAAAAAATGGATCAGTGGAAATACAGGCTCATGAGCATATCTTTTTTGTCTGCGCATGCCGTTTTTTATGAACGACAATTGATAGAAAAACTCGACGAGCTGCCTTCCGAACGAGACAAATTGGCCTTCATCATTGCTTTTGTCAACACCGATCGGAATATCCTGGGACAGATGCTGGAAAAGACGAGAGAATGGAAGATCAACATGAATTGCCGGCTCTATCAGCGACTCTATGACGATCCGACCACCTCTAAGCCCACCAAGATGCTCTGTATCTCGTATCTTTTGAGCCGAGAAAAGATCTTGGATCGCATGGTGGACGATCTCTTGCGCTGGGTCAGACAAGACGGAGATTGGGATGCTTTTGATATCCTGAACCGCTTCTCTTTCCTCATGACCACGGAACAGTCGGATTGGCTGGAAGGGTGGATGCATACTCATCGATTCCAGCATCCCGTGCGGAACGAGCCGGTCTACCCGGTGGAAATCAGAGCCCATCGGTTCCAGCGTCTTGCACGGAGCATCTATGATGATTCTCAGAACGTCCACGACACCGCCATCAACGAATCCGTCTGGAAAAACATCGACATCCTCGTTTCCGGATCCAAGATGCTCCCGCCCGTCGAATTCGAGGCTTTCATGGATTCTCTGTACCCGCTGAACGAAGCCCAGCTGCGATCGCTCCAGCGGATCGAGACGGATCGGAGTCATTTCCGTAAAAGCGGGAAAACGCTGACGAGCATCTCCGTCACCCTCATGGACGTTTTTGAATGCCTGGCTCGGTACATTGTACACCAGGATCAAGAGACCCAACGAGAGCTGAGACAACGACTGAGGGAAGAGCTGCAAGAGATGAGTGAACAGTGTGCCACGGGTCATCTGTCGAGGCTGGTCAACGTGCTCCTCGGATTCCATCCAGAGATGGAGATCTGTATCCGTCGGGAAGCCCGAGTGAAAGCCGTCTTTATGAATCTGTTGGAAAAGAAAATCATGCAAGAAGATCATGCCGATGCTCTGCTGTGCGACATGATGAATCCTCGACCCGATGGGGCTTTCTCTCGATGGATGAAGAAAAATTCAGAATTTTTTATCCACGAGCTACGGGACATCGAACCGGATGCCGATCTGGAAAAAGTTTGGAAGGAATTGTATCCCGCGCTCTCCAATCCCTTTACCGCACCAAAGACGTTTTCGTTCTGGCAAAAAATAAAGAGCTGGTTCTCACACAGCAAGACCGACTAATCCCTCGTAGAAAGCGACGACACGGGGATCCGCGCGGATCCGCGAGGCATCCAGGCCGCTGAGGTAGACGCCGTCCATCGTCTTGAGGCGCGAGAGAGCCACATACGCCTGCCCGGCCTCAAACACCGACGAGCCCAGATCCACGTCCGCCTCGTCCAGGCTCTGTCCCTGGACGCGGTGGATGGTCAGCGCCCACGCCAGCCGCAGCGGCACCTGGAGGAGCGCGACGGTCTTGTCGGCATCCGTGTACTCGATCGGACCGATCGTCCGGACACCGCTCCGAAAACGGACGACCGGATGACCGCTCTCCTCGGCGAAGCGCAGGACGACGCCCTGGCTGCCGTTGACCAGGCCGTTCGACAGATCCATGTTCCAGGCCAGCTGGACAACGGCGCCAACGGCCATCCGGATCTCCTCCTGGACGCCGAGGCGCTTGGCCACAGCCTCGACCGGCTCACGGCCGTCCTCCACCGTCGCACGGAAAACGCGCACGTCGGCTCTGAGGCCGCGCAGCCGATCCTCGTTCTTGTCGTCGACGCGGTGGTTGCGTGCAAAGAGCGTCGAGACCTCTCGCGACGGCCGGCGGACGAGGCCGCGTAGCACAACGAGATCCTCTGCATCCAATGCTGCACGACGGATCTTGTGGAGCAAGCGGATCCACGACGCGTCGCCGGCCTGCCGGTAGCACGTGTCCAGCTCGACGCGGTGGAGGACGTTCTGCTGGAAAACCGGCGACTCGAAGAGGAAGCGCTCGCTGCCGACCGGCGGCAGCTGAAAGAAATCACCGACCAGCACGACACACAGGCCGCCGAAAAAAGCATCCGTGCCGCGCAGCCGCCGCGCCACACCGTCGAGCGTCTCGAAGAGCTCGCAAGAGAGCATGCTGACCTCGTCAAGGATGAGGACGCGCGTCTTGCGCCAGCGCGAGAGCGCCTCGCGGTTCTTGCGGATCCGTCGCGCCAGCTCGTCCACGGAGCCGGTCCCGAGCCCGATCCCGGCCCACGAGTGGAGCGTCCTCGCGCCGTGCCCGAGCAGCAGCGCGGCACAGCCGGTCATGGCGGCGAGGCCGACGCAGACGTCGCGCTCGCGGAGCGCGTCGAGGAGGCGGTGGATGGTGTAGGTCTTGCCGGTGCCCGCGGCACCGGTGATGAGCATTGATCTTGGTGGATCAGCAAGCACCAGATCGAGACACGAGCGCTGTTTCTTGTCCATCTCATGGATAGAAAACGAGCCCGCACCCGGCTGAAGATCATTTTTTTTTTTCGGAAAGAAAAATGAAACGAGCCAGCGATCCGCGCCAAATGGTGACCGCGGCGCAGAGCGGCAGCCTGCCGGCCGTGGCCCTGCTCGTCGGGGGTTGTCGATTTCCTGATCCGGCGCGGCGCCCGCGTGCCGCCCCGGCACAATATGATGCCATCGCTTCTGGACTGGGCGGTCTTTTATGGGAATGCCGCGGCCGTGCGTCGCTTCCTCGACACGGTGCCGCGGAACGCCATCGACGACGTCGTCGTCTGTCCGCTCACCAACCGGATCTTTACCGTGCTCGGGCACGCCGCCGCCCGGAGAGAAGACACGACCGACATCATCGGGATGCTGCTGGCGCACGGCGCCGATCCGCTGAGGCAAAGATTGGGTTCGACGGCCGTCCACCACGCGACCTCCGGCCACCACCACAACCTCCGACGGCTCCTGGATCACGTCCTCGAGACCAGCCTGTTCCAGCGCGGCCGACGGATGGTGCGCGGCATGATCGGCTCCGACCCGCGCTTCGTGGACTGGAGAGACCGATCCGGAGCCACACCGCTTTTCCTGGCCGTCCATGCCGGCAACGCGGGGGCCGTCCGGCTCCTCCTGGATCGTGGCGCCGCGCCGGGCTCGACTCCGACCACCCTCCTCTGGCAGGGAGTGAGCCCGCTCCACGTGGCGGCTCATTCTGACCAAAGGGATGTGATCCGGTGGCTCCTCGGAGCCGGGGCTGATGCGAACGCCCGCGAATCGAAAGGGAGAACACCGCTCCATTTTGCCAGATCCGCCGCTGCCGTAGACGAGCTGATCGGCGCCGGCGCGGACATGAATGCCCTGGATGACCACGGATCGACCCCACACGCTTACGCGGTCTATCACGGGAATCGAGAGGCAGCGAAGCGCCTCCGCGAACACGGCGCACGCGTCTCGGGCACGCAGCTGGCCGCCATGATCGACCAGATGAAAACAGAAAGACAAAAAATGTTCAAATCCGCGGAGCAGATCAAACAGTTCCAGGAGCGGTTCCCGAGTCAGGCGGAACAGATGAGCGATCCGATCTCAATGACGGTGCCGACGATCCCGATACGGGGCATCTTTCGGGACGGGAAAAGGACGCGAACGACACGGGATGCCGACACGCTGGCGGCCTACCTGAGGACGCGGAGCAACGACGCCACCCTCGGCAGGGATCCGATCCAGTTCAGGCAGTACACGGATTTCCAGCACGACCAGCAGACACGCCGGCAGATCCAACGCCTGCGAGCCAGCACTGCTCACACGGATTTCCAGCACGACCAGCAGACACGCCAGAAAATCTCACGGATGCGTAACGGCTAGCACTGCTCGTTGAGCAAACGGAGATAATACCGGTTTTTTTCGTGCAGGCGCGCGGAGCGGCGCAATTCTCCGAGCCTCCTCTGGTGCTGGACGCGGCTGTTCTCAACGTTCAGCCGCTCTGTCGCTATGCGGTGCTCGTCAGACAGACGGTCGTTGTCTTGACGGTGCTGCCGGATCAGCTGCTCTGTCGCTTCGCGGTGCTCGTCAGACAGCCGCTCTGCCGCCTGCCGAGATTGACACAGCAGCTCTTCTTTCTCGTGCTCGTTCTCACGGATCTTGTTCTCGAGCACACGGATCTTGTTATGGGCGCGCCGCTTCTCGATGTCATCCTGGCGCCGGAGCATAACCAGCTCGTGGTACTGGTGGCGCCGCGATGCGAAATGCCTGTCAAAAGTCGTGAGAGTCGCGTACCGGAAGCCGGGGTTACACTCGCACTCGAGCCGGTGCCACAGATCGCTCATTTCCAGACGCGCCGCTCGACGGCCAGGCGGTTCATTTTTTCCAGCACAGACGCCAGACCAATTTTTTTTTTCTGGAAAAAGAAATGAGCATCCTGGCGTGCCCTGGATCACCCGAACAGATCCAACGAAAAAAGATCCGTACCCTCCATGTCCGTAACGATCCTCACTCTCTCTACCGTGCCATGGCCATCCTGACCGGAATGTTGCCGCCGGAAAGTGCTACGACGGATCTGACGACGGACGAAACGACGCGCGAGGCCGTCCGCGCGATGCGCGAGGCCGTGGCCACGGAGATCGAGCGCCACTACGGCGCAATGACCGACCAGAAACAACGAGGCGACCAGCGGAATCGGATGTACCAGCAGACGAAACAGCAGCACCTCGACCAGAAAGCATACACGCGACAGATCCGCCAGACACAAAAGCGTGGCGGGGTGCTGGAGATCGAGGCGTTCGCGCGGCTGGTGACGCCATACGTCCTGGTGATGGACGGCGATCGCTCCACCGTGTACGGCCGTGGAGAAAAGGCGTTCGTGCTCGTGCGGACGGGTGACGAGCACTACGACATCGGGGTCTGCGAACGCTCGTTCAGGCAGCAGCTCCAGAAAGCGCTCGGAAAATCGCAGGAGATGCCGGCACGCCTCCGGCGCGCCGCCGAGACCATGGAGCGGCTCCTCCAGATGCTGCGCCGGCAGCGCCAGAGCCGCAGGGCCGCTGCACCCGCCGCCGGCGCGACACCACCGCCGGCGGCCGCATCGCCGGCGACACTGCCGCCGGTGTTCGTCCCGGCGTGGCCGGTGATGATCCCGCGGCGGCGATTTTGCGGACGAGACGGATTTTATGGCGATCAAGAATTCGCCGAATTCTGATGAAAAAAAAAAATACAGAAAAAAAAAATGAGCACACCCTCGCAGCAACAGCTCCGGCAGAAATCTATACACCAACTTCAAGAGCTGCTTGGAGAAATCAATACAGCACAAATTTACGGTGTCGTAGCGGATGAAGACACGGACGCCTCTCGTGCGCTGGTCACTCGAATTTTACAGCAAAAAAAAAAAAAAAAAAAAAGACGGAGCAGACAAAAGGACAAGGTACCGCGGCCATGGAGACACCTTTTCCGATGAAGCTGTCCCAGCGCATCAACAAAGGGCTCGCTTCTATGAGCCGAGCAATGATGGCGGTCGAGAGGATCCAGAAAAACGCGGGACGCACATTAACTGTCAAAGATCGCCTCCGCAAGCTCCAGGAGGACGCTGCATATCTGATATCGGATCTGGACAAAATCGATGCTGAAATAGTCAAAATCCAGAAAGCAAACGACGATATCCAGGCCTACCTTGCTCAGGCTCAACAAGTGCGGAGCTACCAGGATCTGCTCAAGATCCCCAAGGGTCGGAGGGCATAAACACAAACCCGAATTTTTTTCTTTTATCCACTCAGAAAAGAAAATGGAACAGTACCGAGAAATGCTGGATACCATTCTTGCCCCCACAGCACCACCCGACGACCTATTGAAATGCTGTCAGCTCGTGCTCGAGTTTGCGGACGATTTCCTGGCCAGCGATCCCGAAAACGCCGCCGCGCTGTACAGCCGTTTTTTCTCTCAGCAGACGAGGAGAAGGGCTCAGCAGCAGAGACGAGAGATCAAGATATTGATACGGAGCAGGATCAAAGAGGTGCTTCGAGGTCGTCTGTTCCGTCTCTTTGGCGTCGGGAACAGCACGGTCGGATTCGGAAAAACGATCACGAACGCGGCATTTCTGACACGAAATAATGATGATCCTCTTCATTTCGAGATCGAGGTCGATGACAGTTCCGATAATCTGCTGCTCGTCACTACCGAGGCGTTCGGCAGACCTCAGTATGTCTACGGATATGAGAACCGATTCTACCTGTCCCAGACAAAACAGCCGAGAGCGTACCTGCGGTATTCCACTCTTAAAAAAAAACAGAGACAATCAACGCAGACGAGTGGCGGTCGCCGGTTATTCAGACCGTCCGGTAACACGGAGGGCTTTCTCATCGTTTTTGAAAAAGACGGCAAGCGGTATCACATGGACGACTCATCTCTCTCCAACGACCTCACTGCGCGGCCGCTCACAAGCGTCGAAAATCCCCCGGAGAGGTCGTTGTGGAAAGTGTGGGAAGGCGACGCTTTTCCGCCTCAGCGCGTCCAACAGGCGAAGCGCCAGCAGGCACAACCGGAGGAGGATCACCAGAGGACGTATCAGCAGCTGCTCCGGATACCGCGCAGGCGTTCGTCCTGAAAAGTGATCATTGTCTTGTCCTGTGCCGACAGACCAAACAATGCAAGAAACGATCCTCGTGTCCGTCGCGGCGCACATCCACAAGTTCCTGCCGCTGCGCGACATCGAGAGCCTCTACGCGCTGAATACGTACATGGCGCGCCAGCCGACCACGTTCGTGTACCGCCAGCGCACACGATCTTTTCTCCGCCGGATGGAAAAGATCGGCGCGTACCACCTCCGTCGCCAGACGATCTTTACACCCGCGTTCTGGGAAAACCACCTGCTCGAGACGCGCCGGCTGCTGGAGCGGCTCGAGCCGCTCAGGATCGGCACCCTCGGCCTTTTCGAAAAACTGAAAACGATCAACGACTGGTAGGAGTGAATGAAAAAAATAGGATGGATCTCCGCAAGTACCAGGATTTTGTCCAGAAAGTTACGAGCCGCGAGTCCGATTCGCTGCCCGACCTCGTCGAGCGGCTCCGGTCACTGGATCCGGAGCAGGCCAGCACGCCGCTGCTGCTGACCGCCGCGATCGGCCTCTCCTCCGAGACCGGCGAGTTCAACGAGATCGTCAAGAAGATCGTCTTCCAGGGCAAGCCGCTGACCGAGGACAACGTCCACCACATGAAGCGCGAGCTCGGCGACATCCTGTGGTACTGGGTGAGCGCCTGCCGCGCGCTGCGCCTGAATCCGGACGAGGTGCTTGCCGAGAACGTGGCCAAGCTGAGCGGCCGCTACCCCGGGCTCGTGTTCAGCGCGGAGCGCTCCGAGAACCGCGCGGCGGACGATCTTTAGTAGCCAGCACGACGGTGCGGTTCCACGCGTGGCCGCAGAGGTGGAAGGCGCAGTGGAGCGCGGAGGACACGGCCTGGTCTTTTGTGACACGGGCGGCGGCGTAGAGGCACAGGCCGAGGACGAGCCACGCGTCACCGCCCGTGATCCGGCGGGCGGAGCGGAGCTTGAGAAAACAAGAGCCGAGGGCGCCGCCGGCGACCATACAGCGATCCACGCGCTGCGCGAGGCTGCCGCGGACTGGTCTGGACCAGTGCCAGACCGACGTCGCAAAGATCCCGAGACAGACGGAGCCGCAGAACGGCACGCCCTCGCGGAACGAGTAGGCGGACGAGCCGAGCAGCAGGACGCTGGTGGTCAGGATCCGATCCGAGTAGGTCTTGTCGAGCAGGAGCGACGACATGTTTTTTCATAAAAAAACATGTTTTATGCCATAAACATGTCGGCGCTCTATTTCCCTGCCGCCGTCTCGGTGGGTCTGTTTGCGGCGTACCTGATGACCGGCCTCTGCCACGACCGCATCCGGCGGTACGAGAAAGACCTCGATCCGACCGAGTCGGATACGTACAGCAAGATCCGCGCGTACCGCCTGTGGTGCTTTGTGGTCGGCATCCTCTTTGCCGTCCTGACGCTCTTTCTCTACCTCGTCCTTATCCGCAAGAAAGAGGTGTACCACACGGCATGGGACGCGATCCTGATCCTGCTGCTCGTGCCGATGGTCATCTACCTCGTGATCCCGAAACCGCGGTACATGCTGCTAGAAGACTCCAGCAGCGTCGAGACCAAAGACTGGTTTCGCGTGTACGGGTGCATGACGCGAGGCATGATCCACGGCTTCCTGCTAGGCTTTTTCCTCTCGCTCCTGGTCTTGTGGCTCATCGACCGGTCGGCGCGTTAGCTGGAAAGGGTAGCTCGCGAGCGCGAGGACGAGCAGGACGACGGAGGCGACGATCCACGAGGGATCGCCGGTCAGGAACGAAAAGACGAGGACGAGGAACGCGCAGATGAAATAAAAATAAGGCACGAGGCCGCCGAGCTTGGGTCGGCGCCACCGGTCGTCGCCGCAGAAGCGCCGGTTGAGGAAGAACCAGAGGCAGTCCTCGATCAGGAGGAGGAGCACCAGGAACGACAGGACAAAGGCCTCACCCCTCCCGGTCCATGGATAGAGGACAAACGGGAAATGGACGAGCAGCAGCAAAAAGCCCCAGACGGTCAGGTGATAGCCCGTCCACTCCATGCCGAGCCATCGCCGCCGCCACGTGGGCAGGCTGACGGCCCATCCCTTGGTGCCCTCGATCTGGATCTCCAGATAGGCAAAGAGGAACGCGAGGAGGAGGAGGTAGAGGACCACGAGGAAAACGCTCTTGCGGCGCATTTATCTCGGAAAGAAAAAAAAGCGGTCGACAAAAACTGAAACCGAGCACACGAGGCCAGATCCATAATCATCTCTATCCATACTCACGTGTCTTTCTCTCTGTACCGCAGATGGAAACGTTTTTCTGCAAGCGCGTCCTCGACCTCATGGAGAGGACTCACTCGTCCAGAACCTGGATGCTCCCCGACTGGAAAAAGACCTGCGCGGAGCCGGTGCCCGACGGCATGGGCCGAGATGCCTGGACACTCGTGCGTTTCCTCCAGCGGAACGCGGCATGCGACGATCCCGAAGCGACGCGCCGGAGGGTCAAGGCTTTTCTGGATCTTTTTCCGGTGTACGGCACGGTCCGCTTCGAGCTGGATCGCGTCGTGTCGGAGATCGCGGGCGTGCGCTCGATCGGGGCGCTGATCAGGGGGCTGCCGGGGCGTCGCGGGACGGCATGGCTGGCGAAAGGGCTGGAGGATTCGGTGGAGCAGGCACTGCGTCTCCTGGAGGGCAAGGACTCGGTCGTGTCCGTGTTTTCGGGTCTCGGCGAGGAGATCAGCACGATGCTGCTGCGGAGAGGCAAGCCCGTGATCCCGGACTGGCTCTACACGTTCGTCCTGGCGCGCTCGGATTTTTACCTGACGGCGGCGCTGCACGCGGCAGCGGAGCGGTACTCGCCGGTGCTGGAAAAGACCTACAAGGAGCAGACCCGATCCATCATCCGCGCGGAGGACTGGGAGGTGGTGTCGGAGGACGAACGGAGCGTCCTGCTGTGCCACCCGCTGATCCCGCATCCCTCGCATTTCCGGCTGGTCGTCCGAGAGAACACCTACGCGGGCGCGGTACGGACGCCGCTCAGCCTCATGAACCTTCTCGACCGGGAATGGTGCCGGGATGCCGGCCTGCCCAAGCCCGTCGAGCGCCCGTCGATCAAGACTGTGGTGGCCGCGCCGGCCGAGACACCGTCGTCTCGGTGGAACGTCTTGGCCGTCGAGGAGCCGCGGCTCCGCAAGAAAAAAAGGGGACGGCAGCCAGAGAAAACCGACGCGCGGCTCAAGAAAGAACGGCGCAAAGCGGTCAAGATCCCCCACAGGCACGGCCGCTACTACACGTCGGAGTGCCTCGCGAGCCAAGATCAGGAGATCCGGGAGCACGAGGAATTCATGACGTACCAGTCTTTCTGGGACGACGACGACGACGACGACGACGACTACGACTGGTAGACGGCGAGATCGCGGCGGCAGTTCGGGCAGGTCAGGGATCGGCGAAGCCAGTCCGAGAGACAGTGGTCGTGGTAGGCCTGCCGGCAGCCGCAGGAGACGACGGAGACGCGCTCTTTCGGCTCGGGCATCTCGAGACAGATCGAGCACTCGCCAGAGAACCGCGAGTCGGCGCGACACAGGTCGTGGTAGGGGAGGCGGTGGCGCGTCTTGACGAGCACGGAGTGCCGCCGGTAATAACGCCACAGACACAAGAGGAGGACGGATAAAAAAAAGGCGATACAACCGGAAGGCGAGAGCATGAGAAAAAACATGCCGAGGATCATTGTATCATTGAGTGTCATGGATTTACGCTTGGACAAGAACTTTTTTTTCCATCCGGCGGATATGGCTGCGCAGATTTTGTCTTGGCCAGCAGTAGAAAACATGTGCGTCTCTTTCCATGGCGGCGCCGCGCTCCGCGCGCTCCCCTCGCTGTCCGAGTCTTACGCGGCCTACTGGCTCGGAAAGTTCAAGATCCAGGCTATCCACAGGCTCTATGTGGATACCGAGACGCTCTGCTCGCGGCATACGTCGGTCGTGTTCAGCTATACCTACACGGGACAGTCAACGGGAGTTTTCTGGGGTTCCGCGGTGTTTGATAACTGCACCAATCAGTACACCTACCTCGCGCCGCTCACGGCGGCCGATGACGAGTGCCAGTTTCTCTGGCAGACGACCGTCGTGCCGGATCCGTACCTGTACACCGTCCTCATCGATAACTGCCTTTCTTTTGTCTCCAAAGTGGAGCCGACCGGCTGCTGCCGCAGGCACTGATTTTCGGCTTAAAAAAAAAGTAAAGAAACGAAAAAAAAATGGAGTGCACGGTGTGCGCGGAGGCGTACACGTCCGCGCTGCGGAAACGCGTCTCCTGTCCGTACTGTGCCTATGAGTTTTGTGTGTGCTGTGTCAAGAAATATTTGCTGACGCAGCTGACGGATCCGGCATGCATGAGCTGCAAAGTTGGGTGGAATCGCGAGTTTACTGACCTCTTGCTGTCGAAGCATTTCCGGAACACGGACTACAAGCGGCATCGAGAGAACGTGCTGTACGAACGGGAAAAGATGCTGATCCCGGAGACGGTTCACAAGATGGACATGAACGAGCAGCAGAAAACCGCCTGCCGGGAAAAGATCCGGGAGCTCCTCAAGGAGCGGAGAGAGCTCCTGGAAAAGATCGAGCAGGTAAACCTGGCGCTGTCGACGCAGCGCGGCTACGTCATGCGGCTCGAGCGGCAGGCGACAGACACGATCGAGACACTGACGCTCCCGGACGAAAAGCGGCCTTTCATCCGTCCGTGCCCGGGCGAAAACTGCCGCGGCTTCCTGAACCACAAGGGTACCTGCCCGCTATGCAAGACCGTGGTGTGTATGCGGTGCCATGAGCTCCGCGGGGAGGAGCACGAGTGCCGCGCGGAGAACATCGAGTCCGTCAACCAGATCCGTAGGGAGACGAGAGCCTGTCCGAAATGCGGCGTGTCGATCTTTAGGATCGACGGCTGCCGGCAGATGTGGTGCACGATGTGCCACACGGCCTTTGACTGGAAGACGGGTCTGGTCATCGAGGGACGGATCCACAACCCGCACTACTACGAGTGGACGCGGAGGAACGGGGAGGCAGCGGAGGAGCGGCCGTGCGATCCGGACGGCCTGCCGGCGCTGCGACGGGTGAGGGAGCACCTGGTGTCGCTCGGGCTGGATCCCTACCTGCTCCGGATGATCTCGGAGTACCACCGCGGGGTGGTTCACACGCAGCACATCGACCTGGCGCGGGTGCGTCCCGTGGCCAACGACCAGGACGTGTTCATGCGCAACATCGATGCCCGCGTGAACTTCCTCCGGTCAAGGATAACCGAAGACGCCTTCAAGAACCAGCTCGTCTCAAAAGAGAACCGCTTCGAGAAGAACAGGAACATGTTCCTCCTCCTGGACATGGTGGTCAACACCATGATCTCTCACTTCCACGAGCTCCTCACGCTGCGTGACGCGCCGTCCGTGGAGTCCGTCTTCTGCCAGAAGACGCTGGCACTCCTCAGATACGCCAACGAGCAGCTGGCGATCCACGCGTCACGCTTCTCGTGCCGCCGGTACGAGTTCAGCAACCTCTTTGTCCTCCACTGAGAAACGAGCCAGGTCTCGGAGGCAGGACGCGCACGCGCGGAAGAGCGCGTGGACGTCCAGGAGCGAGCCGCGGTCGAGGCCGCAGAGGCTGCACACACCGGCAGCGCGGCTCAGGAAGATCTCGTCCTCGCTGGCGCTGAGGTGGATGAATGAGGACGCCCGCAGCCTGACAAACGGCTCGTGGAGCCACACGCGGAAAACGTCGTCGGTCGGTCGGTACGTGCGGAGCCGGTAGGGATCGGCCGTCTCCTCGTCCACCGCGTCCCCGGCATCGAACGAGAGATTGTACGACACGCCGTCGCTCCGCGTGTACCAGAACGAGCCGTCGGGATCGAGGAATCGTAGGCCGGTGGCCTCCGCCAGCAATTTCTCGTCTCCGGTGCGATCCGCAAACAAGACGAGACCGCGGCCGAGGCCGTTTTTCTCGGCGATCGGTTCGAAACGGATGCCGCGGTAGCGGGTGGCCGCCTTGACATCGTCCCGGAGCAGGCCGTTGAGGTCGATCAGCGAGGCCGTGTACATGTTTCATGCGCACCGGGTGCGCATGCTTTAGACCGTTGTGGTCGGTAGCGGCGCTTGCCGTCGCGTCCACGCGACGCGCACGATAATGGCAGCGACCATCACCAGCGCCACCGCGTTGTACCCGATGAGGATTCCGTCCCGCTTCATCCAACCGTACGCGATCCAGCACACCAGGCCGCTGCCGTGGATACCGAACATGGCGAGGGACAGATCCTGTCGCTGGCGGCGAAAGACGGTGATCACCTGGGGCAGGAACG
The DNA here is from genome assembly GCA_010029825.1 of bacterium. Taxonomy (GTDB): domain Bacteria; phylum Bdellovibrionota_B; class Oligoflexia; order Oligoflexales; family RGVZ01; genus RGVZ01. Next base: position 9,116 of record RGVZ01000007.1, on the reverse strand, counting down.
ACAGCGTCGTGCCCGCGCCCGCGACCATGCCAATGATCTCCTGGATCATTTCTTTATCTAAAGAAATGTCTGGTGGTGGAAACAAATGTCGACCGTGGAGGAGAATCCCAAGGCCGTGGCCTTTTTTGAGCAGATGAAAAAGAGCTTCCTGGAAAAGGTGTCGGACGAGGACCGGGAGCGATACCAGAAATTCGGGGAGCAGTTCTACAACTCGTTCGACCTGGAGAAGGGAGAGCCGACGGATCCGGGGACGATCTGCATGGAGGAGTCGCTGGCGTACGTCGTCGAGAGCCTCAAGTCCGGGCTTCACCCAAAATACCTGACGGAGGACGAGCGGACGCTCGTCCAGGCGGGCTACGGCGACGAGTGGTTCAAGAAATGGGGCTACACGAGCGAGGATCTGGCCTAGCCCGGCGGCACGTACGTGCTACGGAGCGCGACGAGGTAGTACAGGAGGACGGTCTTTTGATCGGACGGATCGAGATCGCAGGATCGGAGGACGGAATGATCCAGGTTATCGATCCTGGCTCGTCCGATACATCGGAGGATGGATCGAGGACGGCGGAGGTACGGCGACCGGAGGACGAGGCCGATAAAATATTTCCGCTTGGCAACATCTCCCTCAAAGAGACGATCCAGCGTCGCATAGACGCGTGCGTTGAGGAAATAAAGGACGAGACAGACAACGGCCACGACCAAAAGGACACAGCCGAACAAGACCGGGATAAGATCCATTTTGTTCTCTGGTCGGAAAAAAATGTGATCCCGGGAAAGAAAAAACACATCTTTTTCAAAGATGCCGCACCTGCCCGAAGACGTGATGCGCATCATCTTTGGGTTTGTCCCGCATGGATGGCTGGCCATCGACACGCGCCTCGCGCTCGGCATCCTGCCGGGACGTCTCACCCGCGCACCGATCGACCACCGCCGTCGGGCGGTGATCAGAAACCGTGACGGCGGCAGGACGATCGTCTTGTACGCTCGGAACGACGAGACCAAGAAATGGAAGACCATCCTCGTGGATCATAACCGGGAACACGATTTTGTGGGCTGCCGTGCGTACCCGTTTTACTACCCGAAATACGAGCTCCTGTAAAGTTTTTTCTTTTTCCAAAAAAAAAACATGTTTGTTCTCCCTCAGGATTGCCTTGGTCTCGTGTATGAGTTCGATCCCACGTACCGAAGGATCTTTACCGAGGCCGTGCTCCCGGAGCTGCTCCGGTTCACGGCTCGCCTGTACCGGTATCTGTACGAACGGGATTTTGGCTACCTCGCGCGCTTCTGGTGCTCGTTCTACGACGACGTGGATCTGCTGAGCAGTGCCGAGCGGTACATTTTTACCTCGGAGACGCTGTACGACAACCTGACCCTTCCGTACGACCGCTACCTGATCCGCACGAGCCTGTCCAAGAAAGCCTCGCATCCGGACATCCTTCGGCTGATCCGGTATCGCCGCCACGCCGCGCGCTGCGCGGGCATGTGGTAAATGAATAAATGGAGGATCTGATCCTGGTCTGTCCGCACTGCGGCGGCATGATCCTGATCCACAGGACCGACGTTCGCTGCCGGATCTTCCGCCACGCCGTATACCGGGACAGCCACGAGCCGATCGATCCGCACACGCCGCGTGAGCGGTGCGAGGCGCTGATCCGTGAAAACAAGGTGTTTGGCTGCGGCAGGCCTTTCCGGCTGAACGAGATCACGGACGAGCCGGAGATCTGCGACTACCTGTAGAGCGGGCGGATGGCGTGTCATTCTTGCACCAGACACGGGTAGACGACGAGGGATCGGTTTACGGAACAGAGACGGACGTGGTGATGCCTGATAAAAAACAGGATATCGGAGACGAGCATGCCCTCATCGCCCGCGCCGTGCTCGTCCAGCAGGATCACACGGCGCTCGCGGCAAAAGATGGCGTACAGGCGCCTCCAGCGCTCGATTTCCAGGGATAAGCGTGTGATCCCGCCGTACTCCCCGCCGACCTCGATGATCTTGCGGAGGACGTCCATCGGCAGTTTTTCCGCGACGCAGGTCATTTATAGGGATAAATCTTTCCAAGAAAAAAGACATGGAGAAAATACCGATCGGCGAGTTCCTGAAGACACACCAGATCGAGGAAAAGATCCCTTATTTTGGACGCGCCCGGCTGCTCCAGATCCCGCTGCGTGCCAACGAGACCGGCAAGCGCTTCTCGGTGCCCCGAGAGGTCTTTCATTTCCTGACGAGCCTGTTCCTCCTCGATACCGCGGACAGCGGCCACCGGTACGTCCTCCGCATCGGTCCTTTCGAGAAAGAGATCCATGCTTCCGGTTTCTCGGATCTCGGAGAGGACGGGATCAAGAAAAATGTCCTGGAAGACCCGGTGTTTCTCGGCATGAACACGCCGGTCAGCCTCGAGGTGTTGCGGACGGATCCACAGAAAGAAGAGATGATCAACGTGCTGGCAGAGTTTGCCAAGATCCATCCGGACGACTACCGCCGGCTCCACGAGCAGCCGATCGTCCTCGTCGGCAGAGAAATCGTTTCGGTACGAGGGGTGGCCAACCGGCACGCTTAAGAGAGGAGCAGAATCATGCCAAATGCAAACACACTTTCTTGTGCTGATCACCGGCTTTGATTTTTCGACCAATACCGGTGTGCTGTGGGGCAACGAGACGCGGCTACCGATCCCCGGCAGCCGGTCTCTCTCGTACGCCAGGCGATGGGATCATTCCGGTTACGTGGTGGACGAGAATTACGGGGGTTCGAGCCTTTTCCGACTGGACAAAGATCTCGTCGTACGCGACGCGGTTATGGAGCCGGCGTGCCGGGGCGCTGTCTTTATCGAGCGAATCGAAAGCAGTGTCCTCATCCCGTGCTTCGGGTCGGATAACGTGTGGGTTGTGGACGACCGTTTCGTGACAGATCGGATCGTGCCGACGTGCCACCGCCCGCACGGCATCTACGCGTACCGAAACAAGATCTACGTGCCGTGCCGGGGCGACCGCGACGACGGCGAGATCAGGATCTACGACGCGGGTCTCGCCGCATCCACCTCCATCCGCGTGCCCACCGGTCCGCGACACATGATTTTTGTCGAGGATGATTTCTACGTGGTCACCGAGTTTGGGCACGAGGTCTTGTGGTTTTCGGAAAGCCATGCGCTCCTCGGCCGCGTCGACCTCGAGCCGGACGAGGATGCGCGTGGTGTTACGGGCGCCGAGATCCGGTACGCGGCCTCTCGAGCCTGGATCCTGGTCAGCCTGCGGCACGAAAGCCACCACGGCTGGCTCATCGTCCTGGATCACGCGCTGAACGAGCTCCACCGCGTGGAGGTCGGGACGAACCCGCGGTTCTTTGATCTCTGCGGCGATTCCGTCCTCGTCCTGAACCAGGATGACCGAACCGCAACCACGATCAGCCTCGATACTCTCGAGACCGACACGTCCGAGGATCTGGGCATGTGCCCTCAGTCTTTCTGCGCGATCTAAACAATAATCTTGCGAGTCGGATAAAAATATGAACATTGGCAAGGTGTGGACCAAAGAGGAGGACGAGCGTCTCATGGACGAGATCCGGGAAAAACACGACGTCCAGCACATTGCACGGGAGCACGGCCGGACGCCGAAAGCGATCGAGATGAGGGTCGAGGGTCTGATCCGGCGTTTCCACAAGGATCGGCGGTATCCCGTGTCCTCGCTGGCGGATCTCTTTCACCGATCCGAGCAGGAGATCCGACAGATCCTCGAACAGAGTCCACAGCAGCAGCAGCGTCCCGTCTCGCTCGAGAGCATCCAGAGACGGCTAGACGACATGGAAGACCTGCTCCGCCGCATCAACAAGAAGCTCTCGAGAGAAAAAAAAGCGGCTTAAAGAGTAGTGGCCTCCTCGAGAAAGCATGTACTACTCCCTGTTCCGGTCGTCTCGTTGCGGCTGTGGGTGCTGGTTCTGTGAGGGTGACCTGTGTTATCGGACGTCTTTTCTAAGAAAGAGATCAGGCGGTGGAACAGCCTACGCTGATCCGCCAGGATCAGCGGTGGGACGATTTTTTCGAGGATTTTTTGTATGAATGCGGGCACGAGCCTTTCCGCGAGCGCGAGCGTTATATCGATCTTGATGGTGACCCGTGCCGAGTCATTCGGCGCGTCCTCAAAGATCGTGTTTCCGCAAACCGCAAAGATGGGATCCTGCGCCGCCGGTGTGACCTCCCAGGTCATGACGAGCGCTTTTTCGTCAAAATACGTCTTCTGACGGAAGCGTTCGACGCGGAGGTCGGCCGGGATGCGGTCGTACACCCATCCGGGCAGGACGGCTCGGATGGATTTCTGGTAGGTGATATCCTGAAGGACGCAACCGTTCACAACGGATTGTTCCGTGATCTCGTAGGAATCCAGCAGACCGTCCATGTGCCCGGCCGCGACCGCGGGCTCGAGGGCGTCTCGGAGGCCGCGGAAAAGGCACAGGGCGGAGAGCGGCACGAGGATGAGATTCATCTGTTTATTGGATCCGGAAAAAAACTGATCCCTTGTCGGAGATTTTCGTCTTTGCGGAAAAAAGATGCTCTCCTTGCTTTCGTCATACCTGCTCTCGGGCGAGGTCACATGTCACGAATTCCGGCTGGGCACGCGCCACATACGGCTGTGGATCGACGAGAAGCGGCTGGCACTGTCGCTCATCGTCCTCTGCACCAGCCTCTCGTGGCAGGCGATGCTGGTGCTGAACACGAGCCTTTTCCTCGAGGATCTGGCGCAGATCCGGATAAACGATCCGTGGGTATCGGTCGATTCCGTGGAGCTGTCGAGAGGCGTCCTGCTCCTGATCCACGTGCTCGCCTGTTTGCTTTTCCTCCGTCTGTTCCTCTACGCGGTTCTGCTCCACATGATCTCCTACCTGGCGGTCAACCACCAAACGGACATCCTCGAGGCCGCGGATCCGATCCGTGTCCTGCTCGCGGAAAAACTCGTCTCGCTCTACGAGCGCTTTTCGCGACAGGACAAAACTGATTAGGATCATGATCCGATCTCTCGGTTCAGCACCGAGACATGTCCTCTCTCCATCTGTCGCAGCAGGTGGACAACTTTATCGAGGAGATCAAGGAGTGGAAAGACGAGATCCGCTGGTACGAGGAAGAGATCACCGACCTCCGTCGGCAGGTTCAGGAACAGCGGAAAAAGATCGTGGGGCTCGAAACGACGATCCGGCGGCTCACACCGCCGGGTCAGGAGGCTGCCGTCGCAAAGAAATGGTGGTCCTGGTCGTGAACCCGGACGATCTATCGCCACACCCGGACGAGGTAGACAAGCGGTCGGTAGGGATTCGAGTCTGTCAGCGAAAAGACCCGACCGGCGATCATGGTGACGACGCGGGCATCGAGGATCCGGAGACCGGCACGCAGGCGCGCGGCCGTGTCCTCCACGCCGTGCCGATCCTCCTCGGACAGGCCGGTCGTCATGGATGCGACGTCGTCGTTGGCAAAAACATCGATGATCTTGTCAGACACGGCTGTGTGCGCGCCGTCGTACTCATCGATGGGCATGGGTACTTCTTTTTACACACGGAGAAATCAAAACTGACCATTTTTTGATTTTAAACTCTGTAATACAATAGAACGTTATGAGGTTACGCTGGCTGTTCCTGCTCCCGTTGTTCGTGGACAAGAAAGAGATCAGCCTGTGTCGGGATCACCTGGACTGCCCGCGGTATCAGTATTGCGACAAGCTCTTTTCTGTGGTGGGCTACTGCCGCGACCTGCCGTTTGTACCGCTTCCGATACCGGTGCCGGCTCATGAGATCCCATCTTTTGTGAGGACGACCACGCGGTCGAACAGGTCATCCATGTCCTTGTCATGAGAGATGCACAGCACGGTGCGCTTGTGGATGAATTCCTTGAGGAGCTCACGGATGATCCGTCGGCTCTCGGCGTCGGCGCTGGCCGTCGGTTCGTCGAGGAGGAGCACGCAGGGATCGTTGAGGAGGACGCGCACCAGCATTGTCAGCTGTTTCTGGCCGCCGGAGAGGCGCGTCGCGTCCTTGGTAGTTTTGTTTTTCTGGACGAAATCTCGCAAAAAAGCGTACCGCTCGAGCCTGCGGAGCTTGGCTTTCCAGCCCCGCGATCCCGGCCGATCGGGATAGAGGAGGTTGTCGAGGAACGGCCGGCGGAAGAGCTCCGTTTTCTGGGTCATCCTCATGACCCGTGTCTTGAGGTAGGCAGGACAGAAAACGTCGATGCCCATCCCGTCGATCCTGACGGTGCCGTTGGTTGCTCTCAGCGAGCCGTCCAGGACGCGCAGGAGCGTGCTCTTGCCGCTGCCGATCGCGCCCTTGATCAGGACGGCCGAGCGCGCGGGCACGGTGAGCCGCAGATCCCGGAATACCTTACCGAACGACAGGCCGTCGATCTCGATGACGCCGTCCACCAGACCGTCGGTCTTGCGGCCGCCGTGGACGACCCCGGCCGCCCGTTTGGAAAAGAATGAGGGTCCGATATCGTCGATCTGCTCGAGAACCTGCCGTGTGAAACGCACCGTCAGCGTGTCGATGAGCACGACAATAATCCCAGAAATGACAAACGTAAAGGCGCTCAGCGTGATGGAACTGCGACGGAAACGCCAGAAACAGAAAAAGAAGAGGCCGAGGGCGAGCACCACCAGCATGCTCATGAGCACGGTGCTCGTGGTATTGATGGCGACGATCTCTTGTCGGAGAGCCTCGTCGAGGCTCTCTTGTTTCTCGCGGAGGAGGTTTTTCTCGAGCGAGGTCGCGTTGTTCTGAAAGACGTATTCCGAGTTGCTCAGCACGTCCTCCAGCCACGAGAGCGTCGCGGCCTCTTGGTGGTAGCGCTCCCTGGATAAGGCAAAGATGCGGCGGAAAAGCACCACAACCACGACCGCGTAGACCATAAAAAATGCCAAAACGAGACCGCCCGACACCGGATCGATGCAGAACACAAACAGGATGAAAAAAAGGACGACGAGCACCATTGGCAGAAACGTCGAGACACCGCACTTGTAGGCGTACACCGTATACCACGGGATCTTGGAGGCCTCCGCGAGGATGTATCCTCTCTGCGTATCGAGCGCGCCGGCTCGGTGGTGGACGTACCGGTCGTAGACGTGCTCTCTGGCGAACGAGGTGAAGCGCGGGACGATCCTCGACTCGAGGTAGCCCTGGACGCCGTACAGCGCGAGCACGGCCACGAGGACGGCCACCAGACCGACGAACGAATACACCATCCGTGTCCATTCCTTGGTCTCGAGGGCCGAGACCGTCGATCCGAGCAGAAAAGCCAGCCCAAACACCTCGCAGAAATGGAGCAAGACGATGCCGACAACCTGGCCGGCGATGAGGCCGGGATTCTTTTTGGCGAACCGATGGAAGAGACTCATTTTACTTTTGGTTAAAGATTCACAGAAATAGATAAAATGTCCGAGGACGTCATCGAGACCGACGTGCTGATTGTCGGATGCGGGCTGAGCGGCCTCACGATCGCGGACCGCTTCGCCCGCGAGAAAGACATGTCCGTCCTCATTGTCGAGAAGCGCAACCACATCGGCGGCAACGTGTACGACGAGATCGACGAGAACGGCATCCTGGTGAGCCGGTACGGCGCCCACCTGTTCCACACGGACTCGGAGCGCGTGTGGGCGTACGTCAACCGTTTCGCGGAGTGGGTGCGGTGGGAGCACAAGGTGCTCGCGCACGCGGACGGCCGTCTCGTGCCCGTGCCCGTCAACATCACCACCATCAACGCGCTCTGCGGCACGTCGCTGCGCTCGGAGGACGAGGCACGGGCGTGGCTGGACGAGCACCAGGAGTTGCCGGTCGAGATCCGGAACAGCGAGGACATGGCGCTGAGCCGCGTCGGTCGGCGGCTCTACGAGCGGCTCTTTCGTCCGTACACGGTCAAGCAGTGGGGCAAGGAGCCGGCCGGGCTGGATCCGAGCGTGCTCGCGCGCATCCCCGTGCGGTGCTCGTTCGACGACCGGTATTTTTCCGATCGCTACCAGGCGCTCCCCCGGCACGGCTATACCGAGTTCTGTCGCTCCATGCTCGACCACCCAAAGATCCGTGTCCTGCTGGATACGGATTTTTTCGAGGTGCGGGATCGGATCCGCGCCGGGCTGGTCTTCTACACGGGCCCGATCGACCGGTATTTCGGCGGCCTGCCGCCGCTCGAGTACCGGAGCCTGCGCTTCGAGACCATCCGGCTGAGGAACGTGCCGTTCTTCCAGCCGAACTCGGTCATCAACTACCCGTCGCCGGACGTCCCGTACACGCGCATCGTCGAGTACAAGCACTTCCTGCACCAGGAGAGTCCGCACACGACCATCGTCCGCGAGACGAGCACGGACGAGGGCGAGCCTTTCTACCCGGTGCCGAATCCCGAGAACCAGGCGCTCTATGCCAGGTACAAGGCACTGGCCGATCGTGAGATCGGTGTCTATTTTGCCGGCCGTCTCGCGGGCTACAAGTACTACAACATGGATCAGGCGATTTTGGCGGCACTCGAGCTGTGCGACCGGCTGCTCTAGCGTGCGAACCGCTGGCGGACGTAGCGGTAGTCCTGGTCGTCACAGGCCTGCCGGTGTACGGGTTCTGACCCGGATAGTCCTGGAGCTCGTCGCAGGCCTGCTGCTGCTGCCGCCAGAAATGAGGACGCTTCTTGCGGCGACGGCACGAGCACGAGGGATAGTACGCACAACACACGTCGTAGGGACCGTACTGGCCCTGGCAGAACTGATCCAGGTAGACGGCCGGATAGGGCACGGCCGGGATGAACGGATACACGGGCGCGGCCGGAGCGGCCGGAGGAGCAGCCGGAGGAGCAGCCGGAGCGGCGCCACCGGCGCCACCAGCGCCACCGGGAGGAGGAGCGGGAGCCATTTTTTATCCAAAGATTTTTTTTTTATCGCGGATAAATTTTTTGGTACGCGACGAGGAAGCTCTGGATCTCACCCTCCCACATCGTTTCGGGCGTCGTGGCGTGGAGCGCCTCCAGCTCTCTCTCGGCACCGCGGATGCTCTTCTCCAGCGCCTGCATCTTTTCCAGAGAAACGTCACGGAGCGGCGTCTGGAGCAGGTAGCGGTAGCCGTCTTCGGACCCAGTCGAGTGGTACTTTCCGTCGCTCAGCTGCCGG
>RGVZ01000600.1 GCA_010029825.1 bacterium | reverse complement strand
TCGACCTCGAGGGTGGAACACAAATTGTTCTGACACCCACGCTGCAAAGTGGCGAAACGGTCAGTGCGGAGCAACTCACGCAAGCCGTGTCGATCATTCGTCAGCGAATTGATGCCGCGGGTGTTTCCGAGTCCGAAATCAACACGCAGGGTAGTAACAACATCGTGGTGTCGATTCCGGGTCAGCCCGACGATCAAACCTTGGCTCGCATTCAGGCGTCGGCAAAGCTAGATTTTCGTCCGGTTCTCGTCGCCGGAGCTCCCTCCTCGGAGCAGGTTGGACCCGATGGAGCAACGATCACCCCGACCTACGACCCGACACTGCCCAACACTCCGAGCATCGCGCCGTCAAACGCGTCTGACTTGAACTGGATTACACCCGAGCTACAGTCGCGATACTTGGCCTTCACGTGTGGATCAGAGGCGGCCACGGCCACGAATGCCGCTCCCGCGGATGAGCCGCTCGTCACGTGTGACGACACGAATACGGCGAAATTCATTCTGGGACCTGTCGAGCTGGATGGACTTGAACGCTCTACAGGGTTCGCTCAATCAGTTCGCCATCGTGCTCGATGGGCGGGTCATATCCGCCCCGGCAACGAAGGCCGTCATCACGGACGGAAAGCCTCAAATCAGTGGTGGCTTTACCCAAGAGTCCGCAAAAACACTAGCAGACCAGCTGAAATACGGTGCACTTCCCATCGGCTTCGAGGTTCAAAGCTCGGATTCCATTTCGGCAACATTGGGTTCGACGCAGTTGCAGAGCGGTCTCCTGGCCGGACTTATTGGCCTGATTCTGGTCGTGATCTATTCGCTTTTCCAGTATCGAACACTCGGACTCGTTACCGTCTTTTCGTTGGCCGTTGCGGCCGTCATTACTTATTTCTTGGTGACGTTGCTGTCCTGGCGCGAAGGCTATCGACTTTCGCTCGCTGGAGTCGCCGGTCTCATCGTGGCGATTGGTATTACTGCGGACTCGTTCATCGTGTACTTTGAACGAATTCGTGATGAGCTTCGCGACGGCCGAGGACTCGAATCCGCAGTCGAAAACGGCTGGCGCCGCGCGATTCGAACAATCGTCGCATCGGATGCCGTGAACTTCCTCGCGGCCGGTGTCTTGTTCATCCTCGCCGTCGGTAACGTTCGTGGATTTGCTTTGACGCTGGGTCTGACGACAATCGTCGACTTGTTTGTGGTGTCACTCTTTACGCATCCCGTCCTGCGATTGTTGAGTAGAAACAACTTCTTTGCGAGCGGACATCCCCTGAGCGGACTCGATCCTGTTGCTCTGGGTGCCGTCTACCGGGGACGGGCTCAGTTTGCCGCCCCATCGGCTCGCGTCTCTGCAGGGAAAGCTGCAAAGTCGTCAAAGGAAGCGGCTCGACGGCAGACCATCGCCGAACGCAAAGCC
>RGVZ01000599.1 GCA_010029825.1 bacterium | reverse complement strand
GCTCACTCAAATCGAGGGCCTGTCTTCCCGCTACAGCCACATTCCGACCAGCACCATCGTGAACACGATCCGCGAAGCCGGTTGGGAATTCGCCTCCGGCACCGCCCGCCGGACCCGCACTGAGGAGCGAGCGATCCACGCCGCTCACGTTTTGCGGTTCTCCAACGCCAGCCTCCCGATGGTCGGAGGGAACCGCATCGAGGCGGTGCTGCTCAACTCCCACGATGGCAGCACTTCCTTCGAGTTGGGCTTTGGGATTTACCGCATGGCTTGCGCCAACGGGATCGTCGTCCGCACCGCTACGGTGGGATCGGTTCGCCTGATCCATTCCGGGCTCAATCTGAACAATGTGTTCACCGCAGCCCGAAGTCTCGTTGACCGCGCTCCTGAGGTGTCCGCGACCATCGAACGCTGGTCCAACACGATGGTCGGTCACGATCACTCTTTAGAACTCTCGTCCCGCATGGCGAAAGCCCGGTGGGGTGATCGGTTCGTCGAGGCCGATCTCCTCTCACCCCGCCGCCATGAAGATACCCGGAATGACCTTTGGACCATCTTCAACCGGGCTCAGGAATCGGTCATGCGGGGTGGGATGCCGGTCACGCTCCGCCGCAACCGCCACAACGAAGCCGGTGAGCTTACCGACATTTTCGAGACCACCCGCAAGGCGACCGCGATCCGAGGAGCCCTGAAGCAAATGCGCCTGAACCAAGACTTGTTCGCCATCGCGTCAGAGTACGCCTGGAATTGAAGATCGAAACGCTCCTCGGAGCGTCACGCCGTTATGCGGCGTCTGAAGAGATCTATAAAACATGAACCCTACCAAAGTCCTAAAGCTCGTTGACGATTACGCCATCGCATCCGCCGCCGCCAAGCTCGCCGCTGAGGCTGCGGACCTCGCCAAATCCAAGATCCTCGCACTGGGCGACGGTTCCTACAATGGCACCGCCCACAAGGTTGTGGTCTCAACCTCCATTCCCGTCCGGTTCGACGCCGCCGCTTTCAAGGAGGCTCACCCCTCCCTTTACGAGTCCTTCAAGGCCCAGGGAAATGCGGTCACCTCAGCCCGAATCCATGGCCGATGAAAAAACCCTACAACAGCCGCGCCCGGATCGTGTTGGACATCGCCATGCAGGTGCTGTTCTACGCCTCACTCATCGGAGCCTTCTGGCTTATCTCATTCCTCATGCCATGAGCGAGAACCACTCCCTTTTACGGGTCCGCAAAACGGACTACATCTGCGATCACTGTTCAGAGGGATGCATGATGTACAGCGGATCTTCAATGGTCACTGCCACTGCGGTGCGAATCTATTACCACCGCTGCGAAATCTGCGGGGTACAGGTCGCATTCCCCGCAGCATACCCCAAAATCGAATACATCCAGGAGGCCAACCAATGACCTCTGAAT
>RGVZ01000598.1 GCA_010029825.1 bacterium | reverse complement strand
CAGGGTGGCAGCGTCATGCGCTCCAAGGGCGTTGTTCCCGCCGTGGTGACGTGGTTTGAGCCGCGCCGCAAGTTTGCGGAGATTGCATTGCTTGAAATCCGCATGGCCGGGGAGCGTTTGGCGGCAGCCATCGGCGCTTGACTTCTTTACGTGATCGGACTATGCAAAATGATAAAGGCGCGTCATGCGTCTAGGGGGCTGGCCATAATTGGCTGGCCCTTTGCGTTAGGGCTTCGTGTCCTGCCCGTCCCCGCTTTCGCACTATGCAAGCCCAACACCTTGAGGGGCACAAAGGCGCGCGTGACGGGCGAACATCACTGGCGAACCGGCGACGCCCTTGGGCACCTGGTAGCGAGGCTGTCACATGAGCGGGAATAAAATAACGGGCGGAAAACCGGGGCCGGGCCGTCCCAAGGGTTCACCGAACAAGGTCAGCACCGAAGCAAAGAACGCTATTGCGTTGGCTGCGGCCAATCTGGGTGGGCACAACCGTCTGGTTGATTGGGTCAAAGAAGACCCGAAGAACGAAAGCGCGTTCTGGACCTCGATCTATCCCAAGCTGATTGCGGTTTCTGTGGTCGGTCCTGGTGATGATGGCTCCCACAAGCTCGTGGTATCGTGGCAAGGGTAATCATCCCGTACACCCCGCGCGAGGTGTTCAAGCCTTACCATAGCAGAACACAGCGGTTTGCCTCGATTGTCGCCCATCGCCGCGCTGGCAAGACGGTTGCAACGATTAACGACCAGATCAGGCGGGCGATTGAGTTTCCCCGGCAGGATGGCCGGTTCGCTTACATTGCGCCATTTCGCCAGCAGGCCAAAGACGTGGCTTGGTCTTACCTCAAGTTCTACACGGCGCCGATCCCTGGGATTGAGGTAAGCGAGAGCGAGCTTCATGTAACGCTGCCGACTGGTTCACGTATCAGGTTGTATGGCAGCGACAACTATGACGCCATGCGAGGCATCTATCTCGACGGTGTGATCATGGACGAGTTTGCGGACCATCATCCGCAGGCATGGCGGGAAGTGGTGCGACCGGCTCTTGCGGATCGGCAAGGCTGGGCAACGTTCATTGGCACGTCAAAGGGCAAAAACGCCTTTTACGACATGCAGGTTTTGGCGGAATCGTCGCCTGACTGGTTCGCCGCGCGGATGAAGGCAAGCGAGACGGGATTACTTCCGGCAAGCGAGCTGGAAGCGATGCGCCAGACGATGAGCGCGAACGAGTACGCGCGGGAAATGGAATGCGACTTCGACGCGGCGATTGAAGGCGCATACTTTGCGGACCTGATTGCCGAGGCGAAGAAGCAGGGGCGGATTGGCCGGGTGGCCAAAGACCCGAACATGGCGATCCGGGTTTACTGCGACCTTGGCGGTTCCGGCGCGAAGGCCGATGCGTTTACGATGTGG
>RGVZ01000597.1 GCA_010029825.1 bacterium | reverse complement strand
CGGTGGGACCTGTGTCACCTGTGTAGCCCGTATAGCCAGTGTACCCAGTGTCACCTGCAATGCCGGTGGGGCCGATCATGTTAAAATCGTATGGCCATTCCCCGGTGTACCCGAGCAGTTGATAAACGATTTGCGATGTGGCCCCAGCCTGCAAGAAGAAGGGTTGGGAGGCCACACCGGACGCGACAGAGAGAATTCCCGCGCGTGCGTCGGTGGTGGAGGAAAGCGACCAGGTCGTTCCAGCATCATGGCTGTTGTAAAAGATAGATGAATTGTCCGGCAGAACCACTGTCGCCCAGATCGTAGCACCATCGGCGGAGCAAGAGACGGATTGCCAGGCAATGTCATCCGAGAATTGCTGTGCCCAAGTCGACCCACCGTTCTTGCTGATGTAGAGGCCTGGAGCGGGCGAAATAGCCACTGCGACGACCAGGGAGCCCGAAGTCGAGCAGGTTATTGCTTGCCATCCCGCGTTTGACGGTGCGCTGGTTTGAGACCACGAGAGCCCGTTGCCACTCTTCCATAAACCGTACCCCTTAATGGCGAGGTAGACAGCCGAAGGTGGGTCACTATCCGTGCTGACCGCCATAGGAATGTAATTCGGAACCGTGGAGCCCGACACCATCAGGGACTTGAGTTGTCCGCTGTACGTGAACGTGGAATTGCTGTTGTCCCAATAGCCGCTTACGAGATTCGAACCGTCGATGTTGGAGATGAGGAAGAAGAGGCGCGTGTTTGTGGCATGGGGAGGCATGCCAATACATCCCGCAAAGGTGATTCCACAAGCGTTCCGATTGAACAAAGGCAACGCAGTGGCACTGTAGGGGTTGTACTGCAATCGGTAAATGGGCCCATTCGGTGGTGCCGGTGGACGGATACCTCCCCATCCTCCTGCGTAAAAGTATCCACTCGTTTCTGAAGTGTTCATCGCTAGCCCGATTTGCGTCGCATTGACATCACCGGTGTACACGTTGTGCGACGTGAACGACGCGCCACTATCCAGACTGAGGCGTACCAAGTTAACCTGGTTGGATGTCGACGAAACGCCTGCCACGATCGTGGCACCAGATGCACTCGTTACCAACGAGGACAAGTATTGCGCACCTGGTGTGGTCGTCAAAGTGGTGATAGACAAGGGACCATACGCCTTGGGTCCGTAGAACTGACTGGTTGCAAGATCCAGGTAAAAGTCACCGAAGTTACCGACCGTTGGAGAAGGTGTGCCCGTGCCAGACACAATCAAGGTTCCCGTGTATCCCGTGTAGCCAGTGTATCCTGTTCCACCCGTGGGGCCGGCGATGCCTGCAGGACCTATTGAACCAGCTGGGCCCGTGAAGCCAGTGGGACCGGTGTCGCCAGTGTAACCTGAGTTCGTGCCAGGTAAGCCTTGTGGACCAGTCGGGCCAGTGC
>RGVZ01000596.1 GCA_010029825.1 bacterium | reverse complement strand
ATGAACCCTGAAGACATCAAGACCATGGTGACTGCAGGCATCATCAAGGGCGGGATCCGTTCCATCTACGGCTCGGACCTGGCTGGGGTCGAATACTTCGATGAGTCGTGGCCCGAGGCAAAGCGGACCCAACTCCCGGGCGGTGAGGAGTACGACTACATCCTCGACACGGACGGCAGCCTGACCTGCACGGACCGTGATGGGAACGACATTCCCCTGGACCAGTGGCATCGCTGACCCGTGCACCGGGACCCGACTGTGGTAGAATAACCAAGCCAACCAAGGAGACAATGATGACCGTCGCGGAACTGATCAAGGAACTTCAGGCCCTTCCCCAGGACATGCAGATCATGATGCTCGACTCTGAGCGTGAGAGTCCGGTCGAGATCGTCCAGGTCTCTCGGGGTTCGTGGGGTGCCTCTCTCAACGAGCGGATGGTCGCCTCCATGGAAGAGGATGGTGCATCGGAGGATACGATCGACAACTTCGATGAGTACTACGACGACGAGGAGTTCGTCCAGAACGACCACGACGGGGAAATCGTGGTCCTGGTCACCTGGTGAGACCCGTGCGGGTCGACCAAACAGTGGTAGAATAACCAAGTCAACCAAGGAGACTCAATCATGCGTATCAAGGTTCAGGACGGTTTCGAGTGGGGCACCTCTCTCCAGGATATCGTGGTTCCGGAGGGCCTCCGCAACAAGCTCGCCTCGGGTGTGGACTACATCGACTCCGCCCTGGGTGGGGAAGGTTTCACCCCGTCCGCAGTCACCCTGTTCACGGGTGAGGCTGGTGCCGGAAAGACCACGATGACCCTGACGTTGGCCGACCAGCTGGCCCGTGCCGGAAACACGGTGGTCTTCAACACGGGTGAGGAAAGCCTCCTCCAGGTCAAGATGACCGCGGATCGGCTCGGCCTCCTCGGGGCCTTCAAGGTGGGCGGAGAGATCCACGTTCCGACCCTCCTCAAGAAGTGCGATGCCCTCCGCAACACCCCGAAGTGCAAGGGCAAGCCGTTCTTCCTGTTCATCGACTCCCTCCAGTGCATGGACGACGGACACTACCCGGACGGCCAGACCAACTCCAAGTCGGCGGAACGTGCTCTGGCCATGTTCACGGATTGGGCGAAGGCCAACTACACCAATCCGGTCGTGATCGGACAGGTCACCAAGTCGGGCAACTTCCAGGGCTTTGGCAGTTCGGGCATGAAGCAGATCATGGCAATGACTGATGGTGGCTTCAAGATGATCGGACAGACCATGTGAGGAGCCCGTGCGAGCGGGGTTCGATGTGGTACAATAAGCAGGTAAGGAGGTAACAATGGCTAATCGGACCTCGCCCTCGGCGACCATGACCCTGGAAGAAGTCGACGCGCTCGTCGACACGGTGCTCAACAAGAAGACCCGGCACC
>RGVZ01000595.1 GCA_010029825.1 bacterium | reverse complement strand
GTCGTGCCACAAATTATGTTTCTAGCGCGAGCGATACTGGGGACGGACATAGCCAATTGCCGAGTTGTATTTGTAGCGCCGCCGAGAATGTTATAAACGGAATCGCTAATCTGGACGGGAGTTAGCGCGGCGGTTACGTCGCTGGTCTTTTGCGGCGTTTGCGCGGTTATTTGTGGAAAGAAGAAATCTCTGATAGCACCCATTAAGCGTTTATTGTAAGGGCGTCGTGTTACAAGATGACGATATCGACTCCATCATTTGCTTTAGTGGCGTAATGAGTCGCCATCGCCGAAGCCACGGCCCCAGTAATAATCGCATTTGATACTTTCCGACCCATTACCCAGCCGCCATCACCGAAAGGCAACTTGACGGCGGCCAAGCAATGTTTAGTCAGCTCATCTTGTCCCGAGTGAGCCAACCGCCGAGATGAGATTGCTCCCAGTAACTCATCGCAGCTTTGCGCATAGTCAAGACCATCAATAGGTTCAGTCCGAATCCCAGCTGGGGCCAATCGCGCAGCCACGGCTGATGCAGTCCTCGCTGAATAGGCAACGAGCTGCACTGGATACTTCCGCACCCATTCCGCCAAGTCATTTGCCAAGGCTTTGTCATCAAGGTTGGCCGGATTATGCCAAGTTTGCAAGAGAATAACTTGAAACTTATCTCCCTCGAGTTTCTGACTCAGGTATTCCCAATCGCGGGAGAAGCGATACGCGTGACGATGAGGCATCTGAGGCGACTGTGTTTCGAGCCAGCGCACCGGGGCACCCACCGCCTTGAATGAGTGGACGCACCCCACACCGGCCCACGCCATGTCACCAGGAACCATGCGCACGTGTTCACCGTCGAACCACGCGTCGACCTCGCCGTCGAGAATCAGGTACGCCTCTTCGAGCGGGTGATCGTGCGGACCGGCGACACCGTCGGGCTCGTACTTCACCATAAACATGGTCGAGAGAACTGCACCGAGGTCGGAATCAACCATCATCTTGAGCGAAATGCCGCTATACACGAGCAACGCCGTGCGCATACTCGCCGAGACCGCAAGCAATTCTTGCGACTGGCGGCCGGGGTTCATGTGGCCCTCGGTGATGTTGCCAAATGACCGGGTCCGCGGGTCACGCGCATCCACCCGAACCGGCTTCGCAGCCGGCTCATCCGCCACCCGATACGTGTCGTAATCGTGATCCGGGCGCGGCGGTGGCGAAAGGATGTCCGCCCACTGGGCCTCAACGTCACCCACCGAATGCCACGAGTGTGGCACCCCAATCGGAATCACACCATAGTCACCAGCCACCAGCTGCACCGTCGCCTCCGGGGTCACCAAAATCACCTCACCCGAAACGAGGTTGAACTCCTCCTCAAACGAATGCACATGCGTCGGGATACTCCCGCCAACCTCTAAACGTGA
>RGVZ01000594.1 GCA_010029825.1 bacterium | reverse complement strand
CGTGGTGCACGACCAAGCGCGTCGACCGCCTGCAATGCCGCCTCGATCTTTACGTCTGCGCGCATAATGCCCTTATCGAACTGAAATTACACGGAAAACGGCGCCGGCGGCGGGGAATTCCGGACGGCGCAGGCGAAGCGCAAGGGGGATGGCCCCTTCAGCATTTGGCATTGGCCGCGTGAGGCGCAGTCAAGTAGAGCAGTTTATGGAAACCACCGCGCGCGGTGCCCAATCATCCACGGCGATTTTTCGCCGCCGCGATCCTGCCGGTAATCAATCCTCCGGGAAATGACGACCGGTGCGCCGTCCCGGACGCGATCCAGACATAGCGCGACCGCGTGTGGAAATGCCCCCGGGTTGTCCGCCAGTTCAACGCGCACCGAAACATCGAGATCCACGGCCTCCTTCAGGGCCGCGATCCATTTCGTCTCGTCTAGTGCCGCGGCCAGAATCCAGACGCGACCAGACGGCGCGAGGATCCTGCGGATCACGCCGGCCAGTTCCACAGGGGACAGGGTGTCGTCATGTCGGGCCATGGCGCGGTCCGGGTGCCTCGACCTGGTGCTGCCACTGAAAAATGGCGGGTTGCACGCGATCAAGTCGAATTTCCCTGGCGCCAATTTCGCGAATTCTTGCGCGGCTGTCACATCGAGTGACAATCGTGACGCCCACGGTGATCCCGCGAAATTTTCCGCGGCCAGCACCGCATACTCCGGGTTGATCTCGATGCCCGTGATATGGGTCGACGGGAATTTCGCGGCCATCATGAGGGCCAATACTCCGGTTCCGGTGCCAATGTCCAAAGTCGCACGCGGGTCCTTGGCCTCGAGCAGGTCACCAAATACGCAACTATCTGTATTGATGCGCTGCCCGGAGCGCCCTTGGCGCATCGAGAATTCCTTGAACTCGAAGAACTCGAAGATTTCTCTCGTCATGCCCGTTCCGCCCGCATCATCCATTTCGCGGCCGCGCTTGCATGGCATGAGGTTGTGTCGATGATTTGGCAGGCAAGACTCGCGTCGCGGGCGCGCGCGAGCAATTCCAGTTCCGTGCACCCGAGGATCAGCGCGCGCGTTCCGCGGGCGGCTTCACGCTCGACCAGGTCGTGAAAATGCCGGACTGAATCCGGACGCACGCGGTCATGGATCAATTCTTTGAAGATGATTTCATTGACGCGCCTCGCGTCGGCCTCTTCCGGGGTGGTGACGTCAATTCCGCGTCGCTGGTACTCGTTCCGGTAAAACGGCATTCCCATCGTATAACGGGTCCCGAGCAGCAATGCCCGGTCGATTTTTTTCTCGTGCAAGGCGTCACATGTGGCGTCGAAGATATTGATGCCCGGGATTCCGACCTCGCGCGCAACCTGGTCGTAACAGGAATGCATGGTGTTGCTGGCGATCAAGAAGGCCTTCGCGCCT
>RGVZ01000593.1 GCA_010029825.1 bacterium | reverse complement strand
AGTTCCTCATCCGGCTGGAGTTCGCAGTCCGTCAACGGATACTTGAAACGGCCGCAGCCTGGCTTCAAGTCGAGATCTCTTTCCGGGGAGTGCAGTTTCACAACGCGCCTGGGACAAGCGGGATTATCAACTCCTGCCGCGCCTGTGTAATAAATCGAGTAATCCCATTCCCCGTTATCACAGGGAAAACGCTCGCGCATCTTGACCGAGACATTCGGGTTGCGCGCGTCGTTCGTGGTCATCACAAGGGTTTTACCAGGGGCCGCAACCCGCTCTGGTGGATTCCAAGGCTGGTAAGAGCGCATGTACCAGTAAATATCAAACGGCAACGGAGTCGCCGTGGGGCTTGATCCTGTCTTCGCCAGACTGTCGCTCTCATCCGACTGCACTGCGGCGGGATCCGCCGCACCCTGACGGGAAGATTCGCCATCCTGACTGATTACAGGCTTCATCATAATCCTTTGCCTCACCATCATTTCACCAGGTAGCGACTGGTTGTCGCCGCGCTATCCGCGTTGGAATAAGACGGCCCTGACATCAGGATCTTGCCGCCACTCGCGTCCATCGCCATGGTCCGCACGAAGTCATAACGACCGACCGGGTCAATCGCGGTAAATCGACCCGCGCCATTGGCGCCGGCCCATTTGAGCGACGCCTCACAACTTGACTTCGACGGGTCGACATCAAATCGCGTCAACATGAATCCCGCGCGTTCGCGGTTCCTGGTCCCGCCAACAAAAATTTTGTTTCCTGCAACCTGCATCGCGAACGGGACAAAATCGGATTCATCGACGCCAGTAGCGGCGCAGTGATTCGCGCTGCTCTGATGATCAGGAAATCGCATGATCGTGACAACATCCCGACCTGCGCCCTCACCGGTCGCAAGGCACGCGCGCCTCTCCCCATCAACCGCGCACCGGGACGAAATCATCGCCAGCACTCCCGCCCCCTCATGCAGAGCCATGACAAAAGCGTCGTCAATGCCCTCGGGACTCACATGGAAAAATCCTCCCAAGGCACCGTTGGATTTAAACGACTGGATGGCCGCGAGTTCACGGGACACGGAACCTTTGCGCGCGGAACCACCGAGCAGGATCTCTCCCGTCTTCAATACAGCCATTGCATAGACTGATGACGACGAGATGTCCGGTCCTGCTGGCAGGATAAACTGGCCGTTGGCAGGAAAATCAGTTACTGAATCCAGCGCACCTGTAGTCAACGACATGCGGCGCAAGATCATGCGAGGCGACGTCGACCCGGGATCGTTGCAGGTTCCGCCGACCAGCAGTTTTTCACCCGAGCGGACGATCCCCGCGGGATAAGCGCCTCCCGACGGACATGGAATCAAGGCAATGCCATCCACCCCGAATCCGCCGACTGGCTGGCCAGTCCCGGAAAGACGCACAACGGCGACTCCGGCAAAGGTTCCAGGACCCGAT
>RGVZ01000592.1 GCA_010029825.1 bacterium | reverse complement strand
GCTGGGTCGACCTTCACCTTGTCGTAGCCCAGACGGTCGATGGTGTCGTTGATGATCGACCATTCGGTGCCTTTGCCAGTCTTGCGGCCCATCTGGCTCATCATGTCGCGCACGGTGTGGTAGTCGGCGTTGCAGGCGATGGCGACTGCCTTCACTGCGCAATCGTTGTTCTCGTTCACTGAGTTGGCCGCGGCTTGCAGTTCGGTGAAGGCGGCGGTTCTGGGTTGGCGGGCTGCACGGGGCATGTCGTTCTCCGGTCTAAGTTCTGAGTTGGGCTGGGCAACCACGAGGCGGTTAACCCGCCGTCGCGGTTGACCCGCTAAGACGAACTCTGCCTGACCTTGAAGCATAAGGCAACAACTTTCTTCAACTTGTTGACGTCATCTGACTCTCAACGAGGGTTGACCGCTTAGTAGTTAGGGGCGATGGATGATCGCCGCGGGATTATCTCGGGCACGGAATTACGGTTTGGGGTCGCCTCGGGCATCTTGGGATTCCGATCCCGAGATTGAGGCATAATCCCAAAATACCCAAGATAGTAATTGTTGGAAAATTACATAATTAAATTAATAAACATTTAAAATAAGAAAACAATAGGAAATCTTGGGCAACTCGGATCTCGGGATCAGCGATTGCCTTTGAGCAGAGACTGCGGCGATAATCAGAGCGCGGCATTCCAAAAATATTCGGAGGTGATAATTGGCTGGAGTCAAAGGTCGCACTGGCGTGAACAGCGTTGGCCGTCCGGCTGGCGTCCCCAACAAGGCGACACGCGAGGCGCGCCAAGCGATTGCGGCGTTCGTCGACAACAACGCAGAGCGGCTGCAGGAATGGCTCGATGCGGTCGCGGCTGGCGTCCCGCGCAACGACAGCATGGGAAACCAAATGCATGACGACAATGGCAACCCGCTTTGGGTTGTTCCGCCGAATCCGGAAAAGGCATTCAACTTGTTTCAGGGTGTCGTCGAATACCACGTGCCGAAACTTGCGCGCACTGAGATGACTGGCGCTGGCGGTGGCCCGATCAGTGTCGCGGCGCTCGACCTGAAGGGATTGAGCGACACCGAACTGGCTCAGGTGGCGAACCTGCTAGGCAAGGCCAGCGGCTGATGAACGCGCCGGTGTCGCCAGACGTCCTGCGCGCGGCGATCAAGCGTGAACAAGACAGGCGAGCGGCGAGCGGATCACTGTATGAATTCGTTCGCCAAGCATGGCCGATCGTCGAGCCAGGGATACAGTTCATTGCCAGCTGGCACATCGAGGCGATCTGCGAACACTTGGAAGCGATCAGCGCGGGTGAACTGCGCAAGCTGCTCATCAACATCCCGCCACGACACTCGAAATCGACCATCGTCTCGGTGATGTTCCCCATGTGGGAGTGGCTGGCCCAGCCTGAGCAGAAGTACCTGTGCGCATCATACAGCGGCAACCTCAGCATC
>RGVZ01000591.1 GCA_010029825.1 bacterium | reverse complement strand
GTCGTCAACGGACTGTCCTTTGATCCGGTGGCAACCCATTTGAACCTGGGAATGTCGCAGAAATATACCGCGCGTGAAAATGGTTCCGCGAGTGGTTTCACTTACTCAGTCCAACCACTGGCAATGGGCGTAACGATCAACGATTCGACAGGTGCCTTGAGCGTTGCGTCAACCGCGAGGCGCGGTATTTACACCGTCAAGGCCACAAAGGGCGCGAAATCGGTCATGTCCATGCTGGTTGTCCTGCAGAACGTCAAACCAGGATCCGGGAACGACCGCCCGTTTGCACTGAAGTTGGGTGAATTCAAGCAATTCCCGTCCTTCACATTTCCTGGTGTGAACCCCAATCTGACGGGCTTCTGGCAGAATACGGAAATTTTTCCGCCGCGCACCGGGCTTACAGAGTACCCGGTGGACAGGCTTGACCAGAGTCGGGTCATCAGGGCCGCCTCCGGCGAAAGTCTTGCCGGAAGGTACGTCAATATCCTGAAATACGGTCGTAACAAGGATCAACCAGGTTACGATCCGACGGAAGAGGACATCATCCTTCCCTTCAAGATTCTTCGGGCCGATGGGTCCGATCCATCGATCGCGCGCGCGGAAGCAGAGCCCAGACCACTGCCGACTCCAGGGGTTCAGGCTCCAGCTCGCATCGTTGCGCAGCCTGTTCCGCCGCCCATGCCGGGAGAGTCGGCGTGGGTCCCGGGCGGGCGATTCAAATGTGCCCAGCCTTATCCAGGGCCGGCGAATCTGCGGATGTATGTCGACAAGGACAACCAGGTCATCCTTAACTGGCAGGATTTGGGCGGTGAAGTCAGTTACGAAGTTCGCACTTGCCAGAAGGAAACATGCGGGGCAGCGGACTGGTCACTAGTCCAGTATGAGAGATTTTATCCAGGCGTCTCGTCGCTCGACGCGACGGGACAATTCGCCATCGGTGGCTACTACCGTTACATGCCTGAATTTTTCGGCGACTATAAAAAGTTGACGTCATCGATTCTGCGAGCCCGGGTCCGTGCCGTGTCAGGAGCCGGGCCATACAAGGACTACAACTGTATCGGTCGATATAGTGCCGAGGCAGTGTTGCTGGGGCCGTCGCCACACATGAATCCGACGGTTACTGAAGTTATTCCCGGATCATCGTCGATCAAGGTCAAGTTGACGCCACCGGCACGGGCGACCCATGAGCGTTATCCCGTCTGCGCATTTGAGTATCAGGTTGAGGAAACTCCGGTTGCCGGCGCCAATAGCCGTATTTGCCGTGCCAAGCCAACGTTTGATTACAGAGGGAACGCGACTTGTCCGGACGATACTGGATTACGCGGAAATGGAGACGGTGGCGTAAACTGGTGGTATCGCGGGTACCAGCGACTTGCATGTCCCAATGGTAATTCTCCGTTGCCGGAATTTTTGGAGATCCCATTTACAGAAAGTCAGTTG
>RGVZ01000060.1 GCA_010029825.1 bacterium | reverse complement strand
GCGCGAACGCGACGCGGCCGCGGGCATCCGGATCGAGGCCTCCGGCAGCGAAACTCCGCAAGTGCAGCGCGGCGTTGCTGCGGCGACGGGAA
This sequence comes from bacterium, assembly GCA_010029825.1. Taxonomy (GTDB): domain Bacteria; phylum Bdellovibrionota_B; class Oligoflexia; order Oligoflexales; family RGVZ01; genus RGVZ01. The sequence goes on along the minus strand of RGVZ01000060.1, from coordinate 19,468 downwards.
CGGCCCTGGCGTGCCGGGATCTGTTTTACAACGTCCCGGCGCGGCAGAAATTCATGAAGTCGACCGCGTCGGAACTCGGCGCCGTAACGGAATTTTTCGACGCGGCGCTTTTGTGCTGGCCGGACGTGCGCCTGCGCCTGATGCACAACGGCAAGGAAATCATTGCTTCAGCGGCTGCGCCACGGGCATCAGGCGTTTGCGGGATCGGCGAGGCCGCACTGCGCGCGCGGGCAGCGGCGGTCTTTGGCGATGAGGTCGCAGCGAAACTCGTCTACGTATCGGAAGCCGACGCCCATGCCGCCGTCGAGGGCCTGGTTTCGCCGCCCGGCCTCGAGAAAACCACCAGCAAATCGATGTTCACTTTCGTTAACGGTCGGTGGGTGAAGGATAAAGTCCTGCGCTACGCGACCCAGCGCGGTTATCACAGCCACTTGTTGCGCGGGAAATATCCCGTCGTCGCCTTGCACATTGTTGTCGATCCGGCGGTTGTGGACGTGAACGTTCACCCGGCAAAAACCGAAGTCCGTTTTCAATACGGTTCCGAAGTGCAGTCCGTGATCGTCCGGGCCATCATGAAGGCCCTGCGCCGCGCCGAATGGTCGCAGCCCCGTCATTCTGAGGCGCCACCTCGTCATTCTGAGGTCTCGCCTCGTCATTCTGAGGTCTCGCCTCGTCATTCTGAGGCGCAGCCGAAGAATCCTCTCTTCCCGCGCGACGGGGAGGGGAGAGGATCCTAGGATCCTTCCCCCTCGCTTCGCTCGGGGTCAGGATGACGGAAGAGAAAGGATCCTTCGCTCCGCTCAGGATGACGGATGCTCCCGCGATTCCGTGGGCGGACATGAATTACCTCGGCAGCGTCGGGCGCTGTTACTTGATGTTCTCCGATGGTGATCGCCTGCTCGCCGTCGATCAGCACGCGTGGCATGAGCGCATCATTTTTGAGCGTCTGAGCCGCGATCACTCTTTGTTACGCCAGTCGCAGGCCCTCATGATCCCGGAGAGTATCGACCTGCCGGCGGAGCTGTGCGAATGCCTGCACGCCGGCGAAGAAATACTCTCGCGCAATGGATTCGGAATCGAGTTCACCGGCGATACCTCGATTGAAGTGCGCGCCGTCCCGGCGATCCTGGCGCACCGCGATCCGCAGGAGATGTTGTCGGCGATCGCCGAAACTGGCTTTGGCCCGAACGCCACCGCGGAAATCGCGCAAGACTTGCTGGCAACGTTCGCTTGCCATAGTGCCGTGCGCGCCGGTGAGGAACTCGGCCCGGATGAATTGCGGCGCCTTCTGCGCGAGGCCTCTGAAGTCGACTTCCAGCACAACTGTCCGCACGGCCGGCGCGTGTTCCGGTGGTGGGAATCCTCGCAAATCGCGCGGTGGTTCGACCGGTGATCGATCCCAATAACTCCCGCCGCGTTTCGCAGTTGGCAATCGTTGGCCCCACGGCGAGCGGGAAAAGTGATTTTGCCCTGCAACTGGCCCGCTGCCTGCGCGACCGGCGCAAGATCCCGGTCGAGATTGTCAGTTGTGATTCGGTGCAAGTTTACCGTGGATTCGACATCGGCTCCGCAAAACCTTCGCCTGCCGAGATGGGGGAGTTTCCCCATCACATGATCGACGTCGTGACCTGGCGCGATGAATACGACGCGGGGCGATACGCCGACGAGGCGCGCATGGTCCTGGCCGCTATCAAAGGCCGCGGCGCCATGCCGCTCATTGTCGGCGGAACGGGACTTTACCTGCGCGCGCTGTTTGGCCAGGGCTTTGACGAGAACCTGCCAAAAGACGACGACTTGCGTCGCGAACTGGAAAGCGTCCCGACGCCGCAGTTGTTTGCCGAGCTGCATTCCGTGGACCCTGTCCGGGCCGCGCAGTTGCACCCGAACGACCGGGTCCGTATCCTGCGCGCGGTCGAATTATGTCGGTTGACGGGCGGTCCAGTATCGCCCCAGTTGATCGGACCGGGCGGCGCGGCGGGCCAGATTACTCCCGAACGTGCCGCGACGCTGCTGGTGTTCTTGAACCCGGAACGGGCCATCCTTCACGAGCGTATCGCGAGGCGCTGCGAGGCCATGATCGAATCCGGATTAGTCGAGGAAGTCCGGGGACTTATGACGCAGGGGTGCCCCGCCACCGCAAAACCCATGCAGGCAATTGGTTACCGGGAAGCCGCCACGGCCCTTGATCCAGGCGCTGATCTAGGCGCTGATTCAGGCGCTGATTCAGGCCTCGCGCAGGCGATCACCATCGCGACCCGTCAGTACGCCAAGCGGCAGATCACCTGGTTCAAAGGGGCCGGTCCAGACCAGACCGTGACAAGCCTCGCCGACTACAAGTCCGCCATTGCGACCCTGTGTGCCGGGGAGTATGAGGTGGGGTGAGTCGGGAAAGGGGTTCTGCCATGATCCAGTTTAGCAGCATGAAATTCAAAAACATGGTCGCGGTTCTGTACGTCTTTGTGGCGATTTCGGCGGGTGCCGCTTCAAGTGCCGCTTTTGGGGCCACATTCACGGCAACGAGTCGCGGCGGAGACAGCTGGACCCTCTCCTTCAACGAGGACACGATCACGACCAGCACATCGGAAGCCATTTTTTGCAATGCCCGCCAGGCCATGATCATCAGAGCTGACCTGTGGATGCCGTCCATGGGACACGGCAGTTCTCCGGTGGCCCTCTTCCCGCAGGCCAGCGGTTGCACCGCGATTCGCAACCTGAACTTCATGATGCGCGGTGACTGGGACGTTCGCGTGTGGCTCAACAACAACGACAGCGGTGTCTTCTCGATTGAGGTGCGCTGACGTGCGCGCGCCCGTTTTTGCGGTTTTGGCCGTTGCCTTGCTCCCCGGCGCATGCGGCAGACAACCAGAACGCGAAATGCCCGTCGCGCGAACGGACGAAATTCCCGGCGCCTGGCTGACAAGCAATGGATCGTGGGAAGTCCGCGTTGACTGGGAAACTGGACCGCGCGCCGGGACGGTCGACAATGTCGCGCGGCTGACGATTGCCCCGCATGGTGACGCGAAATTTCTGCCGCAACTGGTGCAGGTCACGCCGTGGATGACGATCCACGGACACGGTTCGGGCAACGTCCGGCCCGTGGTCGATTTTACCGGTGACAATCCCGGTACTTTTCGCGTCAGCAACATCTATTTCGTCATGTCCGGTCCCTGGGACTTGAAAATCGCCATCTCCGGCGATGGTTTCACGGAAAACGTCGTTGTCCCGGTGGAAGTGCCGCGGGAATGAGATCGTGGTCCAATGACATCCTTGCCCTTGTCCTCGCGCTGATGCCAGGTTTTCTTCTCGCGTTTGGACCTGGCCGCGCCATGGCATGCGCCTCATGCGGCAGTGGTGGCGACGATCCCCTGGTTCTTTTTCCGGCCGAATCGTTGAAAATTTACGCGGGAGCGACGGTGACTCCCACTCTCGCTTCAACGGGGCCAGACGGTGAAATCCTGACTTCGTCGGGTCCCGACCGGCGCGCGACGACGACCGTGGCCGCCGGAGTCGCTCTGTCGCGGCGCGCTTTCTTGACTGTGTCCGATGCCATCGTGAGCAACGCGCGTGGCGACGCGTCGCGATCGGGGCCCGGTGATCCCGTGCTCTCCGGCCGGTACACGCTTGTCATGCCGCAACTTGCGCAACCTCTCGTCCCGCAGGTTCAACTTCTTGGCGGTTACCGCCCGGCGATCGCGACCTCAATTCACGACGCGACGGACGCGAACCTGCTGGACGTTTTCGGTAGCGGCTTTGATGAGTGGCGCGCCGGTTTTGACGTGTGGTTCGGGATGTTTCCCGTAAAACCAGGTTTTGCGCTCATCATGACGGAATCGATTCCGGCCCGGCACAACGACATCCTGTTGCAACCGGGACGCCTTTACCGCGCGACGACTTCCCTGACGGGCGTGGCTGAACTTCCGTTTCTTGACGGGTCGACTTGGCCGCTCAAGATCGCCGCTGGCCTTACCAATGACCAGCGCGGCCCCGCGCTTCAGGACGGCGATTCCGTTCCCGCGTCGCGGCAATCTGCCACGGGCGCTTTCGCGTCGGCGGATGTCGGAGTCTCATCCTCTGGAAATATCAAAGTTTCCCTCGCGCGGCAGGGAATCGCCGGGCGTATTCGCAACGCCGTTGCATCCACTTCATGGACCGTCGCCTGGTCGAGTGTGTTGCGATGAGTCCCCTGAACCCCCGGATACGCGGTCATCATGGCCGCTTCGCGACGATGCTGCTCGCGGCGTTTGCCTGTCCGGCAGTCAGTCCGCAGGATCTCGACAACGTTCTCGCGAGACCTGGCAAGCCAGTCACGGTGAAGTTCTTCGCCAGTTGGTGCGGCAGTTGCAAGGATGACCTGGAAGCCCTGCGCGGAAAACCACGTGACGATTCGCTGATTTTACTGTCGGCATACGACGACGAGGCATCGGCCGCGGAGACGTTGAAACATTTTGATGTGCGTCAGGCGTGCTTCAAGGGTGACGCCCTCGCCCGCAAACTGGGCGTCAAACACTTGCCATACTCATTTGTTTTCAAGGGAGAATCGCGGTGATGCCCCGTCGCAGCGAGATTTTTTTCTCGCGATTTGATGTTCCATTCGACGACCTCGACGCTGGTGGCGTCCTCTACAACGCGAACTATTTGAGGTACTGCGACCGGGCGCGCAACCAGGTTTTTGCGGCCTCAGGATGGACATGGGACCGCATGGTTGCCAACAAGTCCGTTCTGGCCGTGGTCGGCGTTGAGGCCGAGTACCGGCGTGCCGTCCGCCAAGGAACCGTTTGGGTCGCGACGATGTTTACGGCATCATCCGACCGGTTTCTTGAGGCATCTCAGGTTTTTATCGCAGGCGACCTGCCGGAATCTGAAGTGAGGGCGAAAGTCATGGCCCATGCTGGCCCTCTTGAAAAGATGCGGGGAGTCCATTTTCGTTCAAGGTTCAAACTTGTTCCAATCGCGATCGGGGATTTTGTACCCGGCACCCTGGATCCGGATTTCGTCGCCGCCGTTTTTGGATGAATATGTCAGGGAGATCCGCTTTTTTTGTTCCCTGCCCCGGGCGGGTTACAATGGGGCATGGCCAGGACATTTGAAGCGCTGAAGCATCGCAACTACCGCCTGTGGTTCTCGGGGCAGATCGTCTCGCTCATGGGCACCTGGATGCAGAGCACGGCCCAGGGTTTTCTCGTCTTTCAATTGACCCGTTCACCCGCGTGGCTTGGTTATGTGGCCCTGGCATCCGGTGTGCCGCCATGGCTGTTCATGATGTATGGCGGCGCGGTATCCGATCGCATGTCAAAACGTCGCCTGCTCATCATGACCCAGATCATGATGATGCTCTGTGCCGTCGTGCTGGCGGTGTTGACGGCAACCGGTCTCGTCCGCCCATGGCATATCATTGTCCTCAGCGCGTGCCTTGGCGTCGCGAACGCGTTCGACGCGCCCGCGCGCCAGGCATTTGTCGTCGACCTGGTGCCGAAAAAAGATGTCGGCAACGCCATTGCCTTGAATTCAGCGATGTTCAATACGGGGGCCGCGGTGGGTCCTGCGATCGCCGGCATCGTTTACGCGGCCTTTGGTCCGGCCTGGTGCTTTGGCATCAACGCGGCGTCGTTCCTGGCGATCATCGCCGGACTTGGCGCGATGCGGTTTGAGCGCAGGGAAAAAAGGTTTGAACAAGGGTCCATCCTGAAGGGGATTGTGGCCGGTTTCAAATATGTCCACGGCCACCGCGAGATCCGGACGATTCTCGGAAACATTGTTGCCATCTCGACGTTTGGCAGCGCTTTCATCACGTTGATCCCGGCGTGGGCCGTCGATGTCCTGCACGGTGACGCGGTGACGGCCGGGCTCCTGCAGTCCGGGCGTGGCGTGGGGTCGGTGATTGCCTCGATCACGCTGGCCACCGTCGGGCACGCGACTTTCAGCATGACGACCTTGCGGCGCAGTTCCCTGGCGTTGCCGGTGTGCCTCGTTATCTTCGGGTTGATCCACTGGTTGCCGGCGTCCCTGGTGTCGATCGCTGTCGCCGGTGCGGCGCTCATGGTTTGTATGAACCTGAGCAACGTTTTCATCCAGGACCGGGTATCCGATCAAATGAGGGGGCGGGTCATGGGCATTTACAACCTTGGAATATTCGGCCTGTTGCCTGTGGGGTCGATGTTGTCCGGTCTCGCGGCCGAGCATTTTGGCGCGCCAGCGACGCTGATCGGATCGGCGGTCCTGCTGGCCATCGTGTCATTTTTCATGCTTTACGCGCGTGGGCCGAAGATGGCGCGCACGGGCGGTTTCAGCTTGCTGGAAGTCATGGTGGCCGTGGGGCTTCTCGGTATCCTGGTCCTGATCATCGCGGAGGTGTTCAGCCAACAGATTTCCGTGCAGAACAAGGTTCGCGATCGCGGTGCGCTGGAAGACATGCGCAACGTGGTCCGTTCGGTCGTGAAGTGCGAGCTTCCCTGTGCCAGCAATGTGGCGCGGATCCCGTCAGATCAAGGTCGTTGGACCCTGTCCGCGACATGCGATGATACGGGGCTCAGGGTTCAAGTGACGGACTCACGGGGCAAGGTCCCCGCTCAAACCAGCAACCTGTTCAGCGTGAACAAGGGTTACGTTTGCTTGTATTTGCCGGACCCAACGGATGAGGTCGTCTTGCCGGACGTCATGCCAAGCGTTTTGCCTGAATGATCTTGCAGCCGCCAAACAGGAAACTGACTTCCTGGTTTACGAGGAAACCCGCCCGGTAGAGCGCCCCGCGCAACTGATCCGGCGAATAAAACGCCGAGACGCTGCGCGGAAGGTACGCGTACGCGGCCTTGTCGCTGAACATCCCGCCAATGACTGGCAGCACGTTGTGGAAGTAGAAATCAAACAGTTTCGCCATCAGGTTCGATCGCGGCGTGAAGAACTCCATGATGATCAGGGTGCCCTTCGGTCTCAGGACGCGCGCGAACTCACCGAGGGCGGCTTCCTTGTCCACGACGTTACGCAGGCCAAACGAAATGGTCACGCAGTCGCACGACGCGTCGGCGATCTCAAGTTTCTCGGCACTCATCTGGCGGAACTCGACGACGTTTCCGGCCTGGCGTTCGCGGGCCTTGCCGCCGGCGAGCGCAAGCATCTCGGCAGAGATATCTGCGCCCGTGAACGTCGTGTATTCCTTGCGCCTGGACATCGCAGCGAAGATCACATCGCCGGTCCCCGTAGCCACGTCTAGAAGACTGCCGGCGGGCTTGTACGGAATCAACGAGACCATGCGGTTGCGCCAGCGGTGGTCCTGACGGAGGCTCAGGAGGGAATTCAAAAAGTCATACCGGGGCGCGATGCGGTCAAACATGGCCGCGATCTGGCCCTCGTTGCTGGGGCGGGCCGGGAGTTCGCTGAGGGTTGAGTGCATAGGGATCGATCCAAAATCAAAAAATCCGGGTACTTCCCCCTGTGTAAGGGAAATACCCGGATCGGGCAATGAAGAAAGGATCCTTCGCTCCGCTCAGGATGACGGGGGCAAGAAAGGATCCTTCGCTCCGCTCAGGATGATGGGGGCAAGAAAGGATCCTTCGCTCCGTCAGAACCCTACATTGACGCCCAGCGAGACGCTGTTCGACTTCCAGTCGTTGGCGCTGCCGGCACTGCTGACCTTGACTCCGCCGACTTTGACTTCGTCGGTCTTGATTTTCTCAGTCCCCATGCCCACTTCCACCACCGCGCTGACCAGCGGCAGGATGCCATACTGGGCCCCGAACGTCAGGTGGGTACCCGTGAGGCTCAGGGTTTGCTTGCCGGCGGAGACGGTACCGTCGCCGGTCCAGTCGGCATTAGCCTCGACCAGCATCGCGCCCGTCAGGACGTAACTGAATTTGGCGTAGGGGGTGATGACCGGAACCATCGGAACCCAGGCCTTGGCGTCCAGAGTCAGTTCGGATCCGGTGACCTTGGTGGCCTCGAAGTCGTCCTTGTTCCAGTTCTGGACGAACATCGTGGCGCCGAAAGCGACCGGGACCAAAGGGATCGGGTCAACCGACGCGCTGGCGGCGTATTCACTGGCGGCGTAATTGTCCGACGCGCCGCCGATCTTGCCAGAGGCCTTGCGCTGGCCGTACGTGACCTGGGCGTTGACAAGGGCCATGGCCGGCGTCTGGAACAGGATCGCGGCGACGATCGCGCCTGTGGCCAAGAGGTTTTTGCTGGTGATCCGGGATGCGTGTGTCGTTTCGAGCTTCATGGGTTGAGCCTCCGGTTTTGGTTTTGCTGTATCGCATTGACGGTTTCCGCGCCGGACACGCGTCCGTCGCGGAGGACTGTCGGAATCCCTGCGGTCATGAGGATCACGCGGTCGGCCATCCCGGCCACGGCGCGGTTCAGGCGTCCGTTGGCCTCACGGAAGGCGCGTTCCGTCTCGACCGGCGGCGACGGGGATGCCCCGACCTCGGCGCCGACGACAATCACGTTGGCCCCGGCGGCGCGCGCCCGCCCAAGGGCATCGATCATCCGGTCGCACTCGGCTGTGAGGACTTCGAGGAGTTCCATGGCGGTAAGTCCGGCCGGATGGTTGACGGTCAGGGCGGCCAGCCACAAATTCAGCGAGTCGACGATGATCTGGTCGTGGACCGAAGTTGCGGCAAAAACGAGTGACGGCACGTCCGCGGGACGATCCACGTGCTGCCAGTTGGCAGGTCGGGCGGCCTTGAGAGCCTGGACGCGGTTCTGCATGAGCGGATGATGTGTGTTGGCCGTACCGATGACCAGGGTGTCGAGGTCCGGGCGCGCCAGGGCGCCGGCCTCGTAGGATTTTCCAGAGTGGGCGGGGCCGATCAGGAAAGTCAGGAACTTCTCGGCTTGCATGGGTTCAGTTCCCCCGGCACAATTTGGCGATCTTGCTGAATTTTTGTGATCGGGGGTCAAAAGCCCCACTAATCAGGATAGCGCAAAGATGGGTTTTCTAGAAGTCATGCGGGAGAGGGGGCTGGTCGCCCAGATCACCCACGAGGAAGAATTGGCGGAGCATCTGGCCTCGGGTCCGCGCACGGCTTATTGCGGTTTTGATCCTTCGGCGGACAGTCTGCATGTTGGATCGTTGTTGCCGATCATGGGGCTGCGTCGCTGGCAGGCGGCAGGCCACCGCGTGGTCGCCCTGGTCGGTGGTGGCACGGGCTTGATTGGTGATCCCTCGGGAAAAACCGAGATGCGCCAGATGGTCGACGAGGGTGGCCTGCAAAAAAACCTGGACGGCATTCGCGCGCAGCTGGAGCGGTTCCTTGACCTGAAGGATCCAAAGCGGGGTGTGATGGTCGACAACGCGGACTGGCTGAAGGATTTGAAGTATCTGCCTTTTCTGCGCGACATTGGCCGTCACTTCAGCGTGAACCGGATGCTCGCGGCCGAGTGTTTCAAGCAGCGCCTCGAGAAGGGACTCAGTTTCCTCGAGTTCAATTACATGCTGCTTCAGAGTTATGACTTTCTTCATTTGTACAAGGCACAGTCGTGTACCGTGCAGCTGGGCGGCGACGACCAGTGGAGCAACATGCTTTCGGGCGTGGATCTCGTGCGGAGGCTGACGGGCGGCAAGGCGTTTTGCGTGACGATGCCCCTCCTGACGACCACCGACGGGCGCAAGATGGGCAAGACGGAAAAGGGCGCGGTGTGGCTGGATCCCGTCAAGACCAGTCCCTTTGAGTATTACCAATACTGGCGCAATGTTGAGGACGCCATGGTGGAGCCATGCCTGCGTTATTTTACGGACATGGGCATGACGGAGACCCGCCAGTTGGCGGCGCTGCAGGGCGCGGCGATCAACGACGCGAAAAAGAGGTTGGCGTGGGAATGCACGCGGATCGCGCATGGCGAGGCGGCGGCGAACGAGGCCCAGGAATCCGCCGGACGATTGTTTGGTGGCCCGGGCGCCGGCGGTGCCGGGAGCGCTGGTGCCGGGAACGAGCCAGAGCACTTTCTGGACCGCGCGGCCTTCGAGGGAAAGCCCGACATCGGCATTGTCGACATGCTGGCGTCCTCGGGTGTTGTTGAGACCAAGTCCGAGGCGAAGCGCCTGATCCAGCAAGGTGGCCTGACGGTGGACGGGGCAAAAGTGGCGGATTCGCAGGCCAGGATCGCGGCGCGTGAACTTGAGAAAGACGGCGGGTGTCTGGTCCGGAAGGGTAAAAAACACTATCATCGCATCAGGTTACGGGATTGACTCAAGGGCGCGTGGAAGTTCCCGATTCCGACATAGTAGGAGTTTGTATGAAATCGCGGTCCATTTGCGGGAGTTTGGTGGCCCTTGGCGGAGTGTTCGCCGGAGTGGTCCTTTCTGCCCCGGCCTTTGCGGGCAGCGTCGAGGCAAAACAAGATGGCGTCCAGGTGACCGTCGCGCCGGACAAGGGTTCGGCCGTTGTGCACACCATGAAGGCCGGCGAGGCTGTGGACAGCACGGAACGGAAAGGGATGTACTGGCAGGTCAAGGCGCCCGGCGGCAAGACAGGTTTTGTCCCGGTGCTGCAAGTGAAGGTCAAGGCGAGTGACTCGGACGGTGGGGCGATTTCCGGGGCGATTCGTGACGCTGTGCAAAATGGCCGCGCGACCTCGGAAGGCGCGAACGCGCGCGCCCGCACGACCGTGATGGGGGTTCGTGGCCTTGACGAGACCAACGACACTTCGTACGCGGCCAACGCGCGCCCCAATTTGAAAGCGGTTTTCTCGATGGAGGACACGAAAGTTCCCGCGGCAAAGATCGAGGGCTTGTCGGAGAAAGTGTTCGAGGAAATTGCGCGCAGTTCCAAAAACAAGTAAGGTCTCGAACGAGATATCGTTTTCAAATTGAAAACCCGGTGAATCTATTTCGGACGGTGGGCTCATTATGGCCTCGACAACGGGCAACGGATTGCTCAGGACGTCAGTTATCGCTCTGATGATGGTGGGCTCGGGATTCGTGATGGCGCAGGTGGCGACGAGCCAGGAAGCAGCCAAGCCGCAATTGAGCAAGGAAGAGGAACGCAAGCTGAACGAGTTCCGCGCGGAACTTGAGATCGGCCGCAACATGGCGGGTCGGTTGATCACGTATTATGGCGAGTACAACGACGAACCGCTCAACGCGTACTTGAACCTGGTGGGAAATTATGTGGCGCAGCAAGGTCCCTTCGCGGACCGGCGTTACATGATCAAGCTGCTCAACAGTGAGTCGGTCAACGCGTTCGCGTGCCCAGGGGGATACATCCTGATCACGATGGGGGCGCTGCGTCAGGGCGAGAACGAGGCGGAACTGGCGGCGATCCTCGGGCACGAGTCGGCGCATGTCGGTAATCGCCACATGATGAAGACGCTGTTGACGATGGACAAGGAAAAGCTGGACAGCGCGGCCAAGGCGCCGTCGCTGAAGCCTGATCCGGCCATTGCGTCGCGCATGCGCAAACGCGTGGAAGTCACCGAGCAGTCGGAAGCCGCGAAGACTCTCGCGCGGTACCTGGGGACGACTGCCGTTCCCGGGCTCAGTGTGGTCGCTGCCGCCAAGGCTGGTCTGGGGCTCATCCTCGAGAAAGGTCTCGATCACAAGCTCGAATTCGAGGCGGATCAGGAAGGCGTGAAATACGCGATCGCCGCCGGTTACGACCCGCGCGCCATGTCAAATTTCCTGGGGCGTCTCGTCGCCCGGGCGAAGTTGTTGAACACCAAGACCCTGGAAAAGACGCACCCGAAGCCGGCCGATCGGCGCGCCAAGGTGGACCAGTTGCTGGTCCAGTTGAAGGCGGACACGATCACCGGGGCAAAGGGCGTGGAGAGGTTTGTTTCGATGCAGAAGCGCTTGCCGGCCGCGCCGGCCAGCGCGGAGTCAAAGAAGTCCGGGGCGCCCGCCAAGGCACCCAAACGTGAACCCGCGGAAGGAAAATAAACCGGATCATGAGAGCAGTTGCGAAAAAAATCAGGCTTGCGGCGGTTTCAGTGGTTGGCGTGTTGGCGTTGTCGCCGGTCGGGCGCGCGGACGTTTTTCATTACAACAATGTGTTGGTCGGTGACCGGGCCAACGGGATGGGTGGCGCCTACTCGGCGGTCGCGGATGACGCGTCCGGGACGTACTACAACCCGGCAGGCATTGCCTTCGCGCAGTCAAACGACCTGTCCGGTTCGGCCAACGCGTATTACAACAAATCGTTGTTGTACAAGAACGTCCTTGGTGGCCAGGATTACACGGAGAATGCCGGTGGCTTGTTCTCGCCGTTCATCGGGATCCTGAATAAACTCGACCGCTTTGTGCCGGGACTGGTCGGGGCTTTTTCGTTCTACACGTCGGACACGGAACTTTTGAACCAGAACGACCGTTGGCCGTTGGTGCTGGTTGGCGGGAGCGAGACGAAGGCGACCGCTCTCGATGGATTTCACCGGACCGTTCAATTGAAGTCCTCGACGTCGCACGCGGCGATCGCGGCTGGCTATCGCCTGTCAGGGCGCATGTCGATCGGGGCGGGACTTCGGTACACGATGATCGACGAACTGTCGCAGGATTTCCAGAAGAGCACGGCCTTGGTCTTGGATATCGCGACCGGTAAAATTACAAAGAAATCAACAACCTACGTCAATACCAGGACAAGTTTGTCGGCGATTGGCGTCGAGCCGAATGTCGGAGCCCAGATGGCGCTCGGGCAGTCTTTGTCGATCGGTTTGTCTTTCCGCAAGGGGATGATGATGAGCCAGGCGATGGAGCAGGCGTCTGATTCCCTGTCCGTGACGCGCGAGGACGCGACGGAAGTGACGGCTGATACGGCTCCAACATCTTCGACCGAGACGCCGTCCACGGAGGACACCAAGATATCGAATCCGTTCGGGTCGATTCCGGGCGAGGTTCGTTTGGGGGCTGCGTGGTTCGCTTCTCCGAAGTTGCTGGTATCAGGCGATTTGAGTTATTACGACCCGGCGACGGACGGGAAAGTCTCGTGGCTGAGGCGGCAGTCGGTATTGAACTACGCGGCCGGTACGGAATATTACGTGACGCCATCGATCGCGCTGCGGGCTGGCGCGTTCACCAACAATGACGCGCGTCCGGATGTGGTTACTGGCAAGACCAATCAGGGTGCCAAGATCGATTTCAAGGGTGGTTCGCTGTTTGTGGCTTACGTGCAGCCGAATACGCAACTGAGCCTCGGTGCTGTTGTGCAGGGGGGAACCGGCAAGTCGCAGAAACTTGAGGGCGCCACCAAGACCGAAGATATGTCGGGGTCGATCACAACTTTGAGTTTCTCGGCTACAACCAGCCTGTGATTGAGTCATTTAGAAGAGAGAGTTTTTGAGATGTCGAAAGAATCCATTCCATTCACGAAACAAGGCTACGAACGCCTTCAGTCAGAGTTGCACCGTTTGAAGTCCGAGGAGCGCCCGCGTGTCATCCAGGATATCGCCGAGGCGCGTTCGCATGGCGACCTGTCCGAGAACGCCGAGTATTCAGCCGCGCGCGAACGGCAGGGTTTCATCGAGGGACGCATCGCGGAACTCGAGGACAAGTTGTCGCGCGCGCAAGTGATTGACCCGGCTGATGGCGATCAGGGGCAGGTGCGGTTTGGCGCCTTTGTCACATTGTGCGACGAGGAAACGGGCGACGAGAAAACTTACCAGATCGTCGGTGACATCGAGGCGGACATCCGGGAAAACCGTATTTCGCTTAGTTCGCCGTTGGCGCGGGCGCTGGTCGGCAAGCGGGTCGACGACCTGATCGAAGTCAACGCGCCGAAGGGCGCGGTCGAATACACCATCACCAGCGTCCATTACTGAGCCCGGCGCATGTCGGGGGTAAAAATGGGCACAGCCATCGTCTGGTTCCGGCGCGATTTGCGTCTTGCGGACCACTACGCCTTGCTGCGCGCGTGCCGTGATTACGAGAGTGTCATCCCGGTTTTCGTCTTGTTCGAGGATGCTTTCCCGGCGCGGGGAAAAACCGAGGCAGACTCCTGGTCGCTGGGTGGAGCCCAGCGTTGGTGGTTGCATCACAGTTTGAAACAACTCGACAAGGCCCTGCGGGAACACGGGTCGCGCATGACCCTGCGTCACGGCGACCCCGTGAGGGAGATCGCGGCGCTTGTGAAGGAAACAGGCGCCATCGCGGTCGCGTGGCACAAGATTTACGAACAGGGCATCGCCGCCGTGGACGAGAGGGTCGCCAAGGCGGTAGAGGCTGCCGGGGCGACGGCCTTGCCGCATCGCGGGGATTTGTTGCGCGAACCCGAAGAAGTCCGGACGGGTAGTGGCGGGCCGTTCAAGGTCTTTACGCCGTTTTGGCGGCAACTGGTGAAACTTGGCGCGCCGATAGAGCCAATGGCGGCGCCGCGGCAGATTCCGGCGCCCGCTAAATGGCCGAAATCACTGGAACTGCGTGATTTGAGCCTCGATCCGCGGGCGAAATGGACTTACTCGATTGCCGAGGCATGGGTCCCGGGCGAGGACGGCGCGCGGGCGCGACTCAGGTCGTTCAACGACGAGAAGGCAGCGCGTTACCACGCGGATCGCGACATACCATCGGTGAAGGGGGTCAGCCGCCTGTCGCCGCACCTGCACTTCGGCGAAGTGACCGTGCGCCAGATCTGGCACGCGTTCAACGACGCGACAAAAGGCGGTTTCGACAAACGGTTCGAGCCGTTTCGGCGACAACTGGGATGGCGGGAGTTTGCGCGGCATTCACTGTGGGCATTTCCGGATGCCCCGCGGACGCCAATGCGCGAGGAATTCGCCCGGTTCCCGTGGCGCGACGACGCTGCGGCCCGCCAGGACCTGAAACTGTGGCAGCGGGGGCAGACGGGATACCCTCTGGTGGATGCCGGGATGCGGGAATTGTGGCAGACCGGATGGATGCACAACCGGGTCCGGATGGTGGTCGCGTCATTTCTGGTGAAGAACCTGCGCCTGCACTGGCTGGCCGGGGCCGAGTGGTTCTGGGACACCCTGGTGGACGCGGATTTGCCAAATAATACCTTGGGTTGGCAGTGGGCTGCCGGGTGTGGTTTTGACGCGGCGCCGTATTTCCGGGTGTTCAACCCCGTGTTGCAGAGCGAGAAGTTCGACCCGGAGGGGGCCTACATCAAGAAGTGGGTGCCTGAACTGAAGCACCTGCCAGCCAAGTTGATCCACGCGCCCTGGGCTGCCGCGGAGTCGGACCTGGAACGGGCGGGCGTGGTCCTGGGAAAGACCTATCCCCGGCCTATCGTCGATCCGTCCAAGGGGCGGACCCTGGCCCTGGAGGCCTATGAGGCCATGAAGGTGGCGGCCAAAAAAAGGGCGGGTCTTGACAAAATGAGGTAACACCTGGCCCTTGATTTCTGGTATCGTATTCCCGTTCTGCGTTTTGTGTGCAGGATTTTGTTTGGTTTCATTCTTTTGGAGAAGAAGTTCATGGGCAAGAAGCTTTACGTCGGCGGCCTTCCATACGGCACCACCGAAGACAAACTGCGCGACCTTTTCGCGCAAGTCGGTAGCGTTGACAGCGCCACCATCATCATGGACCGCGACACCGGCCGCAGCAAAGGCTTCGGGTTCGTGGAAATGGCAAACGACGCTGACGCAGAATCGGCGATCAACCGTTACAACGGCTCGCAGTTCGAAGGTCGTCGCCTGACGGTCAACGAAGCTCGCCCGCAGGCTCCGCGCGAGAACCGCGGCCCGCGTCGCTTCTAAGCGCAAGTTGCAATCGAAACGAAAACGGGACCGGCAACGGTCCCGTTTTTTTTTATTCTCATTTTTTTTCAGGTCAGTGGCCAGCCTGGCGCTTGACGATCTCGAGGGCAGCGCGCGTCAGGGCGATACGACGCATTTCGGTTGCGACTATGGCTTTTGACTGCTTGGTGTTGATGGTCTCTGTCAACAGATCCTCGAGGCCAACCATGCCGCGATCGGCGAGGTATTGAATCTCGCGCAGGCGTTGACTGTAAAAACGTTCATCGAGTTCCGCGCGATTGAGTCGCAGCCCAGCCAGTTCCGCGGCCATGGTCCGGGTTTCCAGTTGCAGGCGCAGCAGGTTTTCACGCGGGACTTTCTGGTCGGCCAGGACTTGCAGTTTGATCAAGTTGATTTCTTCATACTTCAGGGCCATCTCTGCCATGCGCCGGCCGATCTCTCCCGTCAGGGCGATGCGTTCCATGCGCCATCTGGCCCGGTCCACGTCGATGGGCCGCGCGGCTGGGCCAAGTTTGCCCATGACGTGAAGTTGCTCGGCATAGTCAGGGGCGGTGGTGGTCGCGATCCGGTTTTCGCCGAGGAAACCCTCGAGCAATTCACGCTGGACGAACACGTCTTCCTGCACAGCGATCGACATCGTGTCGGGAATGCCAAGGTGGTCGCCTTCACGGGGTAATGCCGGGAATTCAGGGATGGTTTTGTTCGTCGCTGGTTCCGCGAACGCGGACGTTTCAGTGGCGGCTGCAATCGCGGCCCCGAAGGTGAGGGTGAAAAAACAGGATTTCATGGAGGTGATTGAGTTTGATTTGGCCATGGTTACTCGGGGGTTCCGTGGTTACAAGTAGCCATGTTTCTATATTAATTTATTAAAATGTAAAGATATTTTATTAAATAGTAATGTCGGGGGGTTGGGGGGAGAGGATCCTTCGGCCCTGCGGGCCTCAGGATGACGGGGTGCGGGCCTCAGGATGACGGGGCGCAGCCGAAGGATCTCAGTTCCCCCCGAACAGTTCGCGGGCCTTGACCTTGCGGTACTCGAAGATGTTCGCGACATCGCTCGCGACAAATGGCCCGGCGGTGACCTTGCCGAGAAGTCCCATTGGCACACGGTACTGGACGCGGTCGGTCATGAGGGTTCCGCCGCCCAAATCTTCAAAAGTATGCGTGTGATGCCAAAGGGCATAGGGTCCCTTGATCTGGTTGTCGACAAACTGGACGGGCGGGTTCCAGGCGATGATCTCCGTCCGCCAACGCAACGGGAATCCATGCAACTTCAACTTGTAGTCGATCAGCGTGCCGTTGGCGATTTCGCTTGTGCTCTTGCCGACCACGTGGAAGTTGAGAAAGGGCGGCGTGAGGATCTCAAGATTCTTCTCGTTCTGGAAAAACGGAAAGAGTTCCTTTACGGGTTTTGGCAGCCACTGGCGCACGCGGATTTCACTGATTCCCTTCTGGACATCGTCGCCGCACAAGTCCTGCAGGGCGCTTTGCACCGCGTTGAACTTGAAGGCGAAACCCTGGGCGATCGCCTTGCGAGGGAGGACTTTCTGGCTGCCCAGAACCAGAACCGCCTGTGATCCGAGCGCCATTTTCAACGCGATGGCGGGGGCCGATGGCATGACCGGTGCGTGAAGGCGGCATTGGTGGCTGGTTCGGGTGCTGTGGCGTTATAGATGCCGCTGGCCTTCGTGTTGGTCAGAGACCACAGGATCATCTGGACCAGATCGTCCATGTGGATCCAGGCGAGCCACTGCCGGCCCGATCCGAGATTACCGGCAGCGCCGCCACGGAAGATTGGCAGGACTTTCCCCAGCATACCGCCGCCGTGGCCAAGCACCACTCCGATACGCAGGATCACCAGACGAACGTGATCAGGCAGGTTCTTCGTCGCAGCGAGTTCCCACTCTTTACAGATATCGGGTAGCAGGCCGGCGCCCGGGGCGGAATTCTCGTCGATGGTCTCGTCGCCACGGTCCCCGTAGAATCCGATGGCTGAAGCGTTGACGAGGACGGCAGGGGATTTGCCTGATTCTTTCAATTTCGTGAGGGCCCGGACAATGGCTGAAGTCGGTTGCGTGCGCGAATCGTACAGGGCACGGATCCGGTCCTGACTCCATGGCTTGTCTTGAATTCCCTCGCCGGCGAGATTCACGACCGCGTCATGGCCAGCCAGGTTTTCCGTCAGCGCGGGTTCGTCCGCGGGGTCAAAACGATGGACTTTGCACGGAAATGGCAGGTCCAATTTGGCACGGTCCACATTGCGGACAAGAGCCGTAACTTCATGCCCGGCACGCACCAGCGCGATGCCCAGTTCCCGTCCAACAAATCCCGTCGCTCCGACGATGGCTACTTTCATGTGACCCTTTGTCCTTTGATCCAAACTTGGCTTGGTTCGTTGCGCCCAAGATCCGCCAGCCACTCTTCGTGGGTGCGCATGGGCTGTATCAAGAAATCGGCGTCGAATCCGTGATGGATGGCACCCTTGCGGTCATGAAGGCGCAGGCCGTATGCGGCCGCAAATGTCACGCCCGCGATGGCCTCAGCCGGTTTCAACTTGCAATGCAGTGCCGCGATCGTGGCAATCATCGGCAGGTTGTCGGCCACGCATGAACCCGGATTGAAATCCGTGGCGACAGCAACGGCGCATCCAGCGTCGATGAATTTACGGGCGTTTGTGTAGGGAATATTTGAATAAATGGAGGTGCCGGGCAACAGCACGGCACAAACGCCTTTCGCCGCCATTGCCTTGATCCCCGCATCGCTGGCGAATTGCAAATGATCGGCGCTCTCGGCGCCGTATTCCGCCGCAAGGGACGCGGCCCCTGATTCGCTGAACTCATCCGCATGCAACCGGATGCGCAGGCCCGTTTTTTTCGCGGCATCAAGATACGGTCTGGCATCGGCGACAGAGAAGTAACCAGCCTCGACAAAGGCATCGACGCAGTCGGCCAATTTTTCGCGCGCGACGACCGGCAGCAATTTTTCCGCAGCCTCGTGCGCCCACGATGCCGCCGATTTGTGTTCCGGTGGTACGGCATGGAGGGCCAGGCAAGTGACGGTCAGATGCTGGGGCGTTTTTTTCGCGGCCGCGCGCAGGACGCGAAGTTGCTTCAATTCGGACTCTACTGACAAACCATAACCAGATTTCGCCTCGACGGTAGTCACGCCGTGGCGGAGGAATGTGTTGAGTCGCGTCAGGGTTCCCGCGACGAGTTCGTCCTCGCTGGCGGCGCGTGTGGCCGTGGTGGAATTCTTGATGCCGCCGCCGGCGGCGGCGATTTCCTGGTACGTCGCGCCTTCAAGGCGCATGCAGAATTCCTTGGCGCGGTTGCCGCCAAACACGGGATGCGTGTGGCAGTCGACGAGGCCTGGCATGACGAGGCCGCCGTGGGCATCGGCAAGTACCGCGCCGTGCGGCACGTCAGGGGCTGCGCCCGTCCCGTAACTTTCAACCTTGCCATCTTTGACCAGTAGCCAGGCGTTTTTCACAATGCCGAGGTCGCCGGACGTGACGCGATTCGCGCGTTTTTCCTTCGCAAGGGGAGCCAAGGTCAGCAGTTCCCCGATGTTGGTCACAAGCACATTCATTGGATTTGGCCCCGCGTCAGGATTCCGTGTACTTGATGCTCCAGTCCGTGCCCGCAGTCCCGTCGCGCAGTTCGATGCCGCGCGTCAGGAGTTCGCCCCGTACGGCATCGGCTGCTGCAAAATCCCGTGCAGCCCGCGCCTCGGCCCGCCGCGTGATCGCCCCCTGGATTTCCGCCTCGGTGATGCCGAGTTCCGGAAGAAGGCGCATCTTCAAGTCGCGCGTGGCCGCCTTCGGCTCCTTGTCGAA
>RGVZ01000590.1 GCA_010029825.1 bacterium | reverse complement strand
TCATCATGACCAATTTTGGCAAACGTCCTTCTGCGTGGAAGCAGCTTGGCGCGGCAGTTTGCATCTCCGGCATCGCCGGGGTGGCATTCTCCGTACAGGTAATGGCTCAGGAAACAGCTCAGCCCAGTGAACGCCCCGCTCCTTACGCGATGTCGCCGGAATCCGCGACTTTGCCCGAGAAAGTTTTGCGCGCGCGCATCCCCTACATTTCGGCCACCTCCTCTGGCGCGGCTTACGACATCGATGGCAAGAAAATCGATGGCGGTCTCTCCGCGAACGTCGTGGCTTCCGGTCTTGCCATCGAGTACGGCATTTCGGACAAGATGAGTTTCGGTATGCTCATTCCCTACGTCGTGAAGAACGACCTCGGCATGAACGCTGAGAACTTCAGGAACCAGCGCGGATACCAGCTCAGCAAGCGCAACTTCTACGTTTCCGCGTCGTCCTTGATGATGAAGCAAGGCATCTGCTCGAACCTTGGAGCGTGTTCAGCACTCATCGACACAGGTTACGCTTTCCCCTACGACATCACTGTTCAGTTGACCTCCGGTGAAGGACTCACGGTTCCCGCTGGCGTTCCGCTGAATCAGGGCGTCTATCACCTCATCACCAATGCCTCGAAGCCGGAAGCCGGCGAGACTGGCATGGGCGACATCGACCTTGGCCTCAAGTATCGTTGGCTGAACGAGGGACCGATGGGCCACGCGGTCAGTCTTGTGTTGCACACCCCGACCGGCAAGTATGAGGACGTTCCTCTCGCGCATCGCGCGACCGGTCGCGGTATCCTGGAAGTCGGACTGCGCTCCAGCTTTGATTACAAACTCGGCGAAGACTTCATCGCTGGATGGCAGCACACCATCGACTACGCGGTTGGCAAGGGCAAGATCAAGCGTACGAAGTTGCTCAAGAACACGGAGCTTGATGACGTCCAGGACGAAGCGGCTGATGGCAGCTTCGCTGACGGTTACGCCAACGACAACAAGTTTGATCGCCCGGGCTTGCGCAACAGCGGCTTCATCGACGTGAAGACCAGCTTTGGCCGCTTCTCATCGGCACTGAACCCGTTCGGCGCCAAGGTCCGTTATGGTTACGACTACGATTCAGCCGTTCGCGTGGAAGAGCGCGAAGACGCGGTTTCCAACGGCTTCCGTGGCGCGACTGAGCGCTCCAGCATGCGCACCCTCGGTCTTGGCCTCGTGTTCGACGGATTCCAGTTGGAGAATCGCGTGCCGGTCCGCGTCACCTGGGATATCGACTCGCCGATTGGTGGATCAAACAAGGCTGTTGCCGCGGTTCGTAACTCTGTGATCACTGAGCTCTACTACAAATTCTAATCGCGTTTGTTTGACTAAAACGTACCCTCACAGGAAGAGGTAACGACCATGAGATTCAACAAGAAATCAATGTCACGCTGGAGCGCGGCCCTCGCCGCGGCCCTCG
>RGVZ01000589.1 GCA_010029825.1 bacterium | reverse complement strand
GGTCCATCCCTGCAAGGTGTACAATTTGTTGTCACTCGGGTTGCCGTGGATCGGGATTGGGCCGAAGGAAAGCCATCTGGGGGATCTGCTGAAGGAGCTGGGGGAGGGAACGGGGTGCGCTAGTTTGAGGCACGGAGACGGCGTGGCCCTCGCACGCTTGATCCAAGATCGGGCCGCCAAGCCGGTGTCCGACCCGGCGCGATTAAAAAGTGTTGGGGAACAGTTCCGAGAGAGTGTGCTCGCGCCGAGGCTGGCAAAGATCATCACGAATTCGGTAAACACAGAAGCATTGCGAGCTTAGGTAATCTTGAGCCTAACAATTCCATTAGACTTACCCCTCCAATCTATATCATGAGACCGCCTGCTTTTTGGAAAAACGGGACGGACCTGGTAGAGAAGGTGTATAAGTTGGCGAGGCCGTACGGGCGCAAGAGGCTGGCGGCGGTGATGGGGATTTCGCTGTTGCAGGGGCTGTTCCAGATGCTGGGAGTGACATCGATCTTTCCGTTTCTGGCATTGGCGGCGGACCCGGGCCGCCTGCGGAGCTCGAACTACGGGCGGAAGTTCCTGGATTTCCTCCCGCCGATGGACGACGGCAGGTTGCTTCTTGTGGCCGGAGCCTTCGCCATCGTCATGCTGGTCCTTTCCAATGGGGTAAACCTGGCAGCAGAGTTTGTGCGCAACCGATACGCCTATGGCTTTGCCCACTGGCTGCGGGTGGGACTGCTGCGGAAAATTGCCATGCGGCCCTACGGGGTGTTCCTCAACGAGAATTCCGCCGTGACGATCAAAAAGGTCGGCATGGACGTAGTCGTCTTCACGGGCAGCGTCTTTTTGCCTTTGCTGGACATTTTCGCCCGCGTGGTGACGGTTGTTTTCCTGCTGGCGGCCCTTTTCCTTGTGCAGCCAGAGATCGCCGCCGGAGCGGCCGTCCTTTTCTTTTTGTTCTATTCTGCGGTTTTCCGCCTGCTGGGACAGTGGCGCCGACGGGCGTCCCAGGGGTTGGATCAGGCCCAAACCGGGATGTTCACCCATCTCCAGCACCTGCTGGGCGGGATCAAGGCGGCGAAAGTCCACCGGGCAGAGGAGTTCCTCGCCGGACAGTTCTCCCGCCATTCCGCCCGGCAGTCCCGGCTGATGTCCTACGCCCTGCTGGTGGCGAACACGCCGCGGTACCTGATCGAGCCAATCGCCTTCGGGGCGCTGGTGGCGGTGGTGCTGGTGTACGCAGCGCGAGGGATGGATTTTATCAGTCTCCTGCCGAACCTGGGGGTGATGGCGCTGGCGGGCTACCGCCTGATGCCGATGTTCCAGCTGGTTTACGGCCAGCTCAGCCAGCTTTCCACCTGGAGGCACACGATGGACGAGGTCTATGACGAGTTGAATGCCGTGGAACGGATGCTGGTTGAGAGGAGTAGCGCGGGGGGAGATCTGCTGGAC
>RGVZ01000588.1 GCA_010029825.1 bacterium | reverse complement strand
GTGGCGTTGGTGCCGCTGCCGGCGTAGACAAGTCCTTGCATAACGCTGGCGGGCTGGATGGCCTGGTTCGCATGGGCGAGCAACATCACCTTGGCGGACTTGTTACGATCATTGGAGCTGCCGCGGCCAAAATAGCCGGCCAGTTTCCCGTTCAGGCTGATGTTGTCCGCATCCCGCCACCAGTCGGAAGCCAGCCAATCGTCGTAGATGGTGTCGCGGATGTCGTTGCGACCCTTGATGTCTCCGGAACCCGCAGGTAACAGGCCGGCGTTCTGGGTGTTTGGCTTAGTGGTGAAAACCTGGAAATTGAGAGTGTTGGGGTCCCCCAGCCAGCCGGCGTCTTTCAGGTGCTTTCTTTCGATGCCGATCTCCAGCGCATCGTAAACCGAAGACCAGGCCGCCTCGTTTCGGCCACCAAAGTTACGGCTCTCAACCCCTCCCTCCGTCACAGGATTCTGGGTTTGGGTCGTGGTATTGAGTGAGAGGTTTTGGTCGACAAAAATATTCCCAAAATTTTGACCGTAAACAGCCACGACGGTTTCCCAGCGCATATCCGTGGCAATGTCGACCTCATTGGGCAGGGAACGTTCGCCGGCACCCGGGTTGCCCGTGTCGATGACGATGTAGGCGTCCACTTCGCCCTCCCAGGCCTTGTCCGCAAGATCCAAGAAATCGATACGGAAGTAGACCCGGCCGTCCCCATTTGGCAAATCCCCGCCATCGCGGAAGGAAAAGGCGACAATGTCACGGGAGTTGTCGGTATCGTTAAAAGAGCGGTACACATCGGCCCCGCCATTGCTGTTGCCTTCGTTGTACTCGTCAAGAACAAGCAGGTCCTGGGGACGCCATTCCGTGAAAGTTCCGATCGTGATACTTCCCTCGCCTTGCCCGCCCCCAACAACCGTCTTTTGGTTGGGATGAGTCCCGGCGAGAAGCTCCTGGGCGTTGGTGAAACCATCCCCATCGGGATCTCCGGCCGCGCCATACGAAGGAAGTGTCTCTTTGCTATCTATCTTGGCTGCATCGTTGGGAGCCGCTGTACGGTAGCTATCGGTACCATTATCGAGCGGATCGAGGTTGTATTGGGTTTCCCAGCCGTCCGGAAGTCCGTCACCGTCGGTGTCGGCTTTGAGCGGATCGGTTTCCGACCATTGCTCGCCGGCGTTATAAACCCGGTTGGTGTTCGTGTCGCCGTCAATGACGCCGTTGAAATTCTTGTCTTCTCCATTTCCGTCCTGCAGTCCGTCGCCATCCGAATCTGCCTTGGTGGGGCTGGTCTCGGTCCAAGTTTCTCCGGCATCGATGACATCGTTAGGCCACTGGCGCTCGAGCCACGGCTCCCATGTCGGCTGGATGGATGCTCCGTCTCCATCCACCCAGCCGTTGCGGTTGGCGTCCTCTTTTCCATCAGCAAGGCCATCCCCATCGGTATCGGGATTA
>RGVZ01000587.1 GCA_010029825.1 bacterium | reverse complement strand
TGAGCGCCATCGTCGCCTCTAGGGCTTCGCGGCCGGCGAGCGGTTCGCCCGTGACGGGATTCCGCACATGAAAGTTCACAAACAATGAGTCCGTGTCTCCGTACACCATCGTGGCCGCACACCGGGGATCGCCCGCCTCTGGTCCGTAGAACTTTTCAATCGCCGCCTTGGCAAACATGATCTGCTTGCGGCCATACGCCGTTGTGGACGCCGCCAGATGCTGGAGGCGGATCTTGAATGTCGCGGAGCCCAACTGACCATACAGAGAGTTCGCCGTCAGTTTGTAGGCCAACTGCTCGGCATCCAGGAGCGCCTTGCGGAACGGGTCCGTCTCCTTTTCACCCTCCTTGCGCTTCGCCTTTCGGGTCGCCAGGAGTTTTGCCAGAATCTGGGGGAGCGTTCCTTTCTCCTCGCTAGGGAACTGAGCGTAGCGACAGACACGGAGGCCCGTCTTAATCTTCGCGGGATGCTTGCGCTTATCCTCGGGATCTGATCCCCAGATGTCAAAGGTTACATCCGTCCAGCGCACCCCAGGACCCGCGAAGGCCTCGCCTGACTCATCGCCTAGCGCATAGCACCGGAACGACCCGTCCATGTTGAAGTCCTTCACCCAGACGAGGGTATCATAGGAGATGTTCTCGCTGATGATCGTGCTGGGATACAGGGATGCAAAGTCGGCAACGCCAATAGGCGAGTCGAAGTAGAACCCGGGCTCGGGGTCCAGCACAATCGCGCCCTCGTAGGACTCCTCTTGGGCTCCGCCGGGAGCCCCATCCGCCCCCCGCGACGGAGACGGCAGCACCTTGACCGCCTGGCCGCGGTAATAGCACTCCTTGAAGATGAGCGACTCAATCTTGATGCCCTGGCCCCGAGTGAAGATGTAGCCGATAGGCACAGAGCAGGCATTCGCCATCGCCATGCTGTTGTTGAACACGTCCAACTTCTTGTAGAGGTCCAGGACCAGCACGCAATCCTGAATACAGTAGGCGGCGACCTTTGCGCGCTCCGCCGCACCGGCGCGGTGAAAGCGGAAGATGTCCTGCGGCGAGACATCGTCCTTCACAATCGCCCACTTGACTGCCGTCGCTGCGGCTAAAGCGAGGTCGTCGCGGTCATCACCATCGGGGGCACGGACGACGACGGCCTCCCCGGGCCGCACCTCTAGGATCTCCAGTTTCTCCACGACCCCATCGCCCGTCTCGTCCAGGAGCACGACGGCGCGCCCCACCGTCGCATCCGCCGTTGCCTTCGTCTTTAGGGTCCATGTCTCGGCTCCGGCCGAACCGGTATCTACGCCCCCCAATTTGCCACTCATGAAATGCTGCGTCGTGTCGTCCAGTTTGTAGGAGGGCAGCGCATAGCCGCGCTTAATGTAGTGATAGAGGTCCACCTGGAGGCGCCCGTGTGTCGTCCACATATACATCGTATTGTCACCCATCG
>RGVZ01000586.1 GCA_010029825.1 bacterium | reverse complement strand
TCTGATGGCGTGTGCGAGGAGGATTCATAGTTTTTTTTCCCGGTTAGTGCGTTCCGGCCAATGCGCGGAACGGAGTTTGTGTGGTCGGGTTGTGGTGGTCGAAGCTGACGCTTTCTTTCGAGAAGAAGTGTCGCAGCTCGCCAAACGACAGGGGTGCAGGGCAACGCTCCACACCGACATCTATTATCTTGGCGCGGTATAACAACTTGCCGAGATCGCTGTTGTAGAGCGAGCCGTGGCAATGGCTGTGGACCATCCAAGCGCCTTTGCCCTGCCCATTCCACGAGGCGAGCGGGTAGTGCGAGAGGACTATGGGTTGGCCGTTGACGTATGTCTCCAAGTAGTTGGGGACAAACACCACGGACTTGCCGTCACCGAGGTCGAGCGTGTTGCCCTCGCAACTCTCGAACACTTGTTTCCATCCGGCATGGTGATTGCCCGCCAAGACATAAGCCGTCTTGAAGCGCAGGGTGGCAAACAGATGACGCAGTTTTTCCTCGCCGCCGTAGCCGAAGACCGAGTCTCCGAGCAGGAAAGCCACGGTGCGATCCGTAGCTTTCTCATTCCAGCGCTGGACTATTCCTTGGTCGTGCTCCGCGGATGAAGCATAGCCGCGGGTTGCCCATATCGGCACTTCCCACTTGGGGTCGTGCCCATAATGCAGACAACCCCAGAACAGAACGTCGGGGTCTTTGGCATCTATTTTAAGAGGTTGGTAGAACAGATGTTTCATGGTCTTGGATGGTTAGGACAACGCCGTGGAATTCCTCGAACAGGCGTTGGTATTGTTTCGCTTTGTCGTCGGTGTTGATCGCGCCGAGTGCGACCAACTTATTCCGATACTCGCGGAAGCGAGGGTCGGTGTAGTTCGGCGGGTTAGGGTTGTAGGGCATCGTCTTTAGCGCGGCTTACCCGATAACGGGTAAGCAAGGCGTTGAACTTGAGATTGCGATTGAACGTGGCCAACACGTCGTCGATGTGGCGCGAGCTAGGTATCGCACCAACAAGTGACGGAGTTGTCGGGTAGTCGGGACGCGAGGTCACCGCGCGGATGAGTGCGGGATACGCGGCGACAGGGAGACAGGGCAGGGAATATTTCATAGTGTGAAAGTAATTTTTCGCACGGCTTACCCGTTAACGGGTAAGGGTCTGATTGATGGCGTCCAACGCGGACAACACGTTGGTGGGAAGCGCGAAGCGAGCCTGGGGCTGCGGCTTTGCGACGAAGTAGAACGGCTCCGGTTCCGGTTCGACCGGTGCGGGGTCGTTCTCGCGATACTTGGCTTCGAGGGTGGCGTCGTCCTGCGCGAGGAATTCGCGCAAGCGGTTTTTCCAATCGTCACCTTCCAGAGGAGAAGTGTAGCGATGCTGTTGTTTGTTCGGACTCATGGTTCGTTGTCTTTCGTTTTTAGGTTGTGGTTGAATACACCCGCCGTCAGA
>RGVZ01000585.1 GCA_010029825.1 bacterium | reverse complement strand
TCGGTGTAGGGAACGGCCCGCATGGAATCCGGGTCGTCGTTGAGGGTCACAAACACCCGACCGCTCCACTCGATGGTCGAGGGATTCTTCCACATGGCCCGGTAGCGGTGCCGCCGGTTGGCTACAAACTTCTTGACCGTGTTGGAGAAGAGCAGGTGCTTTTCGTGGCTGGTAGAGGCAATCGTGTCGTCCACGTTGAGCACGCCAACCTCGAACATCTCCGAGTTAAACTCGCTTTCGCCGGAAATGTGGCCCGAGGCGTCGCAACCTCCGCCTAGCAGACGCGAAACGATCTGGGTTCCCAGAAGCGTCTTGCCCACGCCCACCGGACCGGCGATGAAGATCGCCTGGCCCTGGGACTGCTTGCCCGACCTGGCCATCACGTAGAAGTGGTGAAGCCAGGACAGGAAGTATTCCAGCGAGTCGGTCGGATCGAAGAACCCGTCCAGGAACTGGGCGATCCATGGGAAGCCGTCGCCCCACTTGGAGCAGTGCTCCGAGCGTGGCTCAAGCACCCTGACGCGTGAGACATTAAGAATGTTCTTGCCGCCCAGGTGGACGATCTCCTCCTTGTTGAAGAGGATGGGACCAGCCTCATCGACCCGGCGTGTTTCACGGATGCGGAACATGGTCTGGTCAACCTCGCACTGCCCACCCCGCTGCATCGGGGCCAGAGACAGTCCGTAGATGCTGGCGATGTCCTTCTTGGCCGTGTCTGACTCGGCATCGCGCCACACGCCCGTGCCGTCGCGCCGCCAGTACTTCTTGCCGTCATAATAGTAGTTGGAGAGCGGAGCGCCCAGGCGGTCCTCCTCAAACTCCTTGACCCAGCCGGCTCCGAGGATCTCGGCCCAGCTGTAGAAGCTTTTTTCCTGCGAGAAGCTGACCATGCCGGTTGGCGTGACCACGCAGGAAGTCGGGTTATCCGAGGTGGGTGACCAGAACGCATTGGTCCTGGAGTTGACCTCAAGCCTTCCGACAAGACGTCCGGGGAAAAGCTCCTCCACGCGGGAACGCACACGGTCCAGCGGAATCTCCACGGGGCCTTCCCCGCGGTATTTGGTTGAGGCGTCTATCGTCGTGGCCAGCCAGCTGAAGATCGTTTCCGACCGGATGGGCTTTTCGCTAACCTTTGTGACTGGTTGGTACCAGGCGTAATACTGTTCTGGTCTCAGGTAATTTTCGTCCAGGCCCGGGAAGATCTTTTTGATCCCAAGCTCCTTGGCCATCCGCTTGATGAACGGCTCAAGAAGGCCCACCGGAATCTGGGCTGGCTCCTCAAACATCCAGATGACCCTAGCTCCTCCGCTCGGAGTCCTGTGGGCGTAGTTTGGTTTGTAGCCCTTGACCTTGTTGGCCAGGCTCTCGATAAACTCGCTGTCGGTTATCTCGGCATCGTAGTCCACCACGAACGCATGCATCTTGGCCGGCGGATTATCCTTGGTAACCCGCATGGCCGGAGCCCTGCC
>RGVZ01000584.1 GCA_010029825.1 bacterium | reverse complement strand
GAATCCGTCGTATTCTGCGAAAACTCCTCGGCAGACCTCTCGCCGCTCGTAAGAGCGGCGGAAGCGTGCCCTCGCCCGGTCGAGTTTTTGACCTTTCAGGACGCACCGACACCGCCGCACGTCCACTACGGCTTCGGCGAGTTGGGTATCGTCGATCACGCGGTCGAGAGCAGTCGGAGCCTGAAGGCATCCGGCTACTTTCTCAAGGGTACCGGCCGCCTCGTATTTCCGGGAATCAAGCGGCTTCTGGATGCGTTGCCAGACGACCTTCTTGGTGCCGTCGACCACCGGTGGCGGTACCGCGGCGAGAGCGATCCACCGACACGAGCGAGGACGCAGTTGATGCTGTTCGACACTGATTTCTACCGCTCGCACTTACTGGGCTGCCGTCGTGAAATGCCCGGCTTCTGCACTCACATCGAGGTCCTGTTAGCACACAAACTGGCTGCCGGTCGCTATGATCGGCCCTTCGTCAGGCGTTTCCCAGTTGAGTGCTCGCCGTCGGGCGTCGGCGGCCATGGAAAACAGTACGACAGCCTCGCCGAGCGAACAAAGTCTCGCATCCGGGGCTTCGCCAGACGGTGGCTTCCGGGGCTGTGGATCTAGTCGGGGCGGAATTGATTCAAAGTAGATTCGGAAACATAGGTGCGAAGGCCACGGCTCAAATCCCCCATGCTGAAGCTACTTTTCAACCTTTTCAGAACCGTACCTGTCCTTTGCTGCAGTAAACTCAACCACATCGCCGACTCAGGATCTGCGGCGCAGCAGACGAGTCGGAACCATCGTTGAAGTTCTTCGTTTGCTGGGTATTCGGACCATGCAATAAAACGACGAAAAACGGGCAGTTTCACGTGGCAGACGCAGGCAGCCGCCAGGCATTCGACATACCGTCTCTCGATGGCATTCGTGCAATCGCGTTTGGGATTGTTTATCTCTCTCATACGCGGCTGAACGGCATCATCCCGGGCGGGTTGGGGGTAACGATCTTCTTTTTTCTGAGCGGATACCTCATCACGACATTGCTTCGTCGGGAATCAGAAACGACCGGTGGTATCGATCTGTGGCGATTTTATCTGCGACGTACCTTCCGCATTTTGCCTCCCATGTACGCTACCATCGCGTTGACGGTGCTTTGCGTATTTTGTGATCTCCTCCATGAAACGATCAGCTTGCACCGTCTTCTTCCCAGTCTGCTTTTCTACACGAACTACGCAAAAATCGCAGGCGTCGATCCACTGCCTGGGCTTTCGGCGTTGTGGTCACTCGCTGTCGAGGAGCATTTTTACCTGCTTTTTCCCGTGGCATACGTGGCATTGCTGCGGGTCATCCCGAGCAGGCGCCATCAGGCGTTGATTCTCCTTGCGTTGTGGTTCGTGGTCTTGGCTTGGCGTTGTGCGCTTGTGCTGTGGTTCAAAGTATCGCTCGAGCCTGTTCCATACAGGGTCTCGCTTGCAACTGACACGAGGATC
>RGVZ01000583.1 GCA_010029825.1 bacterium | reverse complement strand
CCGCGGCGACACGATGATCAACCCCAAGTTCCGCGAAGCCAACGGCAAGATCCGCGGCCATGACATCGTAGTGGCGAACCCGATGTGGAACCAGCCATTCGCCGCCGACCTGTTTGCCAACGACCCGTTCGACCGCTTCCGCACAGCGGGTGGCATAACCACCGGCAAAGGGGACTGGGCCTGGCTGCAGCATACGCTGGCATGCCTGGATGATCACGGCCGTGCCGCCGTGGTGCTCGATACCGGCGCAGTGACGCGCGGCTCCGGCTCCAAGAACGAGGACAAGGAGCGCAACATCCGCAAGTGGTTTGTCGATCAGGACTTGATCGACGGCGTGATCCTGCTGCCCGAAAATCTCTTCTACAACACCCCGGCGGCGGGCGTGATCGTGGTGCTGAACAAGCGCAAACCTGCCGCGCGCAAGGACAAGATCGTCCTGCTCAACGCCAGCCGCCACTTCCAAAAGGGCAAGCCGAAGAATTACCTGCCCGAGGATGACATCCGGCCGCTCGCCGCGATGTATCTCAAATGCGAGCCGGTCGACGGTGAGGTGGCTGTCATAACAAAACAGCAAGCTCAGGAGGCGGATTACAACCTGAGTCCGAGCCGCTGGGCAGGGCAAAGCGACGATGCTTCGCATCGAGATTTGTCGCATCTGATTGCCGAATTGTCTCAGCTAGACGCGAAAGCATCCGAAGTGAACAAGGTGCTCTATCAACTGCTTTCCGGGGTGCGTAAATGAACGAATTCCCGGAAGGCTGGACTGTGGAACCTTTCAGTCAGGTAGCCAGCTATACAACTGGCCGCACGCCCGCGCGGGCAAACCCTGCCTATTGGGCAAAAGGGGAGCGTCCAGTGCCGTGGGTGGCTATTTCCGACATGGAGCAATACGGCACCATCGTCGAGACAGCTGAATCTGTCTCCGCACTTGCGTTGGAGAATGTGTTCCGTGAACGCATCGTCCCTGCGGGCACACTCATCATGAGCTTCAAGCTGACCATTGGGCGAGTGGCGACGCTCGGCATTCCGGCATGTCACAACGAAGCCATCATCTCGATTTTTCCAAGGGAAGGCGTAGATCAGCGTTACTTGGGATATTTCCTCTCGCAGGTTGATTACACCGATCATCAAGACCGACAGATCAAGGGCAACACGCTCAACCAGTCCAAGATTGACCAGATTCAGGTCATCCTTCCTCCATCCAATGAGCAGTCCGACATTGCAGATGTTCTCGACAAGTGTCGGCTTGGCATAAATACCGAGCGTGCAGCGGAGAAAACAACAAAGGAACTCAAAGGCGCCGCCATGCGTGAGCTGTTCACGCGGGGGCTACGCGGCGAGGTGCAGAAGGAAACAGAGATTGGGCTGGTGCCAGAAAGCTGGGTTGCGGTTTCCATCGCGGACCTAGGTGAAGTCGTTACCGGCACCACGCCGCCAACAAGGGAGCGTGCCTACTACGATGACGGGAA
>RGVZ01000582.1 GCA_010029825.1 bacterium | reverse complement strand
AATGCACGAGCGCGAGGCATGGTACGGGCGATCCGTCAACAGTGGCCCGCCCATATTGGAATGAGCAGAACGCCAGCGATCAGCGGCCCGCGACCGCTGACTTACCATACCGGCAGACGGCATCGCGGGTCCGCTGCATTGCGTGGTTCTGCGAGCGTAGAGGAGACAATGATGAGCAAAAGCAAACCGGAATACGAACCGACTGGCCGGTGGGAGGCTTACGGCGAATACGACTCCAACTACGAGAGAAACGCTCCGGTGCTGGTCGATCCGAACGGGCGTGTTCACTCGCGATATTCAGCCGACCCATCATGCGAGTGGATCGCCCGGTCTTACGCCGACACCTACAACATGAACGCCGACAAATCGGCAGAGTTTCGCGCTTGCCCGTACTGCGAAAACGGGTGCAGTTGGTGCGGCAAGTAGCCACAGAACCATTGCTTCTACTGTCCGTATATCACGCCGCTTCCGTGTATCACGCCCCAACTCATACGGGAAACTCAGCGCAAAACGACTGATTACAAATACGATTGGGGAATGGCATGGGCAGATCACAGCGTGACAAGGGCAAGCGTGGAGAAAGGCTGGCAGCCAAGGCGATCCAGGAGTGCCTGGGTCTGCCGGCCAGGCGTGGTGTTCAGTTTAGCGGCGGGCCGGACTCGCCGGACGTTGAGGTCCAGGCTCCAGGTCTGCACTGGGAGGTGAAGTTTGTTGAGCGGGAGGCCGTCCGGGCGTGGATGGAGCAGGCAATTGCGGAGTCCGGAGACGACGTGCCGGTGGTACTGCACAAGCGGAGCAATAGGGAGTGGCTCGTCACCGTCCAGCTGGAGCGACTCTATGACCTCATCACCAGACTGGAGAAAGCTATTCATGAGGAAGTTCCGCCGGTGGGCCCAGCGGACCTTCCCGGTTAGGTTTCCTGTCCGCTGCTATCTGCGCTCCCCTGCCCTGCTGCCGGGGATGCTTGGGTATTTCGACTACGACGAACACGAAGACAGGGGGAAAATCTGTGTTGCGGACAATCTGGAACTGGATGCGATGCTGGACACCTGCTGCGAGGAGTGGGCGCATGCCCGCACAAACGACCTGTGCAGTGACGACGAGGACCCCCACCACAACACATTCTGGGCTGAGTACGGCCGCATTGTCATGGCCGCGAGGGGAGTCGAATGGTGATCCCTACTCAGAGTGGATCCCGCCGGCCGGCGACGACCCGTACCGTGCGATTTGCGACGAGCTGTACCGCCTCCTGGCGAGGAAGCGAGGGTACTACGGCTGCCGCCAGGACCCCCTGGAAAACGCCCTGGGCGTGGAGCAGGACGGCATCGAACCCTGGCTGTATCAGGTCGCCAGGGTGGGAGAAAAAACCCGCCGGCTCCGGGGCCCCCTCAGTGCAATAGATAGACAGAAGACGCTAATGGATATCGCCGGCCACGCCGTGGTCGCAATAGCGTGTGAACGTAGGAAAG
>RGVZ01000581.1 GCA_010029825.1 bacterium | reverse complement strand
GTTGACCGTGACGGCACCGCGCGGGTAGTGAAACGGGCCAATACCGGCAGAGCCTTCCGCCGCTACGCGAAAAAGATACGCCTGCGCTGCTTGCAGTCCCGTGATTGTGTAGTAGGTCGTCGTGTGGTCGTCTTTGTCCACCGTGATCCATGACCCAGTGGCAGAATACGTGCCGTTTGCATTGACTGTCGCCGTGCGATATTGCACGACGTAGTTGGTTGCCGGAGCGCCCGACGGAGACGCAGCCGGATAGTATTCCAGACGAGTCGCTGTAGAGCCGTGCGTGATGCGCGCCACGACGACTGGGTCATAATCTGTCACGCGCGTTGAGGTGACGTAAGCGTATGGCCCTTCGGCGCCCACGATTCCGCGCGCCTTGACGCGGACGCGATACGTATTACCGGGAAGGTATGCGTAACGATAATACTCGTGAGAGTAGCCCGGAATAGCCAGAGGCGCTTGCGCTGGAAGGACGTGATCTGGCGACCACGTTACCCCTCCGTCAGCAGAATAGTTGAGAACGTATTGCGTAGCCGACAATACAGCCAGATTGAGCCGCCGTTGGCTGTCCCAAATGCCTCCAACTCTGCCGGCGCGGCCAATCCAGAACCAGCAGGCGTGATTGGGCCGACTTGCACGATCGGCCCCGCGCCTGCGGTATTCACGCCGGCGACGTACAGGTAATACGCAGTTCCGTTTGTCAGTCCGGAGACAGACGCGGACGTCAACGAAGCGTCAACATCTCCCCACAGAGTTTTGGCGGCAGTCGGATTGGTGTTATGCCAAATACGGTATGCACTCGGGGCCGCGCATCCTGTCGCTAAAGGAGCAACCCACGCTAGCGAGGCGCCTCCACCAAGCGGCGTTGCTGACAGGTTGCGCACGGCGCCCGGCGCAGACGTCGGGGCGGTGTACGTAGCGCTTTGAGTGCTGTACGAAGATATAGCCAAGGCCGACTGAGCCGCCACGCGAAACCGATACACAGAGCCGCAAACCAATCCCGATGCAGGCGTAAACAAACGCGACGACACGGGCGAGCCCATTGTTTGCCAAGTGATCGAGGAGCCGTTGACCCCAAACTGAACGACGTACGACAACTCGTCTAAAGTAGCGCCTCCGGTGGTTGCGGGCGCATCCCAATAAATGACAAGTTGCCCCGATTCAAGAACGGCTCGCGCGTTGGTGGGCACTCCGGGCGTGCCTAGTGGTTGGATAAGATTGCTGCTGGCGCTGTATGCGGTTGGCCCAGATGCCGTTACTGAGGCCACGCGAAAACGATATCGCGTGCCATTTGTCAATCCGCTGATTATGGCCGTAGACGCGGTAAGAATCGTGGCTACGGAAGTTGTCCACGTCACTCCGTCATCGCCGGATTGCTGGACGGTGTGAGTCAGAGCCGGCTTTGTGGTGGCGATCGTCCACGACAGCGTGACAGAAGCATCGCCAGCGATGCCGGTCACGTTGTACGGC
>RGVZ01000059.1 GCA_010029825.1 bacterium | reverse complement strand
GTTCACGTAAACCGGTTTCCACTCGGTCGTGCAAACTTCAGGCTCATCGTTCATGTAACGCATCGCGCGCGGGTAGAGGTTCAGCGCTTGACCCTCACGTCGCGCCTCGACCACGGGTTTCATACCGCGCGCCGAGCATGCGTTGCCGCCAAGGCGGATGTTCATGCTGACCACTTTGCGGACATGATTCGCGTCAGACGGGATCGCCTCAGATGAGCGCACATCACGCACGACCGCGGGGCTCAGAGTTAATGGCGACTCGGCGCCAAGTGCAACGCCGGAAAGTCCCGCGGTTGCCGTCACGAATCCGATCGCGATGGCCGTCTTGGATACGATGCGTGAGACTTTGAGGTGCAGCTGCGTCATGGGATGAATCCTCTGGGTCAACTCAGGGTTTGCAAGCATGTCCGCGGGACTTCCGGGACAGGAGGTCGTTATACAATTCTTTAAAAATCATTAAAAGCATAAAATAAATGAGATATTATTATAGATTGTATAAAATTTTGACAGAATCCACATGCATCTACAGGGCCATCGTGGCCATCAAGGCCATCACATCCTCCTTTTAGCCTCCTGGCGGGGCTCCCCGGGGAATCTTCAAGACTGCGTAAGTACCCGAAAGTACGTCAATTTCGAGTGCCTCGCGCCCGATCCCCCGGGGCATACCAGTGGCGGGCCCGGCCGCTGTCACTCCTTTTGCACAGTCCGCCTTGGGTCAGTGTGAAAGCGGTTTTTCAGCTGATGTGGACTCGATGCGGTACTGGATGCGGTGAGGTGACGAAAATGATTACTGGCCGGTTTAACTCAAAAAGTCTTCTTGCGACTGCCCTGATGGCGGCCGCGTTTCCCGGGGCGCTGGCGTTCGGCGCGGACTTGCTACCCCAGTCGCGCGTTGACGCGTCGGGAACCGGCACCGTTCCGGTGGCCGCTCCCATGAAGTCCGGATTCAGCAAGTTCACAATTCACGGTGAAACGATTCCTTATGAGTCCGCTGGTGATGTTTCCCGGGCCCAGGGCAATGGCATTGACCGGGTAAACCGGTTTGATGCCCTCGCGGGAACATCATTGGTCAAGGGCCTTGACCTGCACCTCGGCGTCCACGGCACCTATGAACGTGAAGGCCAGGTCAGCTCGCGCCGTGTCAGCGGCGGCTCGCTCATGCTCAAGACCAACATGATCAGCGCTTCCGGTTTCAACCTGGCACTGGCGCCCTACGTAGAGTCCGGCATTGGCGTCAAGGGCAAGGAAGTTGAAACCAGGTCCGTCCGCGCCCGCGGCGGCGTCATGTTGCTGACCGGATGGAATCGCAAGAACGTGTTTGAATGGAACCTCGCCCTCGGCAACCGCAATCGTGCCACCGAGGTTTTTGATGGTCTGCGTTTTGGCCATGAATCCGTTTACAAGACCTCAATCAAGGTCAACTTGACGAATGATTTCGGCCTTACCGCCGCGGCCGATGGTCGCCAGATCCGTGTCATTCGCGACGGCGCCGCGGAAGAGTCGGTTTTCGGAACAGGCCGTGGCCAGGCAGGATTTTTCGCGCGATTCGGCAGCATTGAGACCAGCGTTTACGGTGGCGCCTCGATCGACCGCGCCCTTGGCAAGAAATACTGGAAACCCTCGAAAGACATCGCTGACATCGACGGCGGACGCCTCTTCTTTGGCGCGGCTGTCTCCATGAGCATCGGCAAGAGCGCGGCGTCGAGCGATAGCGTGCCATCTAGCGATAGCGTGCCATCCAACGATATCGAGCCGGCCCGGGATCTTGAGAACAACGCGGTTGAGTCCCATGTCCGGGTGAAGCAGAAGGCAAAAGCAGTCGATCAGAATGCGGAACCGGTTTCTTACGACAACGATTTCCTGAAGGACTATGGCAGTTATTCCGGCGCGCGCACGGGTTCAGACGACTTTTCCGCCGCCGAAGCCTCGGTGAAAAAGCAAGACGCGATCCAGGCCGGGGCCTATGACATCACCGCGGTGGAACGTGAAATCACACAGTTGCGCGAGACCGAGAAGAAAGCCGCGGAAGCCCGTCAAAAAGCAGAAGAAGCGCGTCTCGAGCAGGAGCGCGTCGAAAAAGCCCGGCACGGTGTTGAACGTGAGAAGCAATTGCGCCACATGCGCAAGGAAGTCCAGTCTGAAGTGGATGCCCTTCCGACCATCACGACGGAAGACATGTCCTGGCGTGGACTTGAATGATGCGTAGCATCATTCGTAATCCTGTCCGGATGCGTAGCATCATTCGTAATCCTGTCCGGATGCGTAGCATCATATTTGACACGAAAAAAGTCCGGTATTTACTGCACCTGAAGTTCATCGTCGTCTGCACGATCGCCGCGTGCACGCGTCCGCAGCCCGTGCAAAGTTCCGGCGTGGACGACTTGACGCCGACCCTTGCCGAGTCGATGCCCCGCGATCCGGTCGCGCAAGCGCTCGAGTCGCTGCGGGGACTGTACAACCCGTGGGACCTGCCCCCCGTTTCGCTCCCGTTTGACGGGCTCGGCAACTGGCAGGACGCTGAAATTGCCCATGTCCGGCCCGGTCAGGACACGCTGACCACCCGGATGTCGATCCTCGATTTCGCGCAAAAATCCGTGCGCCTGCAGACTTTCATCATGAAGGGCGACGAGACTGGCCAGGCATTCGCGAACAAGTTGATCGAACTCGTTGCCCGCGGGGTTGACGTGCAACTCCTCGTTGATGACGCGAACATTCCTTTCAAGGGCGCGCAGAACCTGTTCCTTTACCTGACAAGCCACGGCGTGAAAGTGCACGGTTACCGTCCCGTCTGGATGCAGCTCGGCAACAACGCCAACTGGATCACGCGCGTCGTGAATGGCGGCGGCGGAACGGGAAGCAATGGCGCCGGCCAGCTCATCGATTTCGCGGACCGGAAAAATCACCGTTACCACGAGAAGATCATGGTGGTGGACGCCGAGATCCCGGGTCGCGGCATTGTCATGATGGGCGGGACAAACATCGCCAATGAGTATTACAACATCCAGGTCAAGCGTGACGAGCTTCTCTGGCGTGACCAGGACATTGTCGTGCGTGGTGATGGGATTGTTGGCGACATGGCGCGGGCGTTTGACGCGAATCTCGCCGATATCACGGAATTCAACAAAAACAGCTCATTTTCCGACGCCGTGGAAAGCACTGTGGCGAACGCGCGCGGCGTTTTCGGCAGCGGCCGCGCCATCGGGCTCGATCTGGACGCGGGCGCGATGCAGCGGGTCGCCGCCGCGTCCTCGCGTGTTGTGCAACTGCAGTGGAGCCGCGCCAACGCGCGCATGATCCACCACAGTCCGCTGAAGAAGGAATTCCGTGTGGAACAACGCCTCCTCGCGGCGATCGCGTCCGCCCGCAGGGAAGTGATCCTCGTCAACCCGTATTTCATACCTTCGAAGGAGATGATGGCGGCACTGGTTGCCGCGGCTCGCCGCGGGGTACGCATCCAGATCCTGACCAACTCGATCCTTGCCGGTGATTCCCCGGCAGTCCAGGAAGTAGGACGAATGTTCTACAAGAATTTGATGTTTGAAACGTCCACGGCGCGCGGCGGTCCCCAGAGTGTTCCCATCGAGATCCATGAATGGGGCGGGGACCCGGAATTCAAAAACGGCTACGGCACGTTGCACGCGAAATATGCGGTCTTTGACCGGCAACTGGCCCATGTCGGTTCATTCAATCTCGATCCTCGCAGCCAGGTATTCAACAACGAGGTCGTCGTCGAGACGGATGACCGCCTTCTGGTTGCCCGTCTGGTCGAGCAATACACGCGGGACAGCGGGCCCGGATTCGCGTCGATCGTGACGCCGCAGGAAACGGCCGGCTACAACGCCGGAACCGACCTCGAGAAATTACGCCGCAAAGTCCTCACGATGTTCAAGGTCTTCCTATAGACACCCCCCCCCCGTCAGCCATTGCATTTCCCACGGGATTCACGGAAAATCATGTGACCAGCAAAATTTTCCGGGAGATCAGTCGTGATCCAAATTTCCAGCACGCAGAAGCGGATGTACGCGCAGATCGCCGGAGCATTGCTCGCGATTGGCACCCTGTTCTACCTGACCCAGAATTGCGGCAAGAGTGGCAGGAGTCGCCTGAGTGACATCGCAACACGCGATCGCCTCAAAACGGGGTTGTTTTCCCCGCAGGCCAACATCGATCTTGTCCAGACCGCGGTCGGCCGCAAGATGACGCCGGAGGCTCTCGCCGCCCGCGCCGGCATCTCTCTAGAACGTGAACGCCCGTTTGATGCGTTCTCGGTCGTCATGGCCCATGATGGCGAGCAGATCCTGATGCTGGAAAAAGTCGGCATGTATCCGCAACCAGTCGTCTCGATCGACCAGACGGGCAAAACCTATGTCTGGATGTTTCAGGTGTTTGCCAACGCCGGGACCATGTCCCAGGGAACATCTTATGTGAAAGTTCCTGCCGGATCGCCTCCCGCGATCTACGTCAGTGAGGATGGCAACGAGTCAAACCTGTATTTCATGCGGCATCCGACCAACGTGTCCGGGCGTTCCGCGCCGGCGATCGTCAACATGCTCAACCACGCGCAGACCTCCAACGGCCTGATTGTCTACAAGGCCGGCAACGTCCTGTTCGAGGCAAAGACAAACAACCCTGTTCTGACCTATATCCGCGTCGCGGAGAGAGTCTGGCGCGTCAAAGGCGTTTACGCGGACAACAATGTTCGCAACGGTACTGTGTTCTGGACGCCTGATTTCCAGAACTATTACAGCCTGAGTCCCGGCGCGCAGGAAGTGGTGACATGGCGGACGCAGGATGACAACTCAATCGATGTCACCGGACGCCGCCCGGTCAAGAGCCTCGACATTCCCAAAGTCGTTTTCCTCGCCGCGTCAGAGGGCGAAGCGGTAACCGCGTCTGGCGTCCAGCGCACGTCGGCCCTTGGATTCAATGAACTTGCCCCGGGTCCGCGGGTGATTCCGGCCTACCAGGGGCGCACCGTTTTGCCGGTATCGCGCGGGGGCAAGAGGCTCGCCAAATCCGGTGGCGGCCCTGACGATCGCGGATTTGTTGATCCAACCGCGCGATTCTCGGACGAGCGCGCTTCAAAGACGGCGAAAGACGGTTATTACTCGGCGCCGGGACAAGTAGCCCAGTCGCAAGTTGGAGGGACTTTCCGGCTGCGCAACCAGAACAACGGTTACTACATGAACGTCCGGACGCTGAAATCGGACCCGGTCTTCATCAGGAAAGGAAATCTCAACGCGTTCTTTTCCGGCAGCAGCGAGTACGTCGGACGCGACGAGACTTACGAGATCCTGAACAATGACGGAAGCCCTACCGGGCAATACATCCGTCAACAGTGGTATCCGTCGATCGGAATCGACAGCGCTTACTCGACCCAGCAGCACGTGAGCCTCAATGAACTCGACGCCGAACTCGCGCGTTCGCAGGAAGGTCGCGAAGAGAAACTGCGCGCCCTTCACGAACGCAACGCGGAACTGCAATCCCGCAGCGACGCCGCGTTGAAGGCTGGCGCCGACGCGGAGCGTGGTTTTATCAAAGCCATCGAGGCGGCTCCCGGCAATATCGCGGTCGGTACTTTGAAGGATACGTTCAAGGTTTCGGGGCTTGGCGCTCAGGTCGCGGTTGACGTGGCCGCAGAGGCCGGAAAACAAACCCTTGCCGCCGGGTCTACCGCGATCACCAATTACGCTCTCGGTGACACGGGCGTTTCCGCCGTCAGCCAGTTTGATGCCAGCAAGATCGTCACCAGCGGCGTATCGTCCCTGGTCAAGAACGGCGGCCTCAAGGACGCCGGGAGGAATGCCGGCGAGGCATGGAATGCGTGGCAGGCGCGGAATCTCGGTACTGACGGTGCCATCTTGTCGTTCCAATCCGCAGGGAGTCTGGGTGCCGCGGTCGTGGGCACGGGCACGACCAAACTCGGTGACGGGCTCGTGGTTCGTCCTCTGATCTCCGGTAATGGTCCGGATGTCGTATCCGAAGGCTTGAAGACCGGCATTGATGTCACAAAGGATTTTCTCGGCAAAGTGACCCCCGGTGGGCCGATTGTCGTCAACACCCTGGCGGAAGAGGGCAAACTTCTGGTGACTGGTGTTGGCGCTTTGGGGACCAATTACAACGCGTTCGCGCAAGTGAACCAGCAAGGCGCGGTCCTGACCCAGATCGCGAACGAGACCGTCGGCAAGGGTCAGTCCGAAATCAGCGAGCTGCGCAGGAAACTGGCGGAGCGCAGACAAGAGATCAACCAGAGCAGTCCCGGCACCGGGGATGAATTCGGCAGCGGGGATTTCAGTGGTGGCGGTGACGACTCCCCTGGCGATAATTCCGCAGGTGGCGACTTCTGAAGTGGCTGTCAGTCGCGGCAAGTGATCGTCAAGTCGAACCGGCAGGACGCGCCTTCTTTGAGGCGCAATGTACCCTGGTCGCGATGCGGCGCGTCGGGCAGGCCGTACCACGGCTCGACACAGAAAAAGTGCTGGGCCGGTTTCGCCCAGCACACGAGGTTGCGCCACGGGGAATCTTTCGTCCACGAGATCTCGATGCCGCCGATCCGCGCCACGCGTCCCGAAAGACCCGAGAGGATCAAATTGTGCGTGACCTCGTCATGAACGGGGACCTTGACGTGGCTGCCCTGGACCTTGCCGTCAAGCGTGTCAGCCGCCAGTTTTTTCGGACCCGCGTTGCCTTCAGGCGTGACAGCAATCGTTTCCAGTGCTGGTATTTCAAGATAGTCGTACGCGAATGAGAAATATCCGTCTTGCTTGCCCACGGGATGGCGCGCCGCGAAGTATGGGTGAAATCCAGGCGCAACGGGCATCGGAGCGCCATCAGCGCCTGGCAAGATCTCGTCGCATCTGATGGCCAGGGTCGTGGTCAGGGCGTTGGCGCCAAGCTCATATTTCAGTTTCAGCGTGAAGCGCCACGGGAACACGGCCCGGGTCGCGTCGTCATCGCGCAGTGACAAAATCACGCCGCTCGCGGATTTTGATTCGACACGCCATGCCTTTCCAAAGGCGAATCCATGCAGTGGCATCGCCTTCGGATCACTGCCCGCCGGCAGGTAACTTCCCGGCTTGCCCTGATGCCAGACTCGCCCCGCGAACGGAAAACACAGTGGCATCCCGCCAGCCGGCCACGCCCCTGCCGTCACAGGCTCCGTGACCGGGAACATTACCGGTTTTCCCCGGACGGTGAACGATCCAACGGTGCCGCCCGCGCCTGGCAGTATCGACGCCCTCAGGTCACCATTCGCCAGA
The DNA here is from genome assembly GCA_010029825.1 of bacterium. Classification (GTDB taxonomy): domain Bacteria; phylum Bdellovibrionota_B; class Oligoflexia; order Oligoflexales; family RGVZ01; genus RGVZ01. The sequence continues at coordinate 12,536 of RGVZ01000059.1, read as the reverse complement.
TGGACGATGTCATTGCCGGCACTCACGACGCGTGGCTCACGTTTTCCCTGGCCGACCTCCGCGCGCGGGCCGTCGCGCGCAACCACTCGATCAAGCCCGGCAAGACCGAGATGATGATGATCGCGACGATAATGATGTGGAAATTGCGCTGCACAGCAGGAAGGTTCCCCAGGAAATATCCGGCAGGCAGGAATGTACCAACCCACAGCACCGCGCCGGTGATGTTGAACATCGCGAACCGGCGGTATTCCATGCTGCCGATCCCGGCGACAAACGGGGCGAAGGTGCGGATGATCGGCATGAAGCGCGCGATAATGATGGTTTTCCCGCCATGGCGCTCATAGAAATCCTGCGTCTTGCGCAAGTGGTCCCTGCGAAGGAGCCACGAGTCTTCGCTCGAGAAAACCTTGGGCCCCAGATACTTCCCGATATGGTAATTGGTCGCGTCGCCCAGGATCCCGGCGATGGTCAGCAGGAAAAAAAGCGGGACAATCTGCAACGGCGAGGTTGGCAACGCTGCCAGCGCGCCCACCGCGAACAGCAACGAGTCGCCCGGCAGGAAAGGTGTGACGACGAGCCCCGTTTCGCAGAAGACGATGACAAACAGCAACGCATAGAGCCACGGCCCCATGATGACGACAAGTTCGTTCAAGTGAACATCAAGATGAAGGAACCAGTCGACGACTTGCATGAGGAATTCCATGACGCCCCCGCGCGAATTTTGTTAGAAAGTGATCCGGCCACCTAACTTAGTCGCCAACTTGGGGGAGTATCAAGCGTGAAACACGGACCGCGTTCCGTCCTCACGACGACAGTCATCATCGGCGCCCTCGGGTACTTTGTCGACATCTACGACCTCGTCCTGTTCAGCATCGTCCGCGTCCCCAGCCTGAAATCCCTCGGGATCGCGCCAGAACAGCTGGAACCAGTAGGCATCCGCCTGCTCAACATGCAGATGACCGGGATGCTCCTCGGCGGAATCCTGTGGGGAGTTCTCGGCGACAAGAAAGGCCGGGTATCAGTCCTTTTCGGGTCGATACTCATGTACTCTCTCGCCAACATCGCCAACGGCGTCATCGGCTGGATGCAACTCAGCGACCCCGTCGGAGCATACGCCTGGTTGCGTTTCATCGCCGGTATCGGCCTGGCCGGCGAACTGGGCGCGGCCATCACTCTGGTGGCTGAAACCCTGCCGAAAGACCGGCGCGGGATCGGGACTTCCCTGGTCGCGGGCATCGGTGTTTCCGGCGCCATCACGGCGGGCCTCATCGGCGAATTTTTCTCGTGGCAACTGGCCTACATTGTCGGCGGCACGCTGGGACTCATGCTGCTCGTCGCACGGCTGCGGATGTTTGATTCCGGGATGTTCGAGAGCATCAAGGGCAAGGCCGGGGTGTCCCGCGGCAACCTGGTCATCCTTGTGTCAAATCGCCGGCGCCTCGCGCGTTACGCCAACTGCGTCCTGATCGGACTGCCGATCTGGTTTGTGATTGGCATTCTGGTGACGTTCTCGCGCGAGATTTGCGCTGATCTTGGCGCCACGGACACCGTGTCGCCGGCGTTCGCCATCATGTTCGCATACGGCGGCCTGGTGATCGGTGACATCTCAAGCGGCCTCGTCAGCCAGTGGTTGCGCAGCCGTAAACGCGCGGTTGCCGCGTTTCTCGCGGCGACGGTCGCGACCGTCATCGTTTACCTGACGTCGCGCGATCAAAGCCCCGCATACTACTACTTCGTTTGCCTCCTGATGGGCACGGCGGTCGGTTACTGGGCGATGTTTGTCACGATCGCCGCCGAGCAATTCGGCACAAACCTGCGCGCCACCGTCGCGACCACGGTGCCGAATTTTGTGCGCGGGGCAGTGGTCCTGATCACATTGAGCTTCAAGTGGTTGTCCGCCGAGCATGGGCGGATCTTGTCAGCCGGACTCGTCGGCGCGGTGTGCTGCGCCCTCGCGGGGATCGCGCTGTGGCGCCTCGAGGAGTCTTTTCACCGGGATCTTGATTTCCTCGAGGAATAGCCGGGGGCGGGACTTTCCGGTTATGTCACTTGCCTCCGGCCGGATACGTCGTCGGGAATACCGTCTCATCGAAGACGAACGTCTGGCCGATTTTCGTTTCGCCCTGGCCTTTGCGGATGAAAACGATGGCTCCCTCGTTTACCGGGAATCCGCGTGGTGAGACGATTTTTTTCTCGGGACCAAAGAATCCGACGACGTGGCCTTTGACGCGGGCACCATAGTTGGGCGGTCCTTCGTTGATGACAAGGCGATCGTCCATTTCGAGGCCATAGGCCCGGCCCTTGTCCAGATAAACCCAGGCGCGGTTGATTTTCGCGACCTGCGGGGCTTCGGCAAGGCTCAACGCGGCGCGTTCCTGCCTGAGGAAATCCATCATCGCGTTGTTGGAAGAGGTCAGGGTGATCTGTCCGTTGGCGCCAACTTGTCCCGGCCAGCCAGTTTCAGGGATGTTTGGCAGGGGTTGGCCCAGGACGGATTCCGCGACCTGGATGTCGGCTGTGAGCGGCATCGGATTCAAGCGCGTCTGGCGGCTTTTTGGTGTGCGCGGAAGGCTCCAGCGGAAGACCAGGGTGCGGGTTGGGCGGCGCAGGTTGGCGGGCAGACCAAGGGTGTTCCGGATCTTGCCCAGGGTTTCGTTGCCCCACGGGCGGACCACCGTGAATTGCTGGTCGATGAGCGTTTGCGCCATGAGCGTCAACGCGCACATGGCCGAGCCCTCGTCCCGGCGCGTGTGTTCCTTGGCCAGGGCCATGCCGACATGAAGGGCACTGTTGTCGAGAGGTTTCCCGTCACCGGGAATGGTGATGCGGTTGGCGAGGGCAGTCACCGCGTCATCCAGGTTCGACTCGCGGGCGGGGTCCCGGGCTTCCCACTCGAACGAGCGCGCGTCAAAAGATGTGTGGACGGATCCGCGGAAGGTGCCGAGGACCGCGTCGGCCGCGCCCAGATGGACGAGGTAGCGGTCGGCGAGGCGGCAAAGGACGGGTTCGTAAACGATCGACGCGCCGACGGCCGCTGGTTTGGAGTTGGCGGACACAGCGACTTCCGACGCGAATTTTTTCAAGAGTGGTGGCGTTTTGTGGGGCGAATTGTCCGCAAACGTCGCGAGATTTTTGCTGGCCAGGTTTTCCTGTGTCCATTTTTTAATCAGAACAGTTCGCGAGCTTGCCAGTCTTTTGCGAAGTTGGCGCGCCAGGTCGGGATCGACGCCAAAGAGGCGCCAGTCGGAGATCATGACTTCGGGTACCTGGATGTCGGCGGATGGGGCGGCGGCAGGCGTGGGGGCCGGGGCCGTTTGAGCGTTGCATGGCAGCGGCCTTGAGATCACCCCAAATAGCAAGGAGAAAGCGCCAAGCCCCAGTTTCTTGAACAGAATTTGTTTCATTGACAAGGGTTTCCCTGTGGGTCATCCATCAAAAAGGACTTCGCGTCTTCGAAAACTGGATGTGCTTCAAAAAGAGCCCTTGGTCTTACTGTATCACTTCTTCGATCGAGAAGGGGCGACTGGCGGACATCAGATGCCGCTCGAAGCCATCCGGCCGGAAACGCTAACATGACGTCAGCTAAACGCGATATCAGGAGGATTCGAATGCAAAATACGACCGGTGAATTCAACAAGGGCAAGGCGATCGACCAGGCAGTCAGCGCGATCGAGAAGCAGTTCGGCAAGGGCGCCATCATGCGTCTTGGCAAGGACGGCAAGGACGCCGAGGGCGTCGAAGTCATTTCCACTGGCGCGCTGTCTCTCGATATCGCCCTGGGTGTTGGCGGGATTCCACGCGGCCGCATCATCGAGATCTACGGACCGGAATCCAGCGGCAAGACGACGCTGACGCTGCATGTGGTCGCCGAGGCGCAGCGCAAGGGCGGCGTGGCCGCGTTCGTTGACGCGGAACATGCCCTGGATACGTCCTATGCCAAGCGCATTGGCGTGAACCTTGAGGAACTTCTGGTTTCCCAGCCCGACACCGGCGAGCAGGCTCTTGAAATCGTTGACATGCTGGTGCGCAGTGGCGCGGTCGATGTCGTCGTTGTTGACTCGGTGGCGGCGTTGACGCCCAAGGCCGAGATCGAAGGCGAGATGGGCGACGCCCACGTTGGCCTGCAGGCCCGTTTGATGTCGCAGGCGTTGCGTAAATTGACCGCGACGGTCTCCCGTTCCAACTGCACCGTGATCTTCATCAACCAGATCCGCATGAAGATCGGTGTCATGTTCGGCAACCCGGAAACGACGACGGGCGGTAACGCGCTCAAGTTCTACTCCAGCGTCCGCCTGGACATCCGTCGCATTGCCTCGATCAAGGCATCCGAGGAAGAGGTCATCGGGAACCGGACTCGTGTTAAAGTAGTCAAGAACAAGGTTGCGGCTCCGTTCCGCCAGGCCGAGTTTGATGTGATGTTCGGCAAGGGCATTTCCCGCACGGGTGACGTTTTGGACCTCGCGGTGAACAAGGAAATCGTCTCCAAGAGCGGTACCTGGTTCTCGTACAAGGACGAGCGTCTGGGCCAAGGCCGCGAGAATGCCAAGGACTACCTGGCAGAGCGTCCTGAGTTGCTGAACAAGATCGAGCAGGAAGTCCTGACGGCGCATGGCATCAAGCGCAACGGTGTTGAGGCCGAAGCCAAGGTGGAAGCTGCCGCTGCCAGCAAGGCGACCGCGGCTGCCGCCAAGGAAGCGGCTGGCGCCAAGCGCAACGGTGTTGGTGGAGCCAGCTCCAAGAGCTAGGGAGGATGTCAGATTGCTGTACGCGCTCGGGCACTGGTTGCATGGTGTATTCGGACCGTTCCGCCTTCTGACTTCCCATTCATTCCTGGGCGGCGTCGGCATCTTGTTGTGCGCGGCCCTGACCTGGATTCTGCTCCCCAAGTTGTCTTTTCAAATCCTGCCGCGTGACCGCGGCAGGGCCTTCGCGCATGACGCCAAGGCCTCCGAGGGGAAGCCCACGGGAGCCGGCGTCATTTTTGTCGCCATCTTCCTGATGGTGCAGTTGCTGGTTCTCCCGCCTTCGATGGAAGCATACGGAATCCTGGCTTTGACTGCCGGGGCTTGCTGGTTCGGTTTCGCGGACGATCGCTCGAAACTGGCATGGGGTGAATACAAAAAGGGCCTGATCGACCTGATCATCTCGGCCGCCGCGGCCGCGATCCTTTGTCACTTGAAGCCCGTCATCATCTGGTTGCCTTTCACGAAGATGACCATGACCCTGCCGCCGCTTGTTTTTATTCCGCTGGCCTCAGTGTTGCTGTGGACAACGATCAACGCGACCAATTGTACGGATGGTGTTGACGGATTGTCGGGGACGCTTGTCAGCCTGGCGTTCATCGCCATCGGTGGCCTGATGTATTTCGTTCTCGGTCACGAGAAGATTTCCGGGTATTTGCTGCTGCCCCACATTCCCGACGGTGCGTCGTGGGCCATCATGGCCTTCTCCATGGTCGGATGCCTCGCGGGCTATCTTTGGTACAACGCCCATCCCAGCCAGCTATTGATGGGTGATGCAGGTTCCCGGGCGCTCGGTTTCCTGCTCGGTGTCCTGGTGATCGCCAGTGGCAATCCCTTCGTTGTCTTTGTCGTGTCCTCCGTGTTGCTGGTCAACGGCGGGACAGGCCTCGTCAAGGTGGCACTGCTTCGATTCACCAAGATCGCCATTTTCAAGAACATCCGGTTTCCGCTTCATGATCATTTCCGCCACAAACGCGGCTGGTCCAATCCACAAGTTCTCGTGCGGTTCACCCTGATCCAGGCGATGCTCTCGATCATCCTGATCGTCCTTCTCGTCAAAGTGCGTTGATCCCGGTTGATCTTGATTGATCTCGTTCGATAAGGGCCATGCTGATGAAGACAACCCTGCGTATCATCTGGGCGGCAACGTTGCTGATGGCTTGGACTGCTGCCTTTGCCGCGGCCGATGAGTTTGCTGTGGACCGGTTGCCGGCGGGCAGCGATGTCACGATTCCGGCTCGCGCGGTGGCGATCATCTCGCTGTCGCGAAATGTGCTGCTCACCGCGACGGATTCTCCGCAGACGTTGAGCATGGTGCCGGTCAACCGCGGCGGTGGATCGCCGCAGGATCTTGATGTTGCCCTCGTGGAGCATAAAAGGAAGAAGTTATCGAAGACGGTGAAAGTCTCGGTCGGGACGCCGTTTCTTTATAGTTTCCGCCGCCTCGGATCCATTTCCGTGATGCCTCAGATCGCCGCCGGCAAAAAGGCACCCTCACAAGGCGAGGTCAAGTTACGCGTCGAGAGTGACAAGCCGCTGAAGATCACCGCCCAGTAGAGCTTCGTCGCGGCCCGGTCCAGTGCCCGCGGCGACCACTTTGATGCCCGAGGATTGCTCGATGGCCTTGATGTATTCGCGGGCGGCCTCCGGCAGCGATTCGATGCCGCCTTGCTTTGGCAGCTCGCCGTGCCACCCCTTGAAGGTCTTGTAAACCGGCTTGCACGCGGCGAGGACTTCCGGGTCCCACGGGAACTGATCGATGCGCCCGAGTTCCGGATGCTCGTATGCCACCGCGATTTTAAGTTCGTCCATTCCCGAAAGGATGTCGAACTTGTTCAAGATGACCCCGTCGAATCCGTTGACATCTTGCGCGTATCGCATCGCCACCGCGTCAAACCATCCGCAGCGCCGCGGCCTGCCTGTCGTCGCGCCAAATTCCTGGCCGCGTTCGCGGATCGCGTCCCCGGTCTGGTCGGTCAATTCGGTGGGGAAGGGGCCTGCCCCGACCCGTGTCAGGTAGGCTTTCGCGATACCGTAGATGCCGCTGACCGCCCGCGGCGGAATGCCGAGACTCGCGCACGCACCCGCTGCGATGGTCGAGCTCGAGGTTACAAACGGAAAGGTGCCGTGATCGAGATCAAGCAGGGTTCCCTGGGCGCCTTCCATCAAGATTTTTTTCCCGTTGGCCGCGGCCGCGCGCACCCGGGCCTCGGCATCGCATACAAACGGCGCCAGTTGCTGCGCCGCGGCGGCGAAAGCCGCCCAGTCACTTGCGTTGGTCTCAAGATTGCGCGCGAATTCCTCACTGGCTGACGCCATGGTAGCGATCCAGTTTTTACGTGCCTGGGTATTGACGTAATCGCCGAGGCGCAGACCTGACCTGGCGGTCTTGTCCGAGTATGTCGGACCGATTCCGCGCCTTGTTGTGCCAATGGCCGATCCAGACGAAGCCTCACGCTGCGCCTCGCGACGCCCGTCGGTGGCGACATGCCATGGCGTGATCACGTGAGCCCGCGCTGAAAGCCAAAGGTTGTCCGGAGTGACTTTCGCGTAAGGCGCCACTTTGGCGGTCTCGCGAACCAGTTCCCCGGGGTTGATGACCACGCCGGCCGCGAGGACGCAGGTTTGCCCGGCGTGGAAGATGCCGCTCGGGACCTGATGGAGGACGACCTTCTGACCCTTGATGTAAAGGGTATGCCCGGCGTTGTTGCCGCCTTGATAGCGCGCGACGATGTCAGCCCCGCCCGCGATCCAGTCGATCCACTTGCCTTTGCCCTCATCGCCCCACTGGGCTCCGACGACGATGGTGATACCGCCTTGGGCGTGATGCGCGGTGGATTGGTTCCGGGAAGTCATGAGAGGGCTCCTGTCAGGGGACTTTCCCTCTATGGCCGCAGTCCGGGGCCTTGTCATCCACTTTTTGCCGGTTGACCGCGGCGGTGGTCGGCGTAGAGTTGAATTCGTCGAAATTCCGGGGGTTTGCGCATGACTCATGCATCTTGGAACGCGATCTCACCACTGGATGGCAGGTACGCCGGCAAGCTCACGGTCCTCGCCCCCTTGGTTTCCGAATCAGGTTTGATCCAGACGCGTCTGCGAGTCGAAGCCGCGTGGCTGCTGCATCTTCTCAAGACTCCCGGGCTCGTCGCGAGGCCGGTGGACCCCGGCGCGGCATGGCACAGCTATCTCGGCAACCTGGCATCCGGCGCCGGCACGACCCACGGACAGGGCGCGCCTGCCACGGCTGGCGCGGTTGCCCGGATCAAGGAACTGGAATCGGTTACGAACCACGACGTCAAGGCAGCAGAACTTTACCTGCAGGAGGAGCTGGCCCGGCTCGAGGCGCCGCGTGAAGTGATCGCCCTCGTCCATTTCGGCTGTACCTCGGAGGACATCAACAATGTCTCGTACGCCTTGATGATGTCCCGTGTGCGCGATGAGGCCCTGCTGCCCGCGTTGACGGGTCTTGTTGACCGCCTTGCGCGCATGAGCCGTGATCACGCCAGCGTGGCGATGCTGGCCCGAACCCACGGGCAACCCGCGACACCCACGACCTTTGGCAAGGAAATGGCCGTGTTTGGCGCCCGCCTCGCCGGCATCCTCGATGACATCGAAAACACTTCCATCATGGCCAAGTTCAACGGAGCGACCGGCGGATACAGCGCCCACGCGTTTGCGCTGCCGGATGTGGACTGGGCCCGCGCCGGCACCGAATTCATCGCGTCCTTCGATGGGCTGCAGCCAAACCCGTTGACAACCCAGATTGAGCCACACGACTGGATCGCGCGCGTGTCCGCCACGTCGGCGCATTTATGCGGCGTCGCGACAGGCCTCGCGCGCGACTTCTGGCAATACATCGCTGACGGATGGTGCGTCTTGAAGCGTATCGAGACGGAAACCGGTTCCAGCACCATGCCACACAAGATCAATCCCATTGATTTTGAGAACGCCGAAGGTAATTTCGCAGTCGCCCAGTCGATGTTCGAGCATTTCGCGCGCAAGTTGACCGTGTCAAGGCTTCAACGGGACCTGACGGACTCGACGACGATGCGCAACCTTGGCGTCGCGTTCGGTCATCTGATCCTTGGATTGAAATCCATCCAGGCGGGGCTGGACCGTTTGCAATTGAACGAGGGCGCGATGGCTCACGCGCTGGACCAACACTGGGAAGTCCTCGGTGAGGCCGTGCAATCCCTGCTTCGGGTCCGTGGTGTGGAAGGCGCTTACGCGCGCATGAAGTCGGCGACACGCGGGCTGAGGATGACTCGCGAGGATTACTTGCGCCTCGTGGATGAGCTCATGGCCATGCGGGATGTCACTCCGGCTCTCTCCGCGAGCGACGTCAAGCGCCTCAGGGAGTTGACGCCGGCGACATACACCGGCCTCTCCGCGCAACTTGCCGGCATATTCTGGGCAGCATGGTCACGACGCAAACCTGGAGGGAACGCATGAGCCGTTCTTCAAGGCCGTTCTCAAAGGAAGTGACGGTCAGTGACATCGCTGCGTGGACAGGCGCCGAGGTGGTGATTCCGCAGGGGTGCGTTCACACGGCAGCGTCATTGGTCTCAGGCGTGGCGCCAGTGCAGGGTTCTGGCGCGGGCGACTTGACGTTTGTCACCTCCGGGTCCTACGAGAAATTCCTGCCTGATTCGGGCGCGACCGCGATCATCGTTGGTCCCGCGCACGCGAAGGTACCGGCAAAGGGCTTGCTGCTGGTGCACAAAAATCCTTACTGGGCATACGCCGTCGCGGCATCGAGACTTGTGGAGATCCCGAAGCCAGCCGAGATGATCAGTTCCCGCGCGTTTGTCGATCCCACGGCGACCATCGGAAAAGGCGTCGTGATTTACCCGGGGGCTTATATCGGGCCGGGAGCAGAGATTGGTGACGGGACAGAGATCCGCGCCAACGTCGTGATCGAATATGGCTGCAAGATTGGCCGGAACTGCCTGATCCACGCCGGATCCGTGATCGGGGCGGATGGTTTTGGTTTCGCGCCCGGCCCGGGTGGCATCGCGAAAGTTCCGCAGGTTGGCAACGTCATCATCGAGGACGAAGTCGAGATTGGCGCGTGCTCGACCGTTGATCGCGCGGCGTTTGACGCGACGGTGATCAAAAGGGGCGCGAAGCTCGACAGCCACGTCCACGTCGGCCACAACTGCGTCGTTGGCGAGTCAGCGATGATTTGCGGCATGTCCGCCATGGCGGGATCCAGCAGCCTGGGCAAAGGGGCGATCCTCGCCGGGCATTCGGGCGTGCCCAATCAGGTCGAGGTCGGTCCCGGGGTTGTTGTCGCCGCCTTTTCGGTCATGACCAAGAGCCATTTGCCACCCGGACAGTACGCCGGCGTGCCGGCGGTGCCGGTGGCAGACTGGCGCAAGCAGCAAGTCTTGCTGCGCAAGTTGCCTGAACTCGAAAAGCGCCTGCGGGAAGTCGAAAAAAAACAGGGCTCCTGAAACTCAAGACTCAGGGCCCTGTTTCGTGGGTCGGATGAGAAGCGTGGTTCAGGCCTTTTTGGTCCAGCTGGCGCACCAGCCTTTTGACGAAACCTTACCCGAGGTGATCATCAGGCACTTGCCCTTGTTGTCATCTTCCTTGGTGTAGAACTGGCAGTTCGAGCACATTTGCTTGTCGCCATCGACACTCATCTTCGCCGGACGGCCTTTTGCGGTTCTTGAGCTGTCTGCGACGTATTTGAGAGCTTTCGCCGTCGGGTCATTCTCGGAAACCATGTCGCTACCGGCAGACTTCTTTTCTGCGCCTTTTGCTTTGGCGCCTTTTGCCTCCGCGGCGACGGCGTTCTTGCCGGCAGCGAGCAGAGCCATGAAGCCCGGGATTGCGAGAAGAGCGCCCTTCAACATTTCACGACGGGTCATTCCACGATCCAATTTCATAATTTCCCCCTTCAGTGGAAACAATCGAGCGGATGATACAACCTTTGGTGTCATTGTACTATAGCGGGACGAGTTCGTTGATCCCTTGAGGCTCTTGAGATTAATTCTCAATAACGCGCCAACCATTTGTCTCACATGCTGTTGCCACGTTGATGGGAAAATTTTTCCCTGCGCGACTACCAACCGGAAAAAAAGTTCAGTAGACTACATGGATATCCAGATTCCAAGCAGTTGTGTTTAAAGCCGAAGCAGAGTTCCCGGTCCCGTATGGAAAAGGATTTCCTTGCGCCCGGGTGACCGTCAACGAAGCACGTTGTGACAAGGAGTGTTTATGCAGCGCCGCGTCGGTTTATGGATCTCGAGCCTTCTGATTTTCGCCTCGCCAGCTTTTGCCAAAGACTACATCGTCAAGTACAAGAACGGCGGCGGCGAAAAATCCGTACGCTCGGCCTACCGCGTGCTCGATACGCACGACAAGGCCCGCCTGCTGAAGATCTCCATCAACGAGAAAAGCAAGGAAGCCGAGGCAGCCCGTATGGCGCGCCTGATGCGCGACCCGAACGTCGAGTACGTCGTTGAGAACTTCCGCCTCCACCGTTTCGAGGCTCCGGCCAGCGCGGAAGCCCTGCGCGAGCAGTGGGCACTGGCCAAGGTCAACGCCGAGCGCGCATGGCAGCTCACGGGCAACAAGGGTTCCCGCAACATCAAGGTCGCCGTCATCGACACCGGCATCGACTACAATCATGAGTCGCTCAAGGCGAACATGATCAAAGGCTACAATTTCCGCGACAACAATGATGACCCGATGGACAAGACCAGCGACAAGAACCCTGGTCACGGCACGCACTGCGCCGGCATCATCGGCGCTACCGGCAAGGTTGACAACGGCACGTCCGGCATGGCACAAGATGTCAGCCTGATGCCGGTTCGTTTCCTCGGTGAAGACGGCTCGGGCGACCTCATGGGCGGCATCAAGTCGATCGACTACGCCATCGAGCAGGGCGCGCAGGTCATCTCCGCCAGCTGGGGCGCGACGGTTCCGCGTTCGCAAGCAACCCCGCTCATCGAAGCAGTGGAGCGCGCTGACAAGGCCGGCGTGATCTTTGTTGCCGCCGCCGCCAACGATGGCCGCAACAACGACCAGACGGACGTCTTCCCGGCCAACGCTGGTTTCCCGAACACGATCACCGTGGCTGCTTCTGGCCCGCAGGACGAGAAGCCGCAGTGGTCAAACTTCGGCGCCAAGTCGGTTCACCTGGCATCGCCTGGTCTCAAGATCATGAGCACGCTGCCGCAGAAAAAGTACGGGGAGCTTTCCGGTACGTCCATGGCGACCCCGCTCGTGTCCGGCCTCGTGGCCTTCTTGAAGGCTCAGGACGCGACCCTTACCGGCGCTGAAGTCCGCGCGCTGCTCCAGTCGACGGGCGCAAAGGTCTCCATCGAGACCGCGTGCAACTGCCGCATTGACGCTGGCGCGGCGACCGAAGCCCTTCTCAACAAGGCTGCCTTTCTGGTTCCGGCCGCAGCGACGATCGCCCCGGGCGAAAGCTTCGTCATGAAGATGAAGAACGCTGAAGGCGCAGTGAAGTTCACTTCATCCAACACGGGCGTTGCGACGGTTGATGCCGGCGGTGCAGTGACTGCAGTCGCGACTGGCGACACGACCATCTCGGCAACCGACGCCAAGGGCCAGAACGCGAACTCGCTGACGATCTCCGTCAAGGAATCGAACGGCGGCGGTGGCGGCGGCGGTGGTGGTGAGTGTCCGCTTCCGGATCCGCAGCTGTGCGAAATGATGTGCCTCTTCGACCCGACCCTGCCGTGGTGTCACTAAAGGGTGCCAGGGTAATCAAGGAGTGATCCTTCGGCCCGCACAGGATGTGCGGGCCGAAGTTTTTTG
>RGVZ01000580.1 GCA_010029825.1 bacterium | reverse complement strand
GCCACATGTTTGGCTATACGCTGAGCGGCCTGAAAGAAATTACACCTGACGGCGGCGGCCACATCAGCAAAGTCTGGGCGATTCAGGTGTCTGCGCCCACTCTGGCGACTTTGCGCAAGAGCTACGGCCTGTCGGCTCTGCCTAACGGCGATCACCCGTTTCACATCACTGTTGCCGTGCGCCGCAAGGGCATTCTCCTCGACAACGGCAAGGCCAAGGGTTACGAAACCCCTGCCGAAAGTGACGAAGAGCATAGGTTTAGTAACCCCATCAGTAGGGGAGAACTAAAAGCGGCCAACGATCTTTCCCGCTCGGTAAAAAAAGACCTGTTACCGGGCGGTGAAGCCGATAATTTACCCGATCGGGATTTTTCTGCGCCTGCCTTAGCCGAAGGAGCTAAACATGAGCACGAACACACAAGAAATGATCAAATTGCCAAAGAAATTGCCAAAGATCACCTGTCCGAAGATCCGCAGTACTACGAAAAAGTCAAAGAAATAGAGAAAGGCGCGGAGCAGGACGACACACCAGCCCGTCCGCGCATCCTCGACGAACTCCGGGCGGCCAAAACGCACTCGGATCGCCGCGATTACGACCGCAAGCACGAGATCCTGCGGCGATTAATCGCGCAAGCGCCGCAGGACTGGCACGTGGACGACCCAAAGCCGAAGTACAAGGGCATTACGCACACGCCGACGAAGTTTCGGTTTCATGCGCCAGCCGGAGTTGTCGGTTCGCACGTCAAAGCGGCCACCAACAGCGTGTATGCGCAGCAGTTTGGCAACTTGTTGAACTTCCGCACGCCGTTTGTGTTTGATCACGGCAAACCGGTGTACGAAAACGTCGTCGATCACTTGATGAAGGCCAAACAGCGCGGCGATTTCATTCTGGCGTCGCGCATGAAGGCCCATCAGTACCGTTCGATGCTCGATCCGCGTTACCGCTACGAGATGGCGCAAGCCGCTGCGACTGGAACGCTGCCGCAGATGAACACGTTTGACAAGGCGACGCAGCTGTACGGCAACGACGTCTTTGACACGATTAAGAACTGGGGGAAGCCACATGGCGACACCGCTGCTTGATAAGCTCAACGAACTGCTGGGACGGAAAAAGAAGCCCGACACCCCGGCGCCGACCCCGGAACCCACACCGCCGAAGCAACCCGGCGCGGTTGATTACCTCAAGGTGTGGAAACTGCTGCGCGACATCCCCATTCAGAAGCTCGGGCGCGTGGTCAGTCTGAGCGCGGTCATCGTTTTTTTCGCTATCAGCGGCCTGTTGGCGTGGCTGGTGGTATTTATCAAGTTCATGCTGTCTTTTGGGCGCTGAGTATCCATGGACCACGCGAGCACGTTGTACGAGTGGCAGTCGGTTCCTGAGCGCGTTGCGACGCTGCTCCCGCTGGCGCTCCGTTTGAAGGCCGCGCATGAAAAAGCGGCGACACAAGCGCACGTGCTGGCGACGACTGCG
>RGVZ01000579.1 GCA_010029825.1 bacterium | reverse complement strand
ACATAGTTTTGATAGGCACGTTTCTGCGCCTCGGTTAAGTGTAGTACGGTGGCGCGACGTTTCACCTTAGGTTCAGGTTGAGGCGCAACGGCCCGCGTTTTCTTCGCCGCGCCTTTCGGTGCACGTTTGCGAAGTTTTCCCGCCTTCGTCAGCATGGCCCGCGCCTGATCCGGCTGCAACGTAAACCGTTCCGCTTCGAGCTTCTTCACGTCAATGTGCATGAGTTCGTTATATGTGCTCAATTTCAACCTCCCCAAACATTCCGCAATCGTCGCTTATTCGCTTCTTGCTCAATTCCGCATATTGAGGGTTTAGCTCGGTTCCGACATAGTTTCGCCCGTTGCGGAGTGCAACCACTCCCGTAGTTCCCGAACCGCTAAACGGGTCAAGAATTGTATCGCCCTCACGCGAACCAGCAAGCACGCAAGGCTCGATTAGTGCCGGTGGATATACGGCAAAGTGTGCCCCGGCAAATGGTTGTGTCGGCACAGTCCAAACGTCGCGCTTGTTTCGCTTTCCATCTGCACCAAATACACGTTCACCTGGCGAGAACCTGTCACCCTTTGCGTAGTCCGCTTGGTATCCCTCAGCATTCTTATTTCGCGCTGCTGGTTCAGTCAGCGCATCCTCTTTGATTGCCTCGTGGTCATAGAAATACTTTGCAGACTTTGACAATAAGAAAATATGTTCATGCGATTTTGTTGGCCGATCCGTCACGCTTTCCGGCATAGGGTTCGGCTTGTGCCAAATAATCTCGGAGCGCAAAAACCAGCCTCGTGCCTGTAGTGCGAACGCTACGCGCCACGGAATACCAATAATATCTTTAGGTTTCAACCCCTGTCCAACCTTTTTCAGTTGCACATCATTCCTTTGATTATTCAAAGTGCCATTAGGCCCGAGCCGCTGTGTTCCACCACTAGCCGCTGAACCGCCAGCGTAGCTGTCGCCCAAGTTCAACCACAATGTGCCGTCGTCAGCCAACACACGCCAAACAGCGTCAAACACCAGACACAACTGCTCAACGTAATCATCGGGAGTTTGTTCAAGTCCGATCTGGTCATCTTCGCCATAGTCACGAAGTCCCCAATAAGGAGGCGAAGTGATGCACGTTTGCACCGAACCTGCCTCAAGTGTTGCCAGAGTTTTGCGGTTGTCTCCAACCAGAATACGAGCTGTGTTAAACATCATTGGCTCACCGCCCGCGAGTAGCGCCCATCCCAATGCAAACGAACCTCACCTGTTTCGCCGTGACGGTTCTTAGCCACGTCCATAATCAGTTCTTCGCGCGGGAAAAACCCTTCACGCCGTAGAAGTATCACCACGTCCGCGTCTTGCTCAATCGCGCCAGATTCTCGCAGGTCAGACAAACGCGGCACCGCGTCCGCTGTACGTTCTACGTTTCGGTTCAGTTGCGACAACGCGATCACAGGAACGCGGAAGTCATTGGCGAGAATCTTCAGCTGGCGAGAA
>RGVZ01000578.1 GCA_010029825.1 bacterium | reverse complement strand
CGGTCAACGCTGGTTGAAAAATCACGGTCGTCGATCCTGGCAAGGATATCACCGGCCTTCACCTGGTCTCCGAGGTCGGCTTTGACTTCAACGACAAACCCGGGGACCTTGCTCGCGATTACGACAATGTGGCCGTCTATCTGGGCGTTGTCCGACCGGATGAACATGAATGAATCCCAGACAAACCAGACGGTGATCGCCGCGGTGATACCGCCAGCCGCAGCGAGGATTTTCTTTCTTTTTTCCATGACATCTCCGTCGTTAAAAAAATGGGAACAATTCCTTGCCTGTCGCCAGCTCCAGATTCACCACGGACTCAACGCATCCAGTCAGCGCGTTGATGGCCCCGGCACGCGCACGGAAAAGCTCCGATTCCGCGTCCAGCAGATCGGTGCTGGTTCGTGTGCCTTCCTTTTGCCCCACTTTTGCCAGCCGGACGCTCTCCTCGGCTTTCGTGACGTCACTTGTGCGGGCCTCGTGGAGCGTGGCGAAGTAAGCAACCTTGCGGCGCCAGAACTCGCCATCGGTTTTTGCCTTGGCCTTTCGCGAGTTTAGCATGGCCGAGGCTTCCGCGAGTTCGCTCGCCGCTTCGCGGGAGCGGGCCGTCGAGGCGAAACCATCGAACAGCACCCAGTTCAGGGACAATCCCGCCGACCAGGCCCGGCGGAATACCTGGTAGTCTGTCGGATCGTCGTTGAGATTGTTGTAGTACTGGTACTGACCAAACAGGGAAATCTTTGGAAAAAAGTGACGCCGGGCGGCTGACGTGGTTCTTTCAAGGCCTTCCACTCTTGTTTCCAGGGACTGAAGATCCTTTCGCGCGCTCCCCCGGACTCCAGTGAGGTCCTTGACTTGTGAGGGGCTCAAAACGGGTATCGTCCCCGCGGGCGCGGGCATTGATCCCGGGTTTGAGTCCACGTCCCTCCCGATGATCTCGGACAGTTTCATTCGCGCCATATGGACGTTGTCCTCGGCGTTGAGGACCTCCGACCGGGCCTCGCTGGCCTGGACCTCCACCCGCAGGATGTCATAGTGGGTCGCGAGTCCGACATTTTTGGAAAGTTTGACCTCTTTGAGATGATCCTCCAGGGTGCGCTGGTTTTGCGCGGCCACCTTTTTCAATTCTTCGGCCGCGATCGCCTTGAAAAACTGCAGGATGACCTCGCGCTGGACCTGGAATCGTTGCCACTCAAGATTTTGTTCTGCGCTTTCGAGAAACCTGTTCGCGGCCATGAGTCTGGCCGTCGAGGCAAACCCGTCAAACAGCGGGAGTTGCGCATTCGCGGACCACATCGTGGTCGGAATGATTTGAGGGAACGACGTGGGAGCTTGCGCTCCCGGAAAAGTCACGTCGGTCACCAGGTATTTTTTTTGGGTCAGAAAGCTGGATCCCAGTGCGATGACAGGCATCTGTCCACTGAAGGCTTCAACCCTCTTCCATTTCGCGTGGTCGGCCTGGGCCTCGGCGGCCTTGACCTGGGA
>RGVZ01000577.1 GCA_010029825.1 bacterium | reverse complement strand
GACATGGGCATGGACCTGCCGCAGACCGACGCCGAGGCGCTGGCTGCGCTGGTGCAGAAGTTCCGCGACGAGCATCGCCGCAAGCCGGTGGTGTTGGAAGTGGGCTCATGGGCTGGCCGCAGTGCGATCATCATGGCCCAGTCAGGGGCAGCACATGTGACCTGCGTGGATACGTGGGGCGGGAACGTCAATGACGAGGGGTGCAAGCAGTACAGCGGCCAGGCCGGGTCTGCGTTTGAGGTGTTCCAGCGCAACACCGCCGGAATGAACATCTCCGCCGTCAAGGCCAAGTCGCCTGACGCGGCAGCCAAGTTCCGGGACGGCCAGTTCGACATCGTCTACATCGATGCCGAGCATGACTACGAATCGGTCAAGCAGGACATCCTGGCTTGGAAGCCCAAGGCCAAGCACATCCTGGCGGGCCATGACTACCACTCATTCGATGGCGTGAAGCGGGCTGTGGCGGATTGCGGCCTGGTGCCCGTGGTTAACGGGAACGTCTGGCACTGCAAGCTATGAAAAAGACCTGCATCGAATGTAAGCAGGAGCTGCCAGAGACCAGTTTCCATCGGTCAGCCGATGGCAGGATGCACCCCAAATGCAAGACGTGCCGGTCGTCCTACGAACGAAAACGCCGCAAGAAGAAGAAGGACTCGCGGCTGGATGCCATAGAGCAGGACGCGGTGGACGTGTTCTGCAAGGCGGCCCGGCTGGGCGGGTCAACGATCCCGCACAGCGCCGAGCTGATCGAAGTCCTTCTAGAGTACTTCGGCGGCGTGCGTGGTTTCGGCAATGTGTTCATGAAACAGTACTACGATTCGCCTCCTGGGGGGGCTCACCGGACGAAGATGCTGGAGACGCTGGTGCGGCTGGTGAATGCCAACACAGCCATGGGCGGTGCCAAGAAGCCTCTGTCGGTGTGGACCGAAGACGAGCTGGAGGAGGAGCTGCGGCAGCGGCTGATGGAGACGGCCATCACGCTCAAGGCCCTGCCTGTAAGCCGTGCAGTGGAGGTCCTCAGTGAAACCGCACCCGCGGAAGATCCCGGACCATCCTAAGCCGCCGGTCGTCCCCGGCGTGACCCAGCACACGCTTGGCCACCTCAAAGAGGTCCAGGCGGAGCTGAAGAGCCGGAAGATCGAAGCACTCCGGCTGTACGAGCCCATGCCGCTTCAGCAGCAGATGCACGCCAGCATGGCGTCTGAGCGGATAGTGCTTGGCCATGCCGCTTCAGCAGCAGATGCACGCCAGCATGGCGTCTGAGCGGATAGTGCTTGGCGGGAACCGATCCGGCAAATCGCTCTCCACGTTCGTAGAGGACGCACGTGCATTGACGGGTACTGATCCGTTCGACAAGTACCCCAAGGAGGGCGGCAACCTAGTGGTGGTGGGCCGGAACTGGCCGCACATCGGTCTGGTGGCCTACCCCATGCTCTTCAAGGCCGGCGCGTTCCGGATCATCAAGGACCTGGAGACTGGCGAGTGGCG
>RGVZ01000576.1 GCA_010029825.1 bacterium | reverse complement strand
TTTCGACATCGTCGCATGGGACAATATTCCGGACCCGTGGGACACCATCGATGACCTGAACGGGGATGACCCGTCGGGAGTTCGTGCGTACAGCCCGCCTTACAGCGGACCGGACGAACCATTCCTCGGGAATTTGTGCGGTTTCATGGATGGTACGAGCGCGCCAAGCGGTTCGATCGTTTCGTGGAAGGACAATACCCTCAACAATTCAGGCCAGGCGGATTCGTGTACCAGCAATCCCGGCAACTGCGGGATCAAGGACCTGTTGAC
The DNA here is from genome assembly GCA_010029825.1 of bacterium. Lineage (GTDB taxonomy): Bacteria > Bdellovibrionota_B > Oligoflexia > Oligoflexales > RGVZ01 > RGVZ01. Next base: position 1,229 of record RGVZ01000576.1, on the reverse strand, counting down.
CGGGCTTACCTGGTTCAAAGGGGACGGGGCAGTCAAGAACTGGTACGAGGCAGCATATTACTGCGGCTCGTTGACCTTGAGCGGCAAGTCGTGGCGTTTGCCGACGCAGAAGGAACTCATGGTGGCGTACGTGAATACCATCCGCAATACGGTTGGCACGGGGACGGTGCAGGACTACAATCGGTCGTGGTGGTCCAGCACGACAGACAGCACGAATCCACTGAATGGCTGGACTGTGAATCTGGCTACCGGGGCGACGGCATCTCTGTTGAAGACGACCAGCCCTGCTGTTGCCAAGGCCCTTTGCGTGCGGAGTGAATGATGATCGATTGGAGTCCGGTTGACCTTCAGGGTCATCTTGATGCTGGACAGGCGGTTTTTTTGAAACTTTGGAAAAAGGGATGCGGAGCGTGCAAGCTCTCGATCCCTGCGATTGAGCGCATCGAGGCTGGGTACACGGGCCAGGTGATTTTCGGGCAAATTTGCACGGATGATCACCCGGAGATGCTTGAGGTCTCGGGATCAGAGGCGCTGCCTTCGTTTTTTGTATTCAAGGACCGCCAGCAGAAGGGCCAATTCACCGGTTTCAAGGGCCTCGAGAAGCTGCGCGGATTCGTCGCGGAATCCCTCGCCCGCTGACGTGGGGTGACCCTTGCAGGCCGCGGTACCTGATGGCTCGATTTTCGGGCCGCTGGCTGGCATTCCTTGCCTGCGAACTCCCCCGGTCCAAGTGCGCCTGTCACGCATGTTCCTGTAATCACGACAATTTCGAGTCTTGAAGGTCGCGGCATGCGTGTTGCTCTGGCCGCTGGCTTGCTCCTCAAATACAGTGGGGCGACCAGCAAAGGAGTGTTCATGAGAAAGTTACTGGTTGGCGCTGCATTTTGTGTATTGCCGGTGGCTCACGCGTGCGGAATGGCCGGCACCCAGGTGGTTCCACTGGCGGGCGCGCCGGGCGATCCTTCCATCCGCAAGGAACGATTCAATTTGCGGCAATTCATTCGCGGGATCGCGAAAGTTGAGATTCCTGCGGATACCAACCCTGCCATCGGCGATGAAGTATCTGGCGAGGGGGACGTGAATGGCATTCCCAGCCGGATTGTCTCCCAGAAAAAGTCGATCACAAGATCTTTTGAGTCTGTGGCGGCGTTCGATCCGAATGCTGATGTCCTCTGGCCTGGATCTGTGGTCCAGGGAAAGTCGATTGAGTCAGGCATCCTCGCTCCGAT
>RGVZ01000575.1 GCA_010029825.1 bacterium | reverse complement strand
GGAGAACCGTATGACCAGAATCAATTGTGTACCACCGGAAGAGCTGTCCCGTCAACATTTGCTTGCTGAATGGAAAGAGTTGCCGCGCGTTTTCACGCTGGCAGAGAAGGCCTACGTGTCCGGTCGCGAAGTCGTCGCGCCTGAGCGTTATACCTTGGGCACCGGCCACGTTAAATTCTTTTACACGCGGCTCGGCTACTGCCGCAAGCGTTGGTACGAGCTGGAGCGCGAGATGAAGCGCCGCGGCTACAAGCCCAGTTTCATCAACCCTCCGCTTGTGCTGATAGCCGACAAGGAATGGTTCAGGAATGGTTCAAAGACTGGAAGCCTGACGACGAGGCTATCATGATCAACCGCCAACGCATCGCAGAGAGGACCAAGCCGCTATGAAGAAGCACGTCATTTTAGATCTGGACAACTGCATCGCTGATGACAGTTGGCGGATCCCGAACATCAACTGGCAGAAAGCCAACCCCATGGAGCGCTACCACGACTACCATTCGCTCAGCGCTTGGGACAGATTGTGCAATGCCAGGATCGCTCACGATACGCGTTACCACCACGTCATCTTCACGGCACGTCCGGTTCTCTACCGCGCCGTCACGGAAGAATGGCTGCGGCGTTGGGGCGTTTTCCATGAAGTGCTAATCATGCGTAACAACGAGGATCACACACCGTCGGTTGAGTTGAAGCGCCGCATGCTGCAATGGCTGCCAGAGCATTACGGCATCGAGTTGAGCAACATCGAAGCCGCCTATGACGACCGGCCCGACGTTGTTGAGATGTACAAGCAACAAGGCATCAACGGCCAAATCTTGAGCGTGCACGACGTTTGCGCGTACACCAACCCAAATAAGGAGGCAGCATGAAAGACGCATCACAGATCCTGATCGATATGGCGCAAACCTATATGGAGCGCAACAAGGTCTACGGCGACAATTACAAGCGTGTCGGCGACGTGATGAAAGCACTATTCCCGAACGGCGTAGCGATTAACACGCCTGAACAATTCACAGTGTGGCACCTGTTCGAGCTGATGGTGGTCAAAATGACTCGGTTCGCCAATACCGGCCTGAGCCATCAAGACAGCATCCACGACCTTGCCGTTTACGCCGCAATGGTCGAGTCGCTCATCACGCCGCCCGAAGCCGAGCCGCAACCGGAACCGGAAGCCGAGCCGCAACCCGCGGCTGAAGAGCCTGGAGCGCAAAATGGCTAAAGTGTTAGTGACCGGATCCAACGCCGGTCTGGGCAAGGCGATTGTCAACGCCCTGCTGAAGCACGACCACGAGGTTTATCACTTCGACAAGAAGATCGGCCACGACGTCAGGAACCCAGAAGACAGCTATGGGCCTCCACCAGATCGCCTGGATATTCTCGTCAATTGTGCTGGCATCAACATCACCGGATGGTTGGAAGATTTCAGCAGCGCTGAGTGGGATGAGGTTCTGGACGTCAACGCCAAGGGCATCTTCAAGATGAGCCAATGGGCGTTGCCGG
>RGVZ01000574.1 GCA_010029825.1 bacterium | reverse complement strand
CACTCTCTCCAAGGCAGACGCGCTGGGCACACTGATCAGCAAGTTCCTCGACCCCGAGATCGATCTTTCCCCCGCTGGCATCGACAACCACGCGATGGGCACCGTGTTCGAGGAACTTGTCCGTAAATTCAACGAGGAAAATAACGAGGAGGCCGGTGAGCATTGGACGCCGCGCGATGCCGTTCGGCTGATGGCAAACCTGGTGTTTCTGCCGATTGAGAAGGACATCAAGTCAGGCACCTACCTGCTTTATGACTGTGCCTGCGGCACGGGCGGCATGCTTACCGTGGCAGAGGAGACTCTGACCGCCATCGCCGCCAAGCGGAAGCAGCAGGCTAAGGCCCTGCTTTATGGCCAGGAAATCAACCCAGAGACCTACGCCGTATGTAAGGCCGACATGCTGCTCAAAGGAGAGGGGGCGAATGCTGACCACATCGTCGGAGGGGCCGAGTGGAGCACCCTTTCCCACGATGCCTTTCCGGCCCAAGAGTTTGATTTCATGCTCGCCAATCCGCCCTACGGAAAGAGCTGGAAAAAGGACCTGGAGGCCATGGGTGGTAAGGAGGGTATGCGTGACCCGCGTTTCAAGGTCATGCACGCCGACGAGGAGCTATCGCTCGTTACCCGCTCAAGCGACGGACAGATGCTCTTTCTTGCGAACATGGTTTCCAAGATGAACAACAAGTCAGCCCTCGGAAGCCGTGTTGCCGAGGTCCACAACGGCAGCTCCCTCTTCACCGGTGACGCAGGGCAGGGTGAGAGCAATATCCGCCGCTGGATCATTGAGAATGACTGGCTGGAGGCCATTGTCGCCCTTCCGCTTAACCTTTTCTATAACACCGGCATCGCCACTTACATCTGGGTGCTTTCGAATCGCAAACCCGCGAATCGCAAAGGCCAGGTGCAGCTCATCGATGCAACCCAATGGTTCAAGCCGCTTCGCAAAAACCTCGGGAAAAAAAACTGCGAGCTTTCACCCGAAGACATTGAGCGTATCAGCCAGACCTTCCTTAATTTTAAGGAAACGCCCGAATCCAAGCTCTTTCCTAATGCCGCGTTCGGGTACTGGAAAGTCACCGTCGAGCGTCCCTTGCGCCTACACAGCCAGCTAAGCCTCAAGGCCATTGAGACCCTGCGCTTTGCCTCGGGTGATGAGGACATTCGGAGTGCACTCCATGATGAATTTGGTGACGAGCTGTTTACTAAGTTTTCTAAAATCTCCGCCAAGCTCGAGAAGCGCCTTGCTGACTGGGGTAACGATGAGCAGGAAGATGAAGATGAGGAAGGCAGTAATACCAAGAAGGGCCTGCCTGAGAAAAAGCGCAAGAAGTTGCTCGATCCCAAAACCTGGGAACGTGACGCCCGGCTAGTCGAAGTAGCCACAAAGCTACGAGCTGCCCTTGGCGACAAGCTCTACGAGGACCACAACGTCTTTTGCGAGAAGGTCGACGCTGCCCTTGACTCCTCCGGAATTAAACTTCCAGCTGCAGACCTAAAGAA
>RGVZ01000573.1 GCA_010029825.1 bacterium | reverse complement strand
CAAGGCAGCGGTTATTCGCGACGTCGCGGTCGGCACACTCCCCTGGGGTGTTGTTGTTCGTTGAGCTGCTCATGCGACTGGTCATGCGACTGCTCCGCAGACCGGCATCAAACAACCGCCAGAGCGAGGAAGCTTCCGAGTACGCGGCCCGCGGGGCCACGGTAAAACGCCAATAAGTTGGCGGCTATCGACCTCTGAAGCTTGATGTCCGATCTCAGCAGCCTATTTAATCGCCTCAAAACTTGGGCGCGGGGCTTAAAGCGGAATATCGTCACGGTGTACTTCGCCGCGCGGGACGCCCAAACACCGCTCGGCGTCAGGGTGTTGGCTGGGTTCGTTGCAGCCTACGCCTTAAGCCCGATCGATCTGATCCCTGATTTCATACCGATACTCGGTTATCTCGATGATCTGATCATCGTCCCCATTGGTCTGTCGCTCGTTTTGCGCCTGATTCCGCAGCAGGTTTTGCTCAGGTCCCGCGAGAAAGCCGATCAGGCACTGAGCAAACCACGCAGCCTATTCGCTGCTGCCTGCTTTGTCGCGATCTGGCTAGGGCTTGCAACCTCGCTGCTCGCAAAACTGGTCTAACCCAAGCACATCCGCCTCAAAGCGTCGCCAAGAGGCCACCGCAATGACCGGGGTCCTTGCGCCCGCGTCGGAAAAACCCTCCGAAAGCGCTCGTAACCGACAGGTCGCTCAAGGTCGGGATTTTTTCCCTGTCCTTGTGGCGGGTCCTTGGCCTAAGTTTCGTCTCTTGCTGCGGCAGGTTTATCCCCCGTTCCGGTTGTTTATCGTCCAAAGTTTTGTATGAAACCAGCTCGCTTTTTGGCCCGTTCCCTCGTTGTGTTGTCTTGGGGGTTTCTTCCGCCAGCATTTTCGGCGGATGCAGCCACAGGGTTGAAACTGCCGACGGTTGAAATCATGGGAGTCACTCCTTTGGGTGGCGTCGGTGTTCCCCTCGCGGATTTTCCGGGGAACGCACAGACCCTCCAAGCCACCGATACGGGCGAGCAAGGGGTCACGAATCTCGCGGACCTATTGAACAACAACCTGGGTTCGGTGAGCGTTAGCAATGCGGTCGGCAACCCGTATCAGAACGATGTGAGTTACCGAGGCTTCCAGGCGTCGTCATTGCTCGGCGCCCCGGTTGGGCTGTCGGTTTTTTTCGATGGTATCCGGATGAACGAGCCATTCGGCTCGGTGCTGAATTGGGACCTCATCCCTATGAACGCGATGGCGCGCTTAAGCGTGCTGCCAGGCTCAAATCCGATTTTTGGCCTAAGTACGCTGGGCGGCGCCCTAGTTATCGAGACAAAAAATGGAAAAGACCATCCTGGTACCTCGTTCGGGCTGTTGGCGGGCTCCTTCAATCGAAAGCGCATCCAATTCGAAAACGGTTGGGTCGACGTTCAGCGCGACACGGATTACTACGTCGCCGGAAACTTCGACAAACAAGACGGTTTTCGCGCCCACTCCGCATCGGAGGTCAAACAGTTGTTTG
>RGVZ01000572.1 GCA_010029825.1 bacterium | reverse complement strand
GACGTCGGTTCACCGGTGGGTTCAACCGATGGTGCCGCCGTGGCATCCGGGACCGGCTCAATAGTTGGGTCAACAACCCCGGAATCGAGCGCCGACTGCACGGACGATGTCAAATCATCCATCAGAGCGGGCTCGTCAATGGTGATTCCCAGACTCGACAGGGAGCTCGTCACGATTCCGTTTGCGCTGGTCGTGTCCGCAAAAGCGGGAGCGGAAGTCACACCCACGCAGACGACACCCGCAGCGAACGCGGACACAAGAACTTTCGTTGAGTAATTCATGCCTTCACTGTAGGAAGCACGTTATTCAGGAAGACCCCTCAAATGTCGCAGAGACACATCGGAGTCAGTAAAGATTTGTCTAAGTGACGCGCTAACCCGGGAAACTCATGACGCACGTAAAAGTCTCGATTAGACCAGGTCGTGCAACACCACAATGGCGTCGCGAGCAGGACCCACGCCGATGGCGGAGAAACGTGCGCCGCTCATGGACTCCAGTGCACGAACGTAGCGCTGTGCATTCGCCGGCAAGTCGTCAAACGATCGCGCGCTCGTGATGTCTTCGGTCCAGCCGGGGAACATCTCGTAAATGGGCTTCGCGTGGTGAAAGTCGGACTGGTTGACCGGCATCTCGTCAAACCGGGTGCCGTCAACGTCATACGCGACACACACGGGGATTTCGGCGAGGCCGGTCAGCACATCCAGCTTGGTTAGGACGAAATCGGTCACACCATTAATGCGCGCCGTGTATCGGGCAATCGGAGCGTCGTACCATCCGCATCGACGTGGTCTTCCGGTCGTGGTACCGAATTCGAAGCCCGTCTTACGCAGGAATTCGCCCGACTCGTCGAACAATTCGGTGGGGAACGGGCCGGAACCCACGCGCGTCGTGTAGGCCTTGACCACGGCTATCACGCGGTCGACCCGGTTGGGCCCGATTCCCGAACCCGTGGACGCACCGCCCGCGGTGGCATTCGATGAGGTCACAAACGGGTAGGTTCCGTGATCGACATCGAGCATGGTTGCCTGGCCACCCTCAAACAGAACGGTCTTGCCCTCATCGAGGGCCCGATGGAGTTCCAGCGCGGTATCCGCGACGAGGGGTCGCAACCTCTCCGCATAGCTGAGCAGTTCACTGACGACCTCGTCGGCATGGATGGCCCGACGGTTGTAAATCTTGACGAGCAAGTGGTTCTTCACCTCGAGAGCACTCTCGACTTTTTGTCGCAGAATCCCCTCGTCAAAGATGTCTTGAATTCGGATGCCCACGCGGTTGATCTTGTCGGCATAGGTTGGCCCAATGCCACGACCCGTCGTTCCGATTTGTCGTTTTCCCAAAAAGCGCTCGGTGACCTTGTCGAGGGTGCGGTGGTACAGCGTAATCACGTGCGCGTTGGCCGAAACCTTGAGACGTGACACATCGATTCCGCGAGCGCTCAAGGCGTCAATTTCAGCGAAAAGCACCTCGAGGTCGATGACCACTCCATTGGCGATGACGGGCG
>RGVZ01000571.1 GCA_010029825.1 bacterium | reverse complement strand
TTAGGCTATCACGTTCAGGACGGTCCGTGGGGTGGCGGCAATCAGTTTGCGCGTTCGTTAGCGGAGGCCTTGCGCGTAAAAGACCATGTGGTGCGCTTTGACTTACGCGACGATGATATCGACCTGATCGTCCTGACCGACCCGCGCGAACGTAGTCCCAGCGTTTCTTTTGGTGCAGGCGCAATTCTGCGTTATTTGCTGCGTAACCCCCGTGCCATGGTCGTGCATCGTATCAATGAATGCGACGAGCGTAAAAAGACACGCCATATGAATGCGCTGCTTCAACGCGCGAATTACTGTGCCGATCACACCGTATTCATCGCCTCCTGGTTGCAGGATTTATCTGTCTGGCGCAGAGAAACACCGGCCTCAGTGATCCTCAATGGCGCTGATGGCGATATCTCCGCCCGCTCCACCATTCTCACCACCAACTGCAAAGACCCTCGTGCCCGCACCACCAGTCGCCGTGATGTTGCCGGAGATCGTCACTGCCCCCGTGGCACCACTAATCGTCACGCTCCCACCCACGCTTCCCGATCCGACGTTATTCGCCGCACCCGTGGTGACCAAATTGCCAGCCAAGGTTATCGTCCCCGTCCCAGTCGTGGTGATCGTCACGGCTCCCGAGGCCGTTCCGCTGTTGGCTGTAGCCGTGGTCGTGATGCTCTTGGCCGCAGTCAGGCTCACGTTTCCGCCAGTCAGAGTCACCGCCTTTCCTGGATTGGTGACATTATCGGTGACCTGGATCGCCCCCGATGGAGCCTGAATGATCACCGGGTTTTGGAATGCGGAACTCCCCACCACAATCGTCCCACTCTGCGTGGCTTGACCGATCGTCAGAGAGGTTGCACCGCTGGCAATCGCCGCCAGATCCGCGTCACTAATATCCAAAATCCCTGTCCCCCCAGCTGGCGACCCCACATCAATGGTCGTGGCCGCCGTGGCACCCTGGAGCAAAACCGCTCCCGTTGATGTGATTGTATTAGCCCCGCCGGTGAAGTCGATCGCGTTCGATGTGACGGTCAGATTTGCGACAGTCGCACCCGCCAAATCCACCGTGCCAGCAGTTCCACCGATCAAGGTGAGATTCTGCCCGCCCAAGGCGTTGACCAGGGTCAGGTTAGCTCCTGCCGGCACCGCACCGTTGTTGGTCGTGTCGACCGTGCTAGCCGCGGTAAACGTCACGGTTCCCAGATTAACCACTCCCCCCGCAGTTCTCACGAAGCCCGCCCCAGATCCGGCCGACTGGGTTGTGGCGGTTAACCCACCCGTGAACACCGACACATCAGTGGCACCGTTTCCAATGGTGAGTTCGCCGGTGTTGGCAAAGGTGGTGGCTCCTGCGATGGAGTTATTGCTTCCGGTGATCAGAATATCATAGGCCGCCGTACCACCGGCCGCGGACATTCCAGTGTTCACGGTAAGATTATCCTGAAAATCTACGTTAGCTCCGAGGGTAGAGTTGCTGATGGTCACCGTGTTGGCCGTCACCGTGCTTTGGAAAGCCACCCCGCCGGATTGGGTGATGA
>RGVZ01000058.1 GCA_010029825.1 bacterium | reverse complement strand
AATACCTACCAGGGCGGGACAGTATGCCGGGATCCAGACGGTTTCGGGTCGGACCGTGATCTCTCGTGCATGGGTTTCCCGTCGGGCAACTACGACCTTTATACCGGCAAGTTTAATCTTTTCCTTACGGCCGCCTGGCGTTGGTCATGCGACTGGGATGAGAAGAACGACATGATAACCTGCGATACCCCGCGGTTTGGAAATAGTTGCGAGCTGTACCGCCTGCGTGATCCAGATTCCCGGATGGAACGGGATTTAAAGGGCAGGGTTCCTTACGGACTGGGTGATTCGGATGCCCGGATGAAGGCCATCAAGGAGGATCTGAAGCAAAAGGATCCCATGAGCAAGCCGGACGCCCCGCCGCTCAAGTGCGCCAATCTGAGTCGCAGATTTCCCGGGGTCTTGCACCACATGTACACCGGTCTGTACCAAAGGGTCGCGCTTGACCTCGTCGTGATCGAGTCACAACCCGGGGTATGCAAGATCAGCGGAATGATCGCGCAAAGTTTCGAGAAGGCAGATTCCAGCCACAGCCAGCCGCTCACACACGTGATCGAAACAACCCTGTACGAGGCGAAGGAAGATGTTTTCAGGATCGCCAGCGGTCCGATGGGTGACGCGGTCGTGATCCTCCGGCGCGAGGGATATCACTTCTCGGGATACTGGTATTCAAGGTTGTTCGGGTTGGTCGGCAGGGTTGAATTCGGTACGGGGTTGAACCTCGACTCAATTCCTGATGTGGATTTCGTGCCATCCGTATCAGGCTTGTTTGATTCTCCCCCCCAGAATGGCCTTCGCATGCATCGCCAGCTGGAACTTCAGCCTTCGACGGACGGGGGTGATTTCCGTTCCTTCAATCCGTTGCGACAGCTCCCCACTGCCGGATTGCTGAAGAGTGAGGTCATCGGTCCAGGCGGTGACGGCTACGGCTTGCAGACCCGGCAAGAAGTGCGACATCTCGTTTACGACTACTTTACCGGTCGCATGTCATTCAACACATCTTCCGCGGAATACTACGGTCCTGTACTGCCCCGCGGTCTATCACTCAGGATGCTGCCGACAAACGACAACGCGAACTACGTCCCGTTCGGGGTCCGGTGGGAATACTCTCGCGTTGGCGGTCCCTGATTCTCTGTGAAAACAATTCAATGATGCCGCTGATTTCAGCGCCTTGACTCACGGCTGAACGCCATCGCGGGAAGTCCTTCTTTCAAGCAAGTACCCGCAACTCCCGAAGAAAACCCTGAAGGGTTGTTGTTTCACCGGTTTTCTTCCCCGGTGTGATGCCGGAAAGGGGTCGCAACTTGCGCGGGTCGAAGGGAAAAATTCTGGTAATCGCGGTGATTGCGTTTTTTCTCCCCGTGGTTGCTCTTGCCAAGTCCACGTGGCCGGCTCCTCCCCGCGTCAAGAAAATTCCGGAATCCGCCATTCCTCCGGTCGACGGGGTTCCTCGCGAAATGGACAAAGTCCGGTTCACGGTGAGTGATACTTACGTTTATTCCGAAACCAAAGTGTCTCAAGTGCCCCTCTGGTACTGGGATGACCTGCAGCTCCTGTTTGCGGGGACGGTTTCGCCAGGCGGATCTTTCGAGCCAGAGGCGATCTTCAATCGCGGAAATCGCATGTATTACGGGACATCAAAGATCGACTCATTGAACCTGGAACCTTGGCTGGTGAAGCAACGGACCAGGTTCAAAAACCGTGTTTTTACGCTGTACTTGGATGGTGGCTATTTGAAACGAGCTGAGTAAAGGAAATTTTGATGAAGGCTTTCTTCATGATTCTTACCCGTCTGGCAGGCAGCGTGGCGATGACTCTGCTCGCGGGCTGCAATGCGACGGCTTTCAAAGGTAGCAACCGTGTGGTCATGAGGGAGCCACTTCCCTCGGCGAAGGAATACACCCTGGTCGCGATGGGAATGGATGAGACCATCCAGGGCAGCGATGTCCAGATGGCAACCATTGATCGCTTGAAGGTTGTGTTCCAGGCAGGTGACAAGAGGATTGTCGGTACTGATACCAGCACCGTACGGCAGGCAGTCGACCTTTATTTCGCGCTGGACACGACCGCCAGCATGACGGACGAGATGGCTGCCGTAAAGAACGGCATCGCGTCCCTGGTCTCTGAACTGCGCCGGTCCGGTCTGGATTTGCAGGTCGGCCTTGTCGGATTTGTTGACAGTTACGCGTCGGTTGACGCCAGAACTTATCGACTCACCAGCAATTACACTGGTTTCAAAAATTTTGTTTCCAGTATCAAGCCGACCGGAAATGACGACTATCCAGAGGCGGCCATCTACGGGGCAAGGCGCGCCGTCCAGTTGTTGCGGTCGGGTTCCCGGCAGGGCGCTTTCAAGGCGGTTGTGTTGATTACGGACGTTTTGGGGCACAACGGTTCCCAGGATGCCGGGGGCAATCCGCAGCGCGATTGCTCGATTCTGGCGCTGGCCAACGAAATCAACTCTTATGCCGCGACACTGCCTCGCGTCGATGATTTCAAGTTCTTCTATACGGTGCCGGACCCTGCGCGGGTTACGTTCAATGATGAAAATTACGGGGCTTTCCTGAATTGCGAGTCGAAAGTCGACGCGAGCGGCTATACCGCCATTCGCCAGATGGAAGACGTCATGAACAAGATCCTTCCCGGGGTTGACCCGGCCAAGCGTGGCGGTGCCTTGCGCGATGCTGCTGGTAACGTGGCGTGGCCGCTCACAGAGAACAATCTCGTTACGACTCTCGTGCCGATGTTGCAGGACAACCCGGTGACGCGAGACGTTCTGGGCAGCTGTCTCGCGAGCGGCGCCGAGGTTTTTGAAAATGGTGAACGCGTCGCGCGCTGGGAAGGCGGTGATGCGTCCACCGCGTTGAAGGCCTTGGACGGTGGCGACAATACCTTGAATATTCCGGACGTGATCCCGCGCGATGGTCGTCAGGGTTCGCGACAGATGGAGATGATCGTCGACCGGTGCTGCATCTCGTCTGAGGACCTGCGGGCCGGTCGCACAAGTTCGTGCCGGACGACGTACCGGCAAACCATCCCGTTCAAGGTTGAGGTCACGGCTCCGAAGGCTTGATGACGCAAATTTTCCAGGCGTGATGAGGATTGGCGTGACAGGTGACGCGACATTTCCAATATCCAGCATCCTCGACGGCAGCGTGACCGACTTTGACCTTTTTCTGGCGCCCCATGGGGAGGAAGTTTTGTACGCCGCGCCCGGTTACCGATGGACACGGGACGAAACGACGAGGTTGCTGGCGAACGGGTGGAAAGAGTTTCTTGTTGTGCCTGGTGATGCCAAGCGTGTCCGGATGTACCTGCAACTTGCGAGGCTGCCTCTGATCGAAAAGGAGCAGCCGCCCCACGTACGCATCAATTCCATCCAGGATCTCGCCGCCAGCTTTTCCCAGTGTCTGTACTCGGGAGAGGTTACGGAAGCCGCCGTGCGTCATGGTGAGCGCATCGCGCGGGGCATCGTAGAATGCCTGATGGAATCCCCGGCCTCCGTGAAGGAGATCGGTGGCCTCATGGCACACGATCAGTACACTTTCTACCACAGCGCGCGGGTGGCCGTGTTCACAACCGCGATCGCGATGACCATGGGCGTGAATGATGAACATCATCTCCAGCGGATCGCGACAGGCGGATTATTCCATGACGTCGGCAAGAAAGACGTTCCTCTGGAAGTGATCAACAAGGCCGGGCCACTGGACCAGATCGAATGGCAGGCCATGAAATCCCATCCGGTGACGGGTCACGAAGTTTTGAAGTCGGCCGGGTTGTCTGTTGAGTCCATGGAAATTGTCCTTCATCACCACGAACGCATCAACGGCACCGGGTATCCGCATGGACTTCAACAATCCGGGATCATGATGGAAGTCCAGATTGCCGCGGTTGCTGACATTTATGACGCCCTGACCTCGTCGCGCTCGTATCAGAAACGGCGGACCAGGTACGAGGCTTTGGACTTCATGAAGCACAAGCTTTCGGGGACCGATATTTCGCCTGCCGCGTTCCGTGGACTGGTGGCTGCCCTCGCCTGATCCAGCCCCGTGCCACTTTGTTAATCATCCCATGTTGCCCCGGCCTCGATTGCGGGGTAAAAATCCAGAATCATCAGCAATTTCGATTTTCTGCGGGTGTTCATGACTGTCCGAGCCTTTCTGCTGGCCCTCCTTTTGATGGGGGTTCAGGGAGCCTTGAATTCGCAACCCAGCCTGTTCGGGAAGAAGGTTTCTTCACTCGGTGCCGGTATTGTGAAATTTTATCCGGACGCTGCAGTGATGGAGACGCTCAAGGTCGCCCTCGCGATGGCTTTTGTTTTTGCTGTTTATGGAATCTGGATCGCCAGCGCCTCCCGCGTTTGGCGCGTCGCGAGCCGCGAATCAAAAAATGTTCGCCTGCCGCGTTCCGTCTATATCCTGCCTACCACTGTCGCAGTGACTTCCTACTTGCTGATCGCTTTTGCGGGAGCCGTCGAGTACCCGGCCCTTTACGAATCTGCCGTCCCCGCGTTTTTCCCGGCAATTGTTTTCAAAATCTCGTTCTTTACATCCCCGGGTGGTCTTGTCTCGCTGGGGCTGATTTTGCTGCTCATACCACTCTTCCCCGGGGTGCCATTTTTCAGAGTCCTTTCGTCCCGCTCCTGGAAGAAAATCCATCTCGATTGGTGGCAGGCTTCCAGATGCCTTGGTGTCGCGGTGGTGCTTGCCTGGATTTTTGTCCCCAGACCCCCGGGCGAATCAATATCCGCGAATCCACTTGGCCATCGAGCGGACTTGACCAGGCCAAACATCATCTGGATCGCTGTGGACTCCCTGCGCCTCGACCGGGTGGACCGCATGGGCTTTCTTCCCGCCATACAGGCATTCCGTGACAACCTGGATACGGTGTCCTTCCGTCGACACCATGTCGGTGTTCCGCGGACATTCCCGTCCTGGATCGAGATGATCCAGGGTCGGTACGCCGCGGAGACGAATGTAAGACACATGTTCCCGGGATTCCCTGCACGCGATCGTGAGTTTGATGGCATCGTGTCCCTTGCGCAGAAATCCGGTTACCGGACGGTCGCGGTCTCTGATTTCGCCGGTGATATTTTTCCGCGATTTTCCGCCGGGTTTGACGTCGTAAAGGCTCCGGGCCTCGCGCTTGGGACCCTCATTCGCCAGAATATCGACCAGATGTTCCCGCTGTTCACACCGGTAGTGACCTCACCCGGCATGCGCCGTTTTTTCACCTCATTGAAGGCTTCGCCGGCCTTTGCGGCGCCACGGCATCTTGAGGACCTCGTCGGTGAGGCGTTGGACGAAACCAGCATCGAGGCGCAAAAGCCGGGCCCGGCAACTGCCAGCCAGCCGGTTTTCCTGGCCTTGTTTTACTCCACGGCTCATTTCCCGTACTCGGCCCCGTGGCCTTATTACCGGGCATACAGCAGCCAAGGTTATCCCGGTCCGTTCTGGTTCCAGAAGAACCCGAGTCTGAGTGCCGATGACCAGAATCTTGACCAGGCCCAGATAGATCAGGTCAGGGCTCTCTATGATGGCGCTCTGAAATCCATTGATGATTCATTTGCCTCATTGGTCGCGACTCTGCGTGCCCGGGGGATCTGGGACAATTCCATCGTCGTCTTGACCGCGGATCACGGGGAGGACCTGTTCGAGTCCGGAATCCTGCAAGGGCATGGGGACCACCTGCGCGGTGACCAGACATTGAGGGTGCCCTTGATGATCAAGATGCCATCTGGAGCCAGCCGTTTTCCGGCGCGCGAGTTTCAAGGCATCAGCCGTTCCATCGACCTGGCGCCAACCATGGCTTCCTTGGCTGGTTTAAAGGATTTTCCGGCGGCGCGCCATGAACTGCAGGGTATGGATTTGTCATCTGGTTCGGCAAGGATCAGTGACCTCGCGGCTTATTCGGAGACGGAGATCTGGTTTTCCCGCACAGGTTCGGTCTTCTACCAGAAGAACCGGCTCGACTATCCCGGCATTTCCCAGTTACTGACCTTTGATCCGGGTCACTCGGGTGAGATCATCCTGAATCCCAAGTATGAAAAGATGCTCGTTGTCTCGAAACACCGGAGTCTCATCCACGGCCAGTGGAAGTTGATTTACATGCCGACACGCCAAGGCGTGCGTTATGAACTCTACGATGTCATCAAGGATCCCGCGAATGAGCACAATCTCGCGGCGTCAAATCGGGACGTCCTGTCCGCGATGAAGTCTCGTTTCCTCGCCGGCGTGAAGAAAATCGAGCCGCACGCCAGGATGATGGACGACTTCATTGTCCCGGAGGGCTTCTGATGATTCTCCGGATTCTTCTTGCATTGTTCTCGCTGTGCGGTGTTGTCCTCCTTTTTCATCCGAACGAGAGTCGCCTTCCGGATATTCTCGATGACCAGGGAACATCCACGGAACCTTTGCAGCCGTTGGTCTCCAGGCAATTCTCTGCCCTGAATGGTGATTTGTCGTTGCGGCAGGTCCCGGTGGCCTCTTCCGCCGGGGAAACACTGTCAGTATGGGCAAAATCGTGGCCCTCTGAAAGCGAGGCTTTTGATGTTCGCGTGCAGGCTGGTTCCGCGCGATTCGTGAATCCCGCGCAGGTTCGCGTCAGCCTCGGTATTTATCCAGGCCGCGTTGAGTCGCGTGACGGGATCTTCGTTCCGCCTGGTGGCAGCATGGCCGTGGTTATGCCAGACGGGTATTCCGGCGTTCTCAAGTTCAGCATAGCCGCCATTCCAGGGGATTTGGCGTTCGAGGCCCGTCTGGACGATGGACTTGTTTCCACATGGGTCGACGAGTCCACGGTGATCCAGAGGGCCATCCGCATGGCTGGTGCGATCGCTCCGGGAAGCACCCGTTCAGCTTTGCGACTCTACATGCAATTCATCCGTCCGCGTGTCGCGGCCCAAATTGTGACCGGGGCACGGTGGCGGGATTTCGCTGTCAACGTGGATGCATCCCCGAAAAAAACGCGTGAGTTCCGGTTGACCTGCTCCGGGGGTTCCCCATGTGTTTTCGGTGACATGCGTTTTCTGCGCGAGGAACCGCGTTTTTCCCGGGTGCCGGAGAGGCGGGAGAATTTCCTCATCGTTCTCGTTGATACCCTTCGCGCGGATGCTGTGCTGGGCGATTTGGCCCCGGAAACCTTCCGGGAATTCAACGCGAGCGCAGCGGTTTTTTCTTCCGCGATGAGTCCAGGCAACATGACGAGTCCCTCGACCAACGCGCTCTTGAGTTGCCATACTCCCACGGAGATCCGTGACGTCGCGTTTGCTTACGCCGTATCCAGCGATCAGCGCGAGGCGTGGTATCGCAAGGGTGTGGGTTCTTTTCCCCGTATTTTGGCGCGGCATGGTTATCACACGGCCATGATCGGAAATATTTCGGTGATCAGTGAAGCCATCGGAGTCGGTGTTGACCATGGTTTCAGTGAGAATATTTCCATTGAGACCGAGGGTTACGAGACCCCTTTGGCCGCGCGTGAGGCCGCCCGTTGGATCCATTTGAACAGGAATGCGCCCTTTCTTCTCTATGTCCATCTGAATGCTCCGCACGGGCCATATAAGGCGCCGTTGGCAGATGTGTGGCGAACCTGGCCGGGATGGTCAGCCTTGGCGTCAATGGATTCGGGGCTCAAATGGCTTTACCGCGCGGAGGTCCGTCAGGCCGCCCGGGCATTCCAAAGGATTCTCGATTCCCTGGACTCAGAAGGTCTGGGCAACAAGACCAATGTCATTTTGTTGGCCGACCACGGCGATCAGCACACATCTCACCGGTTTCATCACAACGAATCCGGTCCGGTATACAGCGGAGCGTACTTTGATCATGGCGCGACCCTGTTGACGGATGAAGTTGGTGTTCCGCTGTCGTGGCGCGGTCCGGGGGTGATGCCTGCAAGGCATCGTGTACCCGTGTCAACGATCGGTACCGGACCTGCCTTGTTGCGCAAGTCGCAATTACCAGACAAATCCTGCGGGGAGAGCAGTCGAAACGCGGGAGAGGCGATTGTGAGCCGCCTTGCCGGGACAGGGACAGGGACAGGGACAGGGGCAGGCATGCCGGCGCCATTTGGACTGGAGGGCTACCAGCAGCGCGGAGTGGTTTTTGACGGCCGCTGGAAATACATCAGGGCCCATGAGCCAACAATCAAGAAGATGGTGCCGGCGGGCGGGTGGAAAGTTTTTCCTTCAGAGGTTTTTATCCGCGAGGAATTATACGATCTTGAATCGGATCCGACCGAGAATGTGAACATGACAGGCGATGGCGACTATTCCCGGTCTGCGCAGATCCTTCAGAGGGCGCGCGCGGAATATGAGAGTTTTTACGGAGTGGATACCGGATTTGAACTGGTGGTTGAAGCTCCACATGGCGAAATGATCCGGGTTCCAGCCCTGGACTTCGAGTCGAGGGACCAGAAGCGGGTTGTCATCCCGTTGCCTGCCAGTTTTGGACTCAAGGGTCTGAGGAGCCTCAGGGACCTGAAAGTCCAGGTTGATGGCAAGCCCATACCCGTTGATGCCATGGCCTGGCGTCTTCCGTTGAACGATAAACACTGGGCGGTTCTTCCGCGCGAGATACGGGGTGAGGGTTCGCTCCTGCCAGTTTCCCATGAGCCAAACGCGTATTTACGGCGGGTACTTGTCAACGATGCCGAGGTGCGCCGCATCGTGAGTGGCAATCCGATGTTTGACCAGATTCTCCGCGAGTGGGGCTACCTCCATGATGATTAACTGGGGTGCCGCGGGCATCGGCAAAAAAATTTTGGGTACCGGGGTCGGTGTAGCCCTTGGCGTCTGTGAGCTGCCAGCCGGATCAGAGGATTACATCAGGGCGATGTCCAGCACGGCATGCCTCAATGCCCGTGTTTCCGGGGATTTCATCATGACGCCCGGGTCCGCGGACGGCCCGGTGAAAATTGCCGCCGCGGAAGGGGCCCTCGGCATCCATTTTTCGCCTTTGCTGGCCATCCAGGCCAAAGGTCGCGTGCGCGGGATCAGTCGTTTCGACGCGGGTGATGCCAGGTGGTCGTTGCTGCCGGATGGCATCAAAAGGGAGTCGGAGCATGTGATTCTGCGGATCGGCAATCCCGCACTGCATTCCTTGCGCGCTTCATTGGGGGAGCAGCGGCTGCCATTTGGAGTTGATGCCAATCCGGCAGATGATTTGTGGTGGGCGACGGGTGATCGTTTCTACTGGGGTAAGGTCCGGCGCAGCGCGACCCTGACATTTGACAACATGAGCGATTCGCAGGTTGATCTTGGATTCGCCGGGGACAAGGCGAGCGACGACTCCAGCCAACAGGCCAGTGCGAGATTGATGTATGACCTGCGTTTTTTTGAGCGTGCCCGCCTGATATTGTCGGCCGCTGGAATATCGGCGGCAAGGCGTTTCGGTTTCGCGTTTGTCACGACATCAAGGGCCGGCGCCACCACTCAATTTGAGCTGGTACGTTCGGAGTCCGGCGACCCGGAGCTTGACGCGGGATTCCGTCGGCTATTCCGGTTCGCTTATGACGCGCCGGACCGCAGATGGTGGTTTCTTTTTGATGAGGACAGGTTGCGGACCCAGACGGTGGCGACCGGGTATCGTTACTTTCCAGTTGAATGGATCCCGGGGAACGAAGGCAACTTTGCCTTCAGATTCTCTGTGGGACGTGTCCGTTCCTTGAATTCCTTGTACGAATCCCGTTTTCTGGTGGCGGTCGGGGTGGAGGCAGGTCTCTGATCAGAAATCACAAACAGTGTGGGATTTTTTTTCGTCACCGGTTTGTCCCGGGGCCGCTCTTTGCCATTTTCCTGTGCATGTCATGGCTTTCTGGAGCGGCTCATGGACGGGAGGATCCCATCGAAGTCACTTTTGACCGGCCCTCCGCGAAGCCGCAAACCGAGGACGAGCATCAGCGGTCTTTTTCAGTTGAGGCGCTCTTCAAGAATTCCTTCCTTGCCAGCAGCCTGGCGTCCGGTACAGACGCATTGAATCGTTCTCTTGAGTCTCTCATGCATTCGATTTTTTACAGCCTGATGGACAATGAGTTCCGCTTCCCGACCGGAAAGCATACGGCCATAGCCCTGGATTTGACGCGAGAATTGTATTCAACCCGTCAGGGTCCTTTTGTTGTCGTCGACAGACTGGCGGCGGGACCTCGTTATTCCCGTCAACTTTATAATGTCCAGGATATCCCCGTTGTCGCGGCAGGTGACGCGGGCGTCGACGCGCTGGATATTTATTTGCGTTCGGATGCCGAACGAATCAGCGAAAACGATACGCTTCCCTATTGGCGACTTCTGGTAAACAACTGGTTTGGTTTGGTTCCATTCCTCTCCGCGGTATTGCCTCCTTCGTTCGATCCGAACGAGCTTTATGATCCCCTGAAGCGCGTTGAGGCGCCCTTTCGATTGCCACTTACCGTGGAGAGCTTCTACCGGATGCCGCTGAATGGCATCCGGAGTTACGGCGTGACCGGCGGTATCGGTCTTGCCGCCGACCTGCATTCAATCCCCGGTGGCGGGTGGAAAAAGACTTTTGAAAGGTTGCAGGAGTTGAAGTTCAACCTTCCGGTTGGCCTTTTCAAAAGGGGCGAATTTCGTATCAATGTCCTGCGCAAGTCGGAGGATGTCGCCTGGCTGTCGGTCGCCAACATGGACCGGCAGGGGTTGAACGCACGGGCGTTCGTCGGCAACACCGTGTACTTGCTGGCCAAGGCGATCCCGTTTTACAAGGGCGTTCCGGGGATCTTCGCTCCGATCGACATGCAGGGGGAGCTCGCCTGGACGGACCGTACAGATCGCGTTTATGAGTTTGACATGAAGTCGCCCACCGGGCGCGAAGCCTATGTGGCGGCAGTTCGCGGTGACTTGACCCTTGCGGATGTTGCCAGCAGGAAAAACGGGACACGTGGTCCCGCGACCGGAGTTTCATTCCACTTCCGCAGGCAAATCAAACAACAATCCGAATCAACATTGAACAACCGCAACCTGGTTGTGGTCAGGGATGTGCTCAGCCAGGAGCGGAGCCAGGCGGAAATTGCCGTCACGGACATGAACGACACTTATCATTTGCTTGAGGCAAGGGAAGATCACGCGGGACAGCACTGGGATATTCTGGTGGGGCCTGAGGACGTCTCGGTCAAGTTGGATGCGAAGATCAAAGTGAAACGGATCGACGAACCAGGCGCGGTCTCCGGCCCGGGGTACCGGTTTGAGTTTCAAGATGGGCCGTCCCCCATGAGGATCTCGTTGTTCCTTGATATTGAAGATCGCTACACGACAGTGGATGACTTGCGGGAATATCTGGGACGTCTCAGTCATTTCTCAGGTCTCGAGATCCAAGGTCTTCCATTGTTGCCCCGGAAGGATCCTGCGGAGCAACTACAACGCCGGCGGACGGTATATTTTGACCATCCGGGCGAGGCTCCTCTGCGTCCAAACCCTAGTCCTTTGCAGGTGGGTCGTTTTGCCGGCACATCCGCCATGGTTCTGGACTCGGCCAGTCTCGAGCGGATCGTGAAGCGAACGGTAGACGATCAATGGCGGGCTCTGGCCAGGGCATTCGATAAGCCCGCGGACTCATGGTCGAGCCCTGGAAGGCGCAAGGGTCTCGATTGGGATCTTGAGTGGGGTAAATCGGCGGTCGCGTACCTTGCGCGGATCGCGAATTTCCGTTGGCCATCATTTGATGCCATCCACGAGGCAAACAAGGCGGTCGAGGCGCTGGGTCGTCTCGCAAAGGCAAAGACTCCGCTGGAAAAGCGGGTTGCCCTCTACGAACTTTTTGACTCTGATCACCCGGATCGTCTCGCGCGGGCATTGGCGGAGTTGGCCGGGATCGATTCCCTTCCTCGTCGCATCAAGTTGCACGCGCAACCGAAAGGAGACGCTCCCAAGGAAGTGAAGCGCGATTTTGAGACCTATGACGGGCGTATTTTCCGGTCGGCCATTCCGTTTCCGAAAGATGAGCGTTTCACGAGAGTTGATCAGGAGCTTGAGGAATTCCAGCCCCAAACGCTGCGGCCTGCTTTGAGGGAACTCGCCATCACGGGCATCAAGCTCTGGAACGCCGTTGACGCCAATGGCGCGCGTGCCTTGACGGTCAAAATCCGGTGTGATGACCTCAAACCCTCGCGTGACGCGCGGGTTTACGTGAAACTTGTTCAGAACGGAAAACTGGCACTGACCAACCTTTCCCTGGTGGAGCGCGTCATTGCGGTCCGTCCTTCGGACGGAGCTGTTCAAGTCGTCTTGTCAGGACCTGGAAGTCCTTTTGCCGGTAGCGTCTACGATCGCCTGCTGTCGTTTGGTGGCCCACTTGCTTTGACGATCGCAGTGGCACCTGATGGCGAGGAATGGACAGAAAGAAAAGTCGTTAAATTCCGGTATGATAGCGGTGAACTCAGGCCAGAATAGCTGGCTCCGTCAAAAACCACTGGACACCCATCAGGGATTCTATAGATTACCGACGCTCTTCGACGTGCCTATGGTGGCTGTGGCGAAGTGGTTAACGCATCGGATTGTGATTCCGACATACGTGGGTTCGATCCCCATCAGCCACCCCATTTCCTTCCCCTGTTTCCAAGTTTTTTTCCCGCATCGGGGTGTAGCGCAGTTGGTAGCGCGCGTGGTTTGGGACCATGAGGTCGCAGGTTCGAATCCTGTCACCCCGACCATTTTTTCAGGCCCGGTAAGGGCCCCATCCAAGAATCGATCAGGGACGGAATTCGAAGCGGTAGGTAGAACCACCGACGACATAGCTTGCAGCAATCGCCACGACTTTACCGGTATTGTTTGACCAGCCAGATGCGAGCTCGCCCTGGTGTGCGGCCGGGACGCTTGTTTCGAGCGCCGTACCCGAGCTATCCCAGGCAACCGTGAGCGCACCGTTGCTTTGACCAACACCACCGTAGATCTCATCCATTCCGCCCGATCCATTCACTAACGAGAGGGATAGCATGAGTTCAGACGACATCTTCTTGAACACGGTGAGGTCGCTGGCGTCTTCATAAGTTCCAGTCGCCCCATTGAAGACCGCAAAGGTCGCCCGGATCCCGGTCACTTTGTTGCTGCCGTCTTTCGTCACGGACACACGCGGCACCAAGACCTTTGCATGGCCGTTATCGTCAATCGGGTAACCAGCAGACAGGTCAAACGAACCCTTCAAAGAACCATCTTCCTTGTAGGACCACCAGCCAGCCGGAACTGCATTTCCGATGCTGCCGCTAGTGCCCCAATTCAACATCCACTGACCATCACCGTCAAAGCGACCGTAGAATCCCGTGTCGGCGCCCCCACAGATCGTCTTGCCGTTTTGCGATGACTGGTACGCCTGCAGATTGTTGAACGGATGGCTGGGGTCGAGGGTCTTGATCGTGGTCGTCACGCCATTGGTCGTTGACGTCAGGGGAACACTCGCTGGGGGAAAGAGAGTCAAATTGGTGACTGGAGCCACCGGGCTCTGCTGGGTTCCCGACGCAGGACACACGCTGTTGATGGCCAGGTCGCTGTTGCGAAGTTGGACGTACATGCCGTAACCGGAATAGGCCGGCGCACTGGCCGAAGATCCGCCGTCAACCAAATCAGAGAAGTGACCTTGCCACGCGAAGAACGGCTGTGCGTCAACGTAGGCCATCGTTCCGTCGCTGGACTTGTTGACCCAGTAGTTTTTCACGAGCTTCAGCGTCTGGCTGATATTTGCCAATTGGGTAATCGCGCTGTCACTCAAATTCAAGACATTGCCATCGGCCTTGAGGCTCGCCGTCGCGTCGTCGCCCGTTCCTGCCGCGATGGCTCCAAGGGCAACATCACCTTTGACGGAATCAGCCGGCAGAGCGACCACATTCGCGCCGCCTGTTGGCAAACCAATGAACTGGAACGATTCAGCTTCGGCAAGCGCGTCACCCGAAGCACTTGGCACATACGACACCATCACGTACTGCGGACCACCGTGACTGACCAGTTCGTCAACATAGCTACGCAGACCTTCGATGATTTGCTCGTCGGTCATTCCGTCGATTTGAGACGCGTACTCAGGGAAGGCAACTTTCAGCGCCGCCCGGTCGACCGGCGACTGGGTGATTGCATTTTTGGCTGCGGTGGCCTTGGCGTTCTCGGTCTCGACGTTGAAGCTGAACGTGCCATCGGCCGCGACGGAAACTTTTTGGGGAGCTCCCTCGACCCGGCCGGACAGAATCTTGAAATAGACCACTTGACGGGCGAAGGTGCCGTCGAGCGCCAGGGTGCTGGCCAGTTGAAGCTGACCGGTCACGGTCAGACCACCGGTCGAGTTCGACTCCTCGGAACTACTCCTTGATTTCTTGCCGCAAGCGGTGAGAACAAAAGCCAAGGATGATAACAGAATCACGCTTTTCGTTAGGCTAGTACGAAGTGTCATGAATCACCTTCACTGACCATTGGGATGAATGGGTTGACGTTGCTCTCCGTATTTTTCGGGGTTCGGTGCCATCTGCGTAAACTTTAGACAAAAGGTTGTGCGCTACGAGCAGACAAGGCAAATCCCCCTGGCCCCGCGCCTACATTTGTACGTATTTTGTGACGTAAAAACATATGCTTACGTAATAATTGCCACCAAACAGATTTCGATCGTGATCGATATCAACTACCCTATTTGAAGTGAAATCCGTTCAACTTGCGCGGTAGACCGGGTCCTTCCATGACGACTTACTCGATTGTAATTCCGGCCTATAACGAACATGAGGTCATCCAATCGCTGTGCGCGCGGTTGAAAAGCGTCCTTTCTGACATAGACGGCGCCGCAGAGGTCATTTTTGTGAATGACGGGAGCTCAGACCAGACATCCAGAATTCTGGATGAAATCGTTGATTCGGACCCTCGCTTTCGAGTGGTGGAGCTTTCCAGGAATTTTGGGCAGCAAATTGCCATCTGCGCGGGGCTGGATCACGCGTCCGGTGATGCTGTCATCATCCTGGACGCGGATTTACAGGATCCACCCGAGCTGATCCCGCAATTGATTGAGGCCTGGCAACAAGGCGCTGAAATTGTCCATGCCGTGCGACAGGAGCGGGAAGGCGAGAGTATTCTCAAGAGATTTTGTGCGTGGGTTTATTACCGTTTGCTCAATCAGTTGAGCGAGCTTCCCATTACATCCGACGCGGGTGATTTCCGTTTGATCAGCAGGAAGGTACTCCTGACGATCAAGGCCATGAATGAGCACGATCCGTTTCTGCGAGGATTGTTCTCATGGGTGGGATACCGGCAGACAATTGTGGAATTTAACCGGAATGGTAGATATGCGGGTCGTTCAAAGTACACGGTCCGGAAACTACTCCGCCTCGCCAGCTCCGGTATCTTCGGGTTCTCTTTCGCGCCCCTGAAGGTCATTGGCTTCGGCGGGGGTCTCGTTTTTGTCTCCGGGCTTGCAATCATGCCATTTCACGCTCTCCCGGGTATTGTTTTGAGCAGCGCGGGTCTGCAATTGTGCGCGATTGGTGTTGTGGGCATGTATCTGCGCAGGATCCTTGACGAGGTGCGCGATCGTCCCAGATACGTTGTCGCCGCAAAAAAAGGATTCCCCCTGTGAAGTATTACAGGGGGCTGATGGTTCCCCTCACGGTCTTGTGCCTGACGGTGCTGCTCGCGCTGCGACGCCCGCTGGCAATCGATGAATATTTACATCTCCATTGGGCAAGTGAGGCAGCGCGGGGAAATTTCGCCGGAACCGATTATTTCTCGGTCCATTTTACGTTTCTGCAATTTGTTTTTGCTCCTTTTTTTCTATTCGCGTCATCAACTCCGGAAGTCGCCATACCCTGGTGTCGCGCTTTGATGGCTGTCATGTTGACTTTCGCCGTTTACGTCGTTAGTCGCGACATCTCATCGACGATTTCCCGCAAAAACAACTCCGATGTTTCATGGCTCTGCGCCGGTGGGATCGTGGCGGGGTGTGGATCGCTTTCTTCCCGCCTTATAGAGGTCCGGCCGGACAATGTCGCAATATTTTTCATCGTTATGGCCTGTTGGTTGATCTCGTCGCGATTTCGTCAAAATTCCGGGCGGACGAAACTCCGATATGCTGTCGTATCAGGTCTGTTGTTCGGGTTGGCGGTTCTCAGCAGCGAAAAGACGTTCGTTGTTTTGGCAACGCTATCCGTAGTTGGTTTATTTTTGATGCCACTCCGGTCGCGGTCCTTTCAAGGCCAGGGTCTGGTGGTTGTCGCCGCGGCAGGGGCATTGGTCGCGTGCTGCGCAATAATTCTAGCCTTGATGTCGCGTGGCGAATTCAGCGGCCTCATGAAATTCGGATCGATGTGGGTTGAATACGCTCGTTTGCACGAAAAGCCAGGATTCTGGCCCAGGAAATCCATGTTTGGAGAGGAGAAGCTTTTATTTTACAGCCTGGCTCTCATTTGGTTTGCGCTGTCGATCCGGCTTCGAAAAATTGATGTTTGGCAAATCATGGGGCTGGCCGGATTTTTGATTTATGCGGTCCAGGAGGCACCGTTTGAATACAGCCGTAATTGGTTGTTCGTATTTGCCGGACCGTTATTGTTTTTCTCCCTGCCCTTCGACAGAGGCTCAGGTATGGCAGCGCTGGTGCTGGCTCTTGCTGGCTGGAATGTCTTTTCGCAGGATATTCATTCCCGGCAAAAACAGCTGGATGTCTTGAGAGTAGTTCGGGAGATCTCAGAGCCCGGGGATTGCGTCTATGATAATTCAGGTGGCGGTGTTTTTCGTCGTCACGCCCATGACTCCTATGCCTCAACAGATGCAATGATACGGAGGCAATTCGTCCGTCAGCTCGATGATGAAATTCCGGCCGCGATCAGGGATCGAGGATGCGTCATCATGTTGGTTGACTTGAGGACGCTGGACCTTCGCGGACAACTTGCGGCCTACCTGGCAAGTCACTTTGTTCCGGTCAATCCCTACATGTACTTTTATTCAGATCATGCCTTGCCGGTCTCCGGTTCAAATTTCGCTGAATTCTTCGCGCCGCGGGCAGGATGGTATCATTTTGTTGACAGGCCTTCGGTCCCCCCGATTCGGCTCAACAAGGGCTTGAATCGCGTAGATGGAGTCACTGGCCCGGTCAGGCTCATGTGGAATCCAGGGCCAGATCGCTGGCCGGTCTACCCGGGTCCCATGGACGTACGTGGTTTCTCAAGGCTGTGACCGGAAGGAATTATTTCCCCGGATCTAGCGGGCGAAAAAATCCCAGATTGCCGAGATGACCTGCTCTTGTTCCGACTTGGTCAAATCCGGGTAAATTGGCAGACGTAGCATGCGTCCGGCGCAGGAATCCGTTTGGTTCACTGGTCCGGCAACGCGCCCGAACCGGCGCCCTGCGGGTGAGGCATGCAGGGGCTCATAATGGCTGGTTGTTTGGATGCCCTGGCCCATCAAGGCAAGGCGCATGGCCTCGCGGACGTGATTGGATTCAACAAGGACGTGGAAAATATGGCCGTTGCCCTGTTCGTTGATGCCTGGCTTCGGCAGGACGATCCTGCCGTTCGTTTCGAGGCCCCCGAGACCCTTCATGTAATCGGAGAAAATACGGGCGCGACGCTCGTTGATGTCATGGACGTGTTCAAGTTGGCCAACCAGCATGGCGGCTGGAAGTTCTCCAGACAGGAAAGACGAACCCAGATCAACCCACGTATATTTGTCGACTTCGCCACGCAGGAATTTTCTGCGGTTTGTGCCTTTGTCCCGGATGATCTCAGCGCGTTCAACCAGGGCGGGATCATTGATGGCAAGAGCTCCGCCCTCACCGCAGGAAATGTTCTTGGTCTCGTGGAAGCTGAACGCCGCCATCTGGCCCCATGAACCCAATGGGCGTCCGCCACGTTTGGCTCCGATGGCGTGGGCTGCGTCCTCGATCACAAGCAGTTTGTGTCTCTCCGCGAATTCCATCAGACGATCCATGTCGCAAGAGAATCCAGCGTAGTGGACTGGCATGATGGCTTTTGTTCGTGGTGTAAGGCATTCCTCGAGACGCGCCGCGTCGCAATTCAAGGTCTCGGGTGAGATATCAAAAAAGACAGGAGTGGCCCCGCGCAGCACGACCGCCGTTGCTGTGCTGACGAAAGTGTAGGAGGGCATCAAGACTTCGTCGCCAGGGCCCACCCCCGACAACAAGACGGCCATTTCCAATGCGTCCGTTCCACTGGCCGTCAACAGGACGCGAGCCGCGCCAGTCAATTCCTGAAGCATGGATTCCGCGCGACGGGTATATGGACCATCCCCCTGTGTTCTTCTCCCCTCGAGGGCCGCGAGGATGTGTTCACGCTCGCGACCGGTATGGTAAGGCCTGTTGAAAGGGATTTTGATCATGAGCGGGCCTTTTTCGCGTCGCTTGGGTTTTCCTGCGCGGGAATCGTAAACGGAGACTCGCAATAAAAGATCATGTTCAGCTTCTTGCGTGCTGGACTTTTCTCGATGCGCTCGAAAATGGACCTCACGAATTCCGGGAGGGAAACATAATCCACCCTGCAGGCGGCGGCAATCGGACGGTACAAGGATACGTCCATGTCCTGTCCTGCCACCCATCCCTGAACATACTCTCGTCCGCTAGAAACGAGCCTGGTCGCGGCCTTTAGGTTACCTAGCGGACCAGGAACCCGCTCCCCTTGCTTTACATAAAACTGCATGACTCCGCTCATGCTGTCAGCCAGTTGCGTGTACCGGGAGATCCTTCCGCTGGAAATGCCCTGCCTGAGGCGGTCATACATCCAAGGTGAACTATTCAACGGCAAAAAACAGGTGGCAAGGGTCAAGGCGACCAGACACAGGAGGTAATACCTGGCGGGGCGGTAAAACGTCGATCCAAAGCGGCTCAGAGTCTGTGGCCAGAGGCGTTCCATGGCCTCGAACCCGGCGAAAGTCGCCAGATGCATGAAACCGATCATCGGGACAAAGTAGCGTGTCTCCTTGTGACCGAGAACACAATGGACGATCGTGAAAGGTAAAATCGTCACTGCGAGTGATGGCACATTCCACAAGGCAATGGCGACCGGAACAACGGCTAGAACGGACACCGGTGGATACCAGGAGTCGAAGTATTGCGGTATGTACCACCACCATGGTGAGACGCCCCAAACCTGGCCGCCATCCTCATTGCCGAGGGCATAAACGAGGTAATTCCACGCGGGACGGAACGGTATTCCCGTGTAATACGTGTCGACCAGGGCCCCAGGCAACAACCCCGCGAACAGGCCCGCGGCGGACAAGGGAATGACTCCCGGACCACGCTTCCAGAGCGCATAAAGGCCCAAGCCGGCCGCAGCCACTCCGGCTTGCGGTCTGAATGTTGCGGTCAAAGCCAGAAGGGCGCCGAACAGGAAGGTATCAAGTCCCCTGGATTCCCGCGAAGCTGCCGGGTCAATGACGTCGAAGTGGATCGCGTATGCCCACAACAATGTCGTCGCCGCGAGATTTTCCTGCGATGTGCGGCAGAAAAACAAAGGTCCGTAGACGGTAAAACACGAGATAAGAAGGTAAATCCAGGTCCGGTCCTGGCGAAGGCCGGTTTTATGGAAGCAGCGCATAAGCGCGAGAAGGCGGGTCGACGCGATCAATCCAAAGACAAAGCGCAGGATGAACGCTTCGGTCAGGCCCGATGCACCGTAAAAACGCGTGATCATCAACAACGGCGAGAAAATCACGCCGATCAACATGGATACGATCGGATTACGGTCGTCGAATTCCCATGGAAGGGATGCGAAACCGTAGGCGACTTTATGCGCGGCTTCGAGAACGCGCGAGTGTTCATCCGCCTGGATCCAGCCCACACCAAACCACGAGGCGATGGCAACGAAAAGGAGCCACGCGCCGACGATCCGGTAATTCAGCAGACGCTGTTGACTGGTGCCGCGCATGGTGTTTTGCGAAGTGATTTGCGGTAGTGAAAAATCGACCGGAAGTACGCGATGATGTCTGGAATCAACCTGACAGTGCTTCGTTTTCCCGGGTCCTCGACGAAGATGACCCAGTGCTCCGTGACCTTCAGACCAGCAGCTGCCGCGCGATGAAGGATCTCCGTATCCCAAAACCAGTGCCTGTCCTCGGTTTGCGCGAGCACTGGCCGGATCTTGGAACTATGGAAAACTTTCAGGCCGCATTCGGTGTCTGACACAGGGAGGTCCAGAAGCCAGTGAGCTACAGCACGGTATCCGTGGCTGCAGATCACGCGAATCGGTTTCGCCATTCCATTGACGATCGTACGGCGTCCGGCAACCACATCGGAATCGCCGTCAAGGATGGCGGTGACCATGGGAACCAGCCCATCCATGCGGTGTTCAAGGTCGATATCGATGAATCCTGCCACGGTCCCCCGGGCCGCAAGGATGCCATCTGTCACGGCCTTGCCACGACCCATGTTGACTGGTTGAAAAATCGCCCTGACGCGCGCGCCAGATTGACTTAGTTTTTCAACAGCTTCCCGGACTGCGTCCGGTGTTTCGTCCGGGGATCCGTCTTCGACAAAGATGATTTCCCAATTCAGGGAGGACCTGCGAAGGTAGTTTGCCAATGCTATCGAATTGCGGACAAGGTGGGGCGCGTCCTTGTAGCAGGGAATGACCAGGGAAAAATCTATGTCTGTCCGCCGGGCATCGGGGATGTTCGCCATGTCAGTCATGCCCCGGACTGTACCAGATCGACTTTGTACACGTCATTAGTTAACTCTAAACTGCCCCCACCCATTGTGGATCATGCGGCCAGAAGTTCGAGCCGCGGGACCTTTCCCGGTGGTTTTTTATTCGCCGGATTTTTCAGCAAATAATGATT
>RGVZ01000570.1 GCA_010029825.1 bacterium | reverse complement strand
GGCCATCTCCGTGCGGATGTACGACCAGACCAGGCGCGCCACCGGAGCTTTTGCCAAAAAGCAACCATGGGACAAGGATCACATCCTGCTGGCGGCGATCGATCGCCAAATCGACGAATACTGGTACGTGATCCGGGCTTTTGCCCGTGATGGAACGAGCCGCCTGTTCGACGAGGGGCGCCGGAGGACGATCGAGGATATCGCCCAGCTTTTTTCAGAGCACCGCATTCAGCCGCGTCACGTGGCCATCGACTCCGGCTATGAAACCCAAGACACCTATCGGATTGCCGCTAGGTACGGGTGGACCGCCATCAAAGGCGAGGAGCGGCCGCACTTTTTAATTGAGGATCGTGGGGCGCGAATCAAATCCGTCCACAGCTCCATCCAGCCAACAGACGCCGGATGCCAGCTGCTGCTTCTGTCCAGCCCAGGATGCCAGGATCTACTGGCGTGGCTACGGAGGGGACAGGGGCCGATGTGGGAAGTGGCGCATGACGTAAGCCCTGAGTACCGCGAGCACATGGCCAGCCACAAAAAGGTGCATCGGGTGAATCGAAAAACAGGCAAGGATCTGTACGAATGGATCCGGGTCAAGCATCGCCCCGACCATCTGTACGACTGCGAAACCTATCTGGCTGGCTTTGCCGTTTTTGGAAAGGTGATTGCCGCCGAGGCGGCATTGGCGCAGGCATGATTGACACGCTTTTGGGTTCGTGGAGCGAGGACTTCTTTTTTCCCTTTGGATTCAATCGTCGAAAGATCCGGTTGCGACCCGACTTGCACTTGAGGCCATTGCCGCCAATCAGTATTCCAGTTTTAACAACGGAGGTCGCGTGATGGTATCCGCTTCCGTGGCCGGCAAATCGTTTAGCTATCAGTTACAACCCGGCATCAACCCGGCCAACATTGCCCACATGGCCTACGAGCTTTGGAGCCGCGTCAAGGATTTCACCACGTCTTCGCAGATGGAGGATTATCTGGTCAAGGGCAACGGTCAGACGAGCTATCCTAACTTTGGCATTATGCAGCCAATCAATCCATGAGCTTAGGAAGCTGGTTTGGCCGTATCGTTCGGGCTGGTGCGCAGGATTACACCAAGCGCCAGCACATCTATGTCACGCCGCAAGACACGCGGACGGACGTAACTAACCAAAGCCGCAAACAGGTTTTGGGGCTTGCCCGTTACTGGTTTTACAACAGCCCAGTCGTTCGTGGAGCCATTGATTGCATGGTGCGCAACTCGATTGGCCCGGGGATCAAAATGCAATCACGCACAAGCGATGAGGGCTGGAATCGGGCGACCGAGGATTGGCTGTCCACCTGGGCGCTGGCTTGCGACGTCAGGGGATTGCTGGATTTCAACACGCTCCAGCAAGTCGCGACCCGCACCATGCTCCGGGATAACGAGGTGTTTTTACTTTTGGCAGATAACGGCGACGGGTGGCCCATGCTTCAAATGGTAGAAGCGCACCGCTGTGAGACGCCAGACTATCTGCAAGGCGAAAAGCGGGTCATCGATGGGGTAAGGGT
>RGVZ01000569.1 GCA_010029825.1 bacterium | reverse complement strand
CACCGCCGCCGTCGTCGTCCCGTCATACTCCTTCGTCGTCGTCAAGGTGGGCGCCCCGATCGTCAGGGCCTTGGCTGTGATGTCCACCGTGGGGCTCGGCTGGGTAAGGCTGTAGTTCGATGCGGAGCCACCACTGATGCTGTAGCCGGTGACGGTGACGGTTCTGGAGGTGCCGACGGCGGCGCTGGAGACGGTGCCGGTGGGGGAGCCGCCGAGGGTAACGAAATCACCACTTTCCACTCCGACGAGCGAGCCGCCCGAGACGGCAACTGTGGTCGAGCCGTTGTAGGCGCGATTGGTCGCAGTAGCCCCGGAGATCGTCAGCCCCTTGGCCGTGATGTTCGCGCTCAGCGTCGGTTGCGTCAGCAGGTAGTTGCTGGCCTGGGCCCCGCCCAGCGTGTAGCCCGTCGTCGAGATCGAGATCCCCGTGCCCACGTTGGCCGAGGCGAAGGTGAAAGTCGGCGTTCCTGTCAAGGTCACCGTGTCGCCACTCTCCACTCCCGAGAGCGCCGCCGTGCCCGTGGCCGTGGCTGCTGTCGTGCGGTCGTAAACCTTGTTGGCACCCGTCAGCCCGCTCACCGTCAGGCTTTTCTGCGTGATCGAGAAGTTGGTTGCCTGGGATCCGGTGTAATTCCCGTCACTCGTCGTCGCCGTCACCGTGTAGTCCGTCCGGTGTAGGTCAGCGTCAGGCTGCTGGGCCCCGTCGCGCTGGCCGTATGGGTCTTGGCCGACCCGCTGTACGTCAGACTCGCCGGCGGCGTGAACGTTACTGTCGGCAGGCTGGCCGCGTTTACCGTCACACTCACCGTGGTTGTCGCGGTGTTGTAATTCACCGTGTCGGTCGGCGTGAACGTGACGCCCTGATTCCCAGTCCCCGCGCTGGGCGCGGTGGCCGTCGTGGTGAAGGCAAAGGATCCCGCTACGCTGGCCGTGCCGCCGGTGAGCGTTGAGCTGGCCAAAGTCTGTCCGTAGGTGATCGCACTCGCCGTCGGCGCCGCTGTGATCGTCGGCGTGGCCTTGGTGATCACGCCCGTGGCCGTGCCGTTGGCCAGGCTGTAGTTACTGGCCAGCCCACCGCCCGTTCCGTTGGCCAGGGTGTAGGTCACCGTCACCCCACTGTACGTCCCCGCGTTGGCGCTGCTGTACGCCGCCGCCGTGCCGGTGGCGGTCACCGTCTCACCCGTGACAAAGCCGCTCAAGCTCCCCACCGTCACCGCCCCCGCCGTCGTCGTCCCATCATACCCCTTGGAGGCAATCGTCGGCGCCGTGATCGTCAGCGCCTTCGGATTCACCGTGAGAACTTGGCCAACACTTGTGGCCGCGTTGTAGCTGGCATCTCCCGCCTGACTGGCGGTGATGGTCGTCGAACCCGCCTTCAGGATCGTCACCGTGCTTCCGGCCACCGTGGCCACGCTGGTATCGGAACTGACGTAGCTAACGGACAATCCCGAACTCGCCGTGGCAGAAAGACCGAAAGATGCATCTCCATAGGTTTTTGAAGGTAAGGCACCAAAAGTGATGGTCTGGTCA
>RGVZ01000568.1 GCA_010029825.1 bacterium | reverse complement strand
GCCGTCGGTGCCGGTATCGTCGCTGACATAGAGTTTCCAGTCTCCATTGACCCCGCCAGAGATCAGCGAGGCCAGACTGAGACTGGTAGAACCTGAAGCCCCAGGAGGCAGCGCCTCCGTGCTGCCATAATCGGTGGGCTTGAACGTGCCGGAGCTGATCGCGCTTTCATCCCCGAGAATCGAGGTCGCGTTGTCGTCGAAGACCAGATTCACGCCCACTGCATCGGAGCTTCCGCCCGCATCCGACATCAGGGCGACAACCTGGCCGCCTGGTGAGACTAGAACCACATCCACATCGTCCGGGTAGGTATGACTGAAGCCGTTGAGGCTCACCCTCACGTTGGTCACCGCCGCAGTCATGCCGCTGACAGTGAGCGTGGAGGGGTATGGCGTGGCCGTGCCTGAAGATGGAATGCTGATCACCTCGTTCTTGGCCACGGCCGTGTCATTGTCCGCAATCGTGGCCTGGACGCTGGCAATGCTGAGTCCGTTGTATTGAGCGTCCGCACTCGCAGCGCCGTGCGTGATCGTACCGGTGTGTGAGCCTTCCGGCGTGAGATCGTTCACCGCAGAGACGCTCACCGTCTGAGGGACGTTCCAATTCGCGGTCGTAAAGACCAGCGACGCGGGAGCAACGGTCAACTGACTCCCAGAGTTCAACGTGATC
Source organism: bacterium (assembly GCA_010029825.1). GTDB lineage: Bacteria > Bdellovibrionota_B > Oligoflexia > Oligoflexales > RGVZ01 > RGVZ01. The sequence continues at coordinate 863 of RGVZ01000568.1, read as the reverse complement.
GTCACCGCCGAGGTGGGCGCGGTGTCGAGGACCACCGAATAGGAATCCGTGGCCCCGAGTTCGGCCACAATCGTGGTGCCGCCCGATTCCGCAATCGTCACCCCAGCGGCCGACAAGCCCGTGCCGGCCAAGGCGAAGAGTGCGAAGAGCAGGGCGGCGAGAGCGCGGGCGCGGTGACGGTTGGTGTTCATGAGGAAGGGTGGAGGCAGTGGGTGTGATGGCTACGGCATGCTAATTAATGCAACCGGCTCTTGTAAATACTTTCGTGCGAGAATCAACCGGCAAACTGGCCGCGTTCTCGCTCGCGGAAGGGAGCAGGGGTGCGCGGGTCTTGGAAGGCAGCGCGGGCATCCTGCCCATGCATGAGCCTAAAAAAGCAGGAAACCGCAGATGTCCGCTTTTCCGGAAATCCAGGTAGTGCAGTTGGAATAGCTCTTCAAGGTCCTCAAGCATCCGCCATTCTTAGCAAGATACTTCAAGGCGCCTCTCTCCCCCCCAGAAATCACATCGCCAAGTTCACCCTTTTTGGAGCGAATGTCCTGATTGCGACCACTGGTTACACGGGGGAAAATGGCTACGAGATCTTTTCCGATATCCCAACAGGACTAAAAATCTGGGCTGCACTTTTGGAAGCAGGCAAGCCCTTGGGTCTTCTGCCTTGCGGTTTGGGTTCACGCGACAGCCTTCGCCTCGAAGCCGGCCTTCCTCTCAACGGGCAGGATCTTTCCCCGGAAATTTCTCCAATCGAGGCCGGATTAGGAATGTTCGTAGATCTCAACCGACCCCGCGTTTTTCCTGGTCGTCCAGTTTTGGAAAAACAGAAAAAGAGCGGATCCCCAAGAGTCTGCATCGGTCTCATAGGC
>RGVZ01000567.1 GCA_010029825.1 bacterium | reverse complement strand
TGCCAGGTCAGCAGTCCGTCCGCAATCGCCAGATCGGCGAACCGCCGCTTCTCCGCTGCGCTTGGGTCATAGCTTCTCAGCCCGCCACCGACTCGAACAGATCGGTGGCGCTTCTGCGGAACTGGTTGGCCCGGGATCGTAATTGATTGGCTTTTCATCGGCCCAATTTGACATGGTCGCACCTGTCGCACATGACCCAAGCGTTCGGCGTTTCAATGCCGTCACCGTGGTGCAGTCGGTAGATGCCGGATTCGCACCTTTTGCAAGGCTCGTCGATCAGCATGTAGAGCAGCGACGGGTAATTCCGCTCCAACCAGTCGAGGTTCGACCCGGCTGGGTATTCGTCGTTGGGATCGTCGATGTCAGGCATTGCGTGGCCCCTCCACAGCCGCCCACGCCATGATGCCGCCGCCGTCCGATGAAACCGTAACGGCTCCGGTATCGGCGTAGATCCACCATTCGGCTCCGTCCCAAAAACCCAACCAAAGGTCATCAAGGTCATCGAGAACGACGACCTTCATTTCAGCGTCCGGCTTTTCGTCGAAGGCTGAGATCCATTCAATTGTTTCGCGTGTGGTCATCTTCAGATAAGCGGTTGGTCTTTTTCAATCAAAGAGAGGATCTTGCGCTGCCCGGCGTCAGACAGAAGCCAGTCGCACTGGGCGACCGACCAGGTCAGCGTTTTGCCGAGGCGGGCGAATGCCTCGGAGAGTTCGTCTTCCTCGAGGTATTCCCGCGCCATCCAATCGCGGACCAGCCTGACCATGTCGGGCGAAGCTGCGACCGGCGCGGCCACCGAGATTGGCCTCGACTGGATTGGTGCAGGCTCGGGTTTGGCCGACGAAACAGGACCGAGCCCGCCAGCGATGGCCGCACCGATCTCGACGGTAACGGGTGCGTTTTGTTTGACGAACGGGCGAAACGGTTCGGGAACCCTTGTCCAGGTCGCCTTGTGATCGGCTCCGAAAGCAACGTGCAGCTCCAGCGCGAATTTGGTGTTTTTTTCGCAGACTTCGCTCAGGATCGTCGTTGGCGGTTTTGCCGAAAAATCGGTCGTCAGCACCTGCCGAAACGTCAAAATGACGTGCGCAGGAAGGCCGGTAATATGGTTAAGCCAGCGACGGTGCCGCAGCTTTGGCATCGTCCACTTTTGTTGCGACACGGCCCGGTTGTCCCGGCCTCGTTTAGCCGCCTCGGCCTCCAGACGCTCGACCTCGAGTTCGGCCATTTCCAGCAGGCCGCCCTCTCCGTCATGCTCAAGCGAGGCGCTGTCGAAAATGATCGCCTGCCAGCCGTCAGCGATGGCCGCATCGAAAGCTGCCGAGCAGTTTTCTGGGCTGTAGGGTGGCCGCTGATCCACACGGATCTGAGGATGAACTCCGAAGGTCCGTCTTTCCGGTGGTAGAGGACCACGAATTCAGGGTGGTTCTGCGGGAGCAAATGACTCGGCGCTTCTTTGACGGCCCGGATGATTTTCGCCTCGGCGTCTGTTGCACCGTGAACTTCAAGCGGTGCTTGAGCAATCGCCCG
>RGVZ01000566.1 GCA_010029825.1 bacterium | reverse complement strand
AAGAAGTTGGGTTACGTCTTCAACCACAGGCCGATGCAAAAGCCCACCTTTGAGGATAAGGATGGGATGCGCACCGTCTACCTCTACGGCGACATCATCCAAACCGGAGACTGACATGGACATCCAGACCTACATCGAGCAATTCAAGGCAGCACGCGAGGACGAGGATCAAGCAGCGTGGATCGATGAGCTCCGCGGTCAGCTCTCGCAGGAGGAGCCGCAGATGATCCTCGACGTCTGTGGTCCCCTCTTCGACGAGGACGCAGGCTTCTGGCACCGCCGCCTTGGCTGGCTCCTCGTCTCCGCCTTCGCTGCATAGGAAACCACCATGAAACTTCACGAGTTCCTCAACACCGCACTCAAACCCGAAATCTACCAGCGCAAGGGTCAACGCTTCATGAACACACTGCGTGTTCATCGGCCCGACCTCGAACAGCGCCTCACAGGCGAACCACTCGACCCTTTCTACGACGACCGAAGGCTCCATGCCGCCATACAGTGGGTCAAGGAAAACTGGGAGAAAAAGTCCGATGAAACATAGACGTCTTTTTCGTGGATTGCTCTGTGCGTCACTGGGTGTCGCTGTCGCCCTCTCTGAGGGATGCGGTCCGCTGGACGACTGCCGGCTGTGTTGGGAAGAAGGCGACGGTCCTGTCTGCCCGGATTCCCAGGGCATCGCCGAAGGTGTGGAGAAGTGTGAGACCTGTGCGCCTGACTGCATCTCCTGGGACGCCTGCGAGCCGCTGTGGATCGCATGCTCAAATGATTCGTGAAAAGTCGGGAGGTGTGTGATAGATTAAACACATGAAGACGAGGAATCACACCGCCGCTGCAATGGTCAAGCTCCCCAAGACGACGAAGCTGCGTGACCGCCGTCTCCGTCGACCCAAGGACAACCGTCGCAAATCAGAGATGTTCTCCTGAGTCGTGAAAACTTCGAACTGAAAGGATAATGTAGACACATGGCACGCAAGGTAACCAACAAGTTGCTCGAGATGATGGAAGAAGGAGCTCTGGACCCCGCGCTCCTCGCCCGGTTGGCGCTGGGGTACATGTCGGAGGACGACGTCCGGGACCTCGCGGAGAGCAACGAGCTCCTCGAGGACGAAGATCTCGAAGACGACGACGACGAGGAGGAGGAAGAGGTGGACTTCGATGCAGGCGTCGGCGTGGAGCCGGAAGACCTCGATTTCGAGTAAACAACTCACAAGCCTGGAAGTACAATCGAGAACATGAAGCCCAGAGCAATCCCAAGAAACATTCCGAAGACCTTCGTCACCCCGATCTCCCGCGGTCCCCACGTCACCATCGTCAAGGCTTCCGACGTGGCAGCTGTAGCGGGCTTCGATCCAGAAGACGTCTACGCTATCTCCGACTGGGCCCGCGACCATTCTGCGGTGGTCTCAACTAACCGCGACCTCGAGGAGGCTGCCCGCGAGGCCATAGCAGCTGACTCACTCTGCGCTGTCATCCTATGATGCAACTAGTTGCATCGCGGCCCCGCGCGCGGCCCCCCGGGGGGAGAAAAACA
>RGVZ01000565.1 GCA_010029825.1 bacterium | reverse complement strand
AATTATTTTAAAATAATTAAAAAAAATTAGTATAAAAATAAATAACCAAATCTAAGATTTGTAAAAATGATAAAAAAGTTCTTTTATTTAGTATGTTGAATAATTAATAATATCTGGAGTAAACATACCATCAATAATATAAAGTATACCATTGTCAGTCATATATGTACCAATAACTTTAAAACGATCATATTTTAAACTATATTCGTCATTTAATAATGTAGTTGGTTCTTGATAAAAATTTAAATAATTAACTATTTTTCCAGTACCATCAGCTGTAAACCAAAATGCTGGATTATGAGTATATACACGTAATAAACGATTTTCTATACTTTTTGGGGATAAAACATAATCTAATAAATGTGCCATTAAAAGTGATTTTAATACACCTTTATTTTTTGTTTTTAACCATTCACTTTTTGCTTTCTTTAAAAAATTATTAGAAGGAGCTATAAATGTTGCTCCATATGGAGTATTAATTAAATAACGAGAAAAATCTGTCATATCTACAATTTTTAATATTTCACTAACTTGTGGAATAGTATGTAATAAATCATATATTGTTTTTGGTGCTTTTTGTACTAATGGTATACTTTTTGATAAATTTTGATTAAAATTATACTTTAATGTTGCATATTGCTTTAATACTTCTGGATCTTCTTCATTACCATCTACAAATAAACCTTTCATAAATCCATAGGGATTTGTACCTGCTTTTACTAAATTACAATAATTAATATTTGTGCCAAAAATAGTATCACTACATTCCGGTGCTAATGCTAAATAATTACCATCAATAGATGCATATGCTGTATCTGTTCCTTGTATGGATGTCATTTGTATATGTGAATAGATATTATTTTTAATTGATTTTTTTACTTTATTTATATCTTTAATTAATATTTACAATTTAAAGATATAATATGGATTTAATTTACTTTTTAAAAGATTTTCATAATAGTAAAAACAGTAATGAGTATCATTTAAAAGACGATTTTCAATTTTTATACTCTATTTTACCTGAGTCTATTAAAACCAAAAATTTAAATCTTAACTCAAAAGTTTGTCCTTTTATTATTAAAAGTGGTGTAAGAAGATTTTTACCATGTGGTCATCCAACTATTAATGATTCAGAATTTTGTGAAAAACATACAACATATAATTTTAAAATACAAAATCCAAAAGAATATACTGAATTGCAAAAAGAAAAAAAACGATTAAAAGAATTAGAAGAAGAAAATAAAAAACCTAAAATAAGTATAGTTGCTCAAAAACAAATACAACAAACAAATGGTATACTTTTAATTAAAAATAAGTTTAATAATATTTTATGGCCGAATTCTAATCTTGTTTTTAAATCATTTAAAGAAAAAATAATTATTGGGAGTGAAAATAAAGATGGTAATATAGATCCATTAAAAGAAGAAGATATTCAATATTGTATTTTAAATAAATTAAAATATAATAAACAAATCTAAGATTTGTGAAAAATAGTAAACATTATTTTCTTTTAAGTACTTATTTTTACTATTTTTAAAAATAGT
>RGVZ01000564.1 GCA_010029825.1 bacterium | reverse complement strand
GCGTCAGGTCGGACGGTGCCGCTTGAGACGCCTGCCACTGAATTCCTCCGGTGAGGATTGCCGTCGTGGCCGCGATGTAGGCGTTGTACCGCTCCTGCTCGGTGGCGTAGCAAGCGGGCGGTGGTAGGATTCCCGGAACGAGTGTGATGACGGCGGCCATGGCTAGATCGAGTATGTGAAGTCGTCCGGGTCGCAACAGGTCAGCGCGTTGCAGTCACCGCTGGCGCAGTTGCCTTCAGGTGCCGTGATACACTGGGTCTTGGAGATGTCGCCGTACATGTCGTCCTGTTCCGCGTTGGCCACGAACTGCAACCGCTGGAGACGGGCGTACCCCGTCAGTTCCATGCGGATTTGGAACTCGTAACCGATCCGCGTAAAGCGTCCAGTTTGGGAGTCCGTCACGTCGGGCGGCCGGGTGAACGCCATGCGTGCCCGAGACTGCGACCGGAAATACTGCGGGGTCTGACACGTCCCCGGCGCCGGAGCCTCGCAGTTCCGGTACTGGGCGCAGTCCTCGTACGTCGCCCACGGCGTCCAGCATTCGGAAAGGTTCGGACGGAAGCGGGCCGTCACGTCGAGTTGCCCGGTGAGCTGGTCGTACCACTGGTCCATGGCCTCCAGCCGCTTGGCATCAAACGGCTTGGTGAACGTCGTGGAACGGGTCTCGATGGCCCACTGGATGCGAACGTCGTCCGTGCCGTCGTGGTCGAACCGGTCGCCCCGGGTGATTTCCCACAGTTCGATTTTCTTCTCGTCCGACAGGGCAAACACGTAGCAGCGGTCCACGTTGTCCACGCGCACGGTGAGCACGCGCAGGATGTTCAGGCCGGTCCACACACCCTCCCATGCCGGCGACAGTTTCGTGCCCATGCCGGAAACCAAGTCGTAGTCCAGCGCGACGAGCCCGCGGTGGTAGGTGCCGTGCGTCTGGTCCTGCTGCGGCTGGATCGTGAGCAGGAATCGGTTGTCGAAGTTCACTGCCGACGCCGCACCGAGCCGGCTGAGCGTGTCGTACTTCAGGGCGCGTCCAACCTGCCGGCTGATCGGCGTCTGGCCCCAGTCGGTGAAATCGCGGCGGGCGACCATGAGCGAACGGATGCCGTCCTGCGACCGGAACAGGATGTCGCCATTCACCACCGCGATGGATTCGAGGCACTACGGAAGTTCGTGGAAAACTGTAGTGCAACCTACAAGGCCCACATCAAATCCAAGGCGGAGGAGGAACTGGACTCGGTTTGTTTATCTCTAAAAGAATCATCAATTGAGACAGATGAAAAATAGACTCCATTCAATACAAATCTTATTTCTGTCTGTATACCAGAACAAAAGCATCCCAACGAAACTGCAATCCCAAAATTTTCTGAAGTGTCGCCAACGTCAATAGGAACCTTTGAAATACAGCAAGATTTCGCGATCAAGATGTGGTGCATAAGAATCTACTACCGATTGAAACACCGATAGTTCTTCCGGGAAAAGACTAATCGGTGTTATCCTAATAGTTCTATCATCGGAACCACTTATGATTAGGTTATCTTTTACAAATACTGAGTTAACCCATT
>RGVZ01000563.1 GCA_010029825.1 bacterium | reverse complement strand
CGCCTCAAGACAAGAACAAAGTCGACGATGAGCCTGCCCCACATGAAGAACGTGAAAATAAGGAGGACATAGTAAATGGCCGTGGCAAGCCACGAAACGATAGTCACGATGACAACAGTATGGGCAAGCGAGACTAGCTAAAGAACGTGCTGTCGACTTCACCCGTGTTTGCCGGCTCGTCGCCGGAGACGGTCACACTCTCGGGCGATAGCAAGAAAACTTTGCTCGTCACGCGCTCGATGGAACCTCGCAGACCCTGACTGAGGCCGCTCGCAAAATCGATGAGCCGCTTGGCGTCATGGTCATTCATCGAGGACAGGTCCATGATGACCGGGATTCCGTCTCGGAAATTTTCGGCGATCACTCGTGCATCGGCATAGACCTTGGGTCGGACCGTCACGATTTCATTGAGTTCATTCATGACCGGGCTCCCTTTCGGGGCACGAGACGGACGCATGGGAGTTACCTGGGCCCCGCGCGGAGAAACTCCTGTTGCCTGGCGCTCATGCGGTGCCACCGGGTAATCCTCGTAGCCCTCTTCGTCTGCAAGGCCGAGAAAGACCATCGTCTTTTTGATCGGGTTCGCCATGAGATTCCTCCACTGGATACAGAACTACGCTGTCAGGCTAACCCTGTATCGGGCGAGAACCCGTTATTGCCGTGCCGATACGAAGGTGTGTCGCGCCATGAGCAATGGCCTGCCGAAAGTCGTGCGACATCCCCATTGAAATCGACCGAGCCGCCGGATGAACCTGAGCGAGTCGCTCACTGGCTGCGTGCACACGAGCAAAAGCCGACGCGGGTTCTTCATCGAGGGGGGCTACGGCCATGATGCCCAACAGATTGAGCGATTCCTCACTCGATACGCGGTCCGCGAGAGCGAGCATGTCGGACTCATCCGATGCCCCACCCCGGCCTCCGTCTGAGGTGAGGTTCATTTGCACGAAGCAGTCGAGTCGTTCGTGTTTTCGCGAACTTGGATCACCGCTTGCAAGCGCGTCGACGAGGGATGCGCGGTCGACCGAATGCAGCACGTCGGCATAGGTTCGAACGACTTCCTGATTCACCTCGGCCCGGGTTCTTCCCGTAGACTCGGCCGCAGCATGGGACGAGCCCAGGAGTGCGAGCGCAATGCCGGTCCACCCCTTCCATGAAAACGGTTTGCTGGTTTGGCTTTTTGATCCCATCATCTCAAGTTTCTTCTGCACAGGGTTCTTGTGCTGCACACTCTTGTTTGCGCTAGATCCTTCTGCGCTTTCCCTTCCGGGGATGAACTCGATTCTGATGATAGCTCCGGGCCGAAACCTTCAGTCGCTGCCCCGGGAGGATCATCGAGCTTTTCAATCCATTCACCCGTTTGAGATACGCTACCGAGAGTCCTCTCCTGGAAGCAATACTTTTCAGAGTATCGCCTTTCCTCACGACCACCATTTGAGCCCGGGAATACCGCTCGACCTCATTGCCAGAACTCCGCTCGGGACGAACTCGAATCCGGTAACGCCCGAGATCAGCCAGCCGCGATTCAAGATTCTTCCGATATTGCTCCGGAACCCAGATTTC
>RGVZ01000562.1 GCA_010029825.1 bacterium | reverse complement strand
CGACCCGGTTCGCGGGTGCGACACAGGGCATTCTCGGGTCGATTTATGCCATTCCCTCCTTGGCTCTTTTTGTCACACTGCCGGTGATTCTTGGCACGAGCTTTATCGGTCCGACCAACGTCGTCGTTGCGCTGACCGTGTATGTCATTTCATCGTTTTACTTCTCTGCTCGGGACGCGTTCGCCCAGGTTCCCTCCGCCTCGCGGGTGAGTGCGAGCGCGCTCGGCATGAACGCACGTCAGGTGTTCTTTCACGTTGAGTTGCCTCTTGCGATTCCCGGACTGGTCGCGGGCTTACGCGTGGCGACGGCGAGCACACTCTCGATCGCGTCGATTGCCGCGGTCGTGGGTGTGCGCAATCTCGGCTACCTCTTTGTCGACGGTTTCCAACGCAAGATTCCGGAAGAAGTCGTCTCCGGCATCCTGACGATTTTGGTGCTGTCTCTGTTGCTGGATTTCGGTCTGTGGCTGTTGGGCCGAGTGTTGGCTCCCTGGCGACGCACGAGGTCAGCCCTTGTTTAGCGCCGAGGAGACGTTTGCCTGGCTGACTAATCCCGCCAATTGGGATGGTCGTTATGGCTTGTGGAATCTTCTAGCCGAGCACCTCGCACTCACCTTCGTTGCACTTGCCGTCGCTGCGCTCATTGCCGTGCCTGTCGGTCTCGTGACGGGGCACACCGGTCGCGGAGAATTCGCGGTGCTCGGGGCAGGCTCGTTGTCGCGGTCGATCCCCACGATGGGGCTGCTGTTTGCACTCGTATTGTTCATCGGTGTGCAGTTTCGTGATCTCGCGGTTGTTCTTGCACTCGTGGTGATTGCCGTGCCACCCATTTTGGCGGGAGTGCACTCGGGCGTCACGACTATCCCCTCGTCCATCCGGGATGCGGCGAGGGCCCAAGGAATGACGACGTGGCAGGTGGTTCGTCACGTCGAGGTGCCGCTCTCGCTCGCGTCCAGCATTGGGGGAGTGCGTATCGCGTACATTCAAGTTTTTGCCACCGTGGTGATCGCGCCCCTGGTGGGTCTTGGCGGCTTGGGTTTCGGAATCGTTCAGGGTTTAGCTCTGAGACATTTTCCGCAGGTTGTGGCGAGTGCGGCCATCATCATTGTGCTGACTGTTCTGGGGGATCGCATTCTCGGTTCACTGCAAAAGCGCGCGGGGGCTAAGTTTGAAGAAACACAGCTAATGGAGAAGAAATGAAACTCACCCGAATTGCCGCCACATCGATAGCCGCCCTGGTCAGCGTCGGCGTCGTTCTTGGGGTGGCTGGATGCGCCCCCGCAACCGACACCACGTCAAAGCCCATCGTGATTGGCTCGCAAGCCTATTACTCGAACGAAATCATCGCCGAGGCCTACGCGCAGGTTCTCGAAGACGGCGGCTTCACGGTTGACCGCCAGTTCTCACTCGGACAGCGCGACGTGTATGTTCCCGCGCTGCTTGCCGGTGAGATCGATCTCTTCCCGGAGTACACAGGCAATTTGCTTCAGTTCTTCGACCCGGCGGCCACTGCCACCGCGACCGACGACGTGTATGCCGCCCTGAAGACGGCGTTGCCAAA
>RGVZ01000561.1 GCA_010029825.1 bacterium | reverse complement strand
TTGCGCCGCCAAGAGGCCTGCTGAACTCCACCGCCTGATTCACCACCGGCGCATCCCACGTAACACCATCATCCGAGTATGTAAACGCGACTCCGCGCTGGGGTTGTCCACTGGAAACCGTCGTATACAACCCTGTATCTCCCATCGCCATAAACCGGCGCAAGGGTTTAAACACATTCGCGCCGCATCCCTGCCAGTTGCGCCCATTGGTAGAATACGCCACCGTGTTCGTCCCGCGCCCCGTCGCCATCCATCGTCGCGCACCCCATGTCACTCCGCGTCCCCATATCGAGAACACGGAGTTCCCCAGTCCTTGCCACGTCGATGGCGTCGTTGTCACCGACGCGTCCGTGAAATACGCCAGTGTATTTACCGTTCCGCGCCCCGTGGCAACGAAGTTCCGACCATTCCACGCCACCCCGTGCGCATAGATATCAAATCCCGTGCTCGTCGCACCACTTTCCGGCACTCCCGTCCACGACTTCCCGTCCAACGAATAAGCCACTGTATAGTATGCCGCAGGCGACGACCCCGCAATCAAGGTCCGTGTGCCCGTCGCCACCCACATCTTCCCCGTCCAAATAACGTGGTTTCCACCGCCCGAGATGTCGCTCATCGCCGCGCTCGGTCCCGCAATATCAAGCGAAAACACATTTATTGGAGTCCCGGAAACATCGTCAGTCACTGGACCCATCCACGTCACGCCGTCATAAGAATACGCGGTGGAAAAATTGATACCACGCCCTACCGCCACCCACATCCGGCCATTCCACGCGACGTCGCGAGCCTCTACTGAAAAGATGGATTTCCCCGTAATCCCCGACCATGTCATTCCGCCATCATCCGAAAATGCCAGTGAATGCGTGCGTCCATTGCCTGCTGCCACCCATTTTTCGCCGTTCCACGCCACCGCATTTGCCCCGCGTGACCCGCCGACCCCAAATGACACGCCGGCGGAGATATCCGCGGCGGATGAGAACATCGCGTTTGTAGCGCCGCCAGGCACCATCTGCCACGTCACCCCGTCATCATCCGAATAAGAAATCGTGCTGGTCATCGCGGGGGTGGGGGTGTTCGCGGACCGTGCGAGAACATCGGCGCCGCCACCCCCCACTGCGAGCATCCGATTCGCCGGGAAGGTCACTTTATTATCCAGGCGCGCGACATTTACGGGGGATGTAAACGCCGGTGTGGTGATACCCACGGCGCCGAATGCTTGTGTCGTAAATGTGCTGGCATTGCGCGGGACACCTATCCACGTCGCCGGAACAGGAGGAGTCGCCGTAGAATAAAACATACAATTACTGCCGATATCTCCGGTGAAATACCACGTATTCGTCGCAGGATTGAAACTGATGTTGTTCATGATTTCGCCGGATGACGACGGGGTTGGTCCTTTCATTGACACCCAGCTACTGCTGTGGGGGATGCGAGAGGTAGAATAGGCGAGTAAGGTTCCTGAACTACCACACGCCACCCAGGTACCGTTGCCGTATGCTAATTGCCGTCCCTCGGATCCGAATAATACCCCGGTCGTGATCGGCATCCAACTTCCCGCGATGGG